>CAMVJO010000019.1 GCA_947167835.1 uncultured Prevotellaceae bacterium
TTAATAAAACATAAATATTCTCCAATTATTTGGATAGCAACATAGAAGAATTATAAACCAATAATTATAAATCAAATTTCAAGCGAAGCGTCCATAAAAGAAAAGGTCGCCTGTCGGCTCGAAATGGTATTTATAATTGAATTTTATAATTGTTTTTAGAATATCTAATCCGTGTTATCCGTGTCATCCGTGTTCGTTTTATTAACCACGGATTGAGCGGATTGAGCGGATTGGGCGTATGATCATTGTAAACGTCTCGAGGGGAATAGAAATGAGAAAAAACTAAAGGCTGACGTTAAAGCGGAGCATACCTACACAATTTGTTTCTTTATCTGTTTTTATGATATGGAATACGGGCTGGATGGACAGGTATTTTGAGGTGGATATGCGACAGGTGAGTTCTGTAGCCCATTCATCTACTCCTAACATGCGTGTATAGTCGGAGAATATGCCAAATTCCATGTTTCTATAGGTGTATTTTGCGCCTAATGCACAGAAGTTTTTGCAAAATTCGTCAATATCGAAGGCATGAGCATAGCCGGCAAGTAGCATCAAACTGGGTGTCAAAGACTGTTCGGCATATATCCACGCACAGGGGCGTATCTTCTTGCCACCCAACCAGAGCAAATCTCTGTCGTGAATGCTTGCACCAAGGAAATATTTGCTTCCTTTGTGACGGTATTCTACTTGTCCCAAGGCAAAGATGCCGTCGGATTTAGGGCAGAAGCGAAAAACATTGTCTGATCCCGTAAATGTGTATGAGCCTGTGCCGTTATAGTATGATACCTGAATGCCGAGTTTCTCGCTATCGTAGGCATAGTGAATACCCATTGCTGCCAACGGATAAATGGGGAAGGCATAGTTTGCTGTAATAGCAGGAAATCCGCCACACGAGGGATTAGCGAACAGGGCAAGTCCGTCGCTACAGAAATAATCCTCGTCCATATTGCGAATACCAGCAAAGAGCGAATGACGGTCGTTGATATTCCACGTAAATCCTGCTACATTGAGCGCAAATGGTATGTTCCAGGCATCAATACTTGAGATTCCTTGCAGATCTCCTATTAAAGGCAGCTCATCGCTGGTAGCCACACTCACAGATGCAACGTTAAAGGACAAATGCTTGGATAGAGGCAGTTCGCAACGAAGCCTCAATAAATTAACAAACTTGGAACGGTCGAAATCGGTCTGCAATTCGCCTGTATATACCAGTTCAAAGGATGGACGCAGTATGGTACTGTCGGCTTCCTGGGCTATCAGAGCGTTATGACTGAATAGAAATATAATAGCAACTATCAGAATCTTGAAAAACTTATACATAATATAGGGTTGTTCTATGGAAAAAACCGTTTAGCGACTGCAAAAGTATAATAATTATGAACAACGCACAATATTTATGGTTTGATTTTTCTGATTATTGCACATTATATGTTAGTAATATAAGAATTATCTACTGAGAAGTCAGACATCTCCCTCAAAAAGTCTAACATTCTCTCAGAAATATGCCCTATTATAACGCAAATTGCGAAAGGTAAATGAATGAAACAAGAATCAGAAGGAATGTTCATTCACTTATCTTTTGCAAGTGTACTGAGTTGGAAGATTTGATTATTTACACGTGCGGTTGATATACTCCATAATGAGATCTACGGCATCATCCTCGGTCATGTTGTCCATAGAGAGAACAAGCTGATAGTTGCGTGTGTCGTAGCGCGAGGTATCCTCGTGTTTCTTGATATAAGCTTCGCGATTCTTGTCCAGCTTTTCAATGATATAACAAGCATCCTGCTCACTAATATTCTGACGACGCATCACACGTTGCACGCGATGCTTGAAAGAGGCCTGAATGAAGATATTCAAGTGATTGGGATAATCGCGAAATATCATAAAACCTGTGCGACCTGCAATGACGCATGATGTCTGCTCTGCTATTTCCTCCAGGATACGCTTCTCGGTTTCAAATATTGCAGCATCATCAACAACCAAGCCTGAATCTGCATCGCTATCACTATTAACAAGGGATGAATAATAGTTATTGAAATCGTTCCACCACGTTTTCTTTTGAGCTTTAATCTCTTCAATGCGTTCTATGGAGAGGTTGAATTTCTTTGTCAAACCTTCAACAATAGCCTTGTCGTAGAAATTCACGCCTAACTTTTCGGCAAGTTTACGACCGATAGTTCTACCGCCGGCACCTACCTCTCGGTTAATCGTAATCACAAATTTTTCGTTCTTATTCATAAGTATTATTAATAAGGGGTTATTGCAATGGAGTTAAAGGATATACTATATTGACAATAAAGATGTTTGCTGCAAGGATAATAAGGTTCATCAGCAGACCGATGCGCATGAAATCGCTGAACCTATAGCCGCCGGGACCATATACGAGCATGTGGGTGGGCGAACCTATCGGGGTTGCAAAACTGCTGCTGACACTTATCATCAGCGCCACAAGGAATGGGAATGGCTCGTAGCCTAACTTCTCGGCAGCCTCGTACATAATAGGAAAGAACATGGCACCGGCAGCCGTGTTGGAAATAAACTCAGTAATGAACGTTCCTACGAAGCAGATAGCAGTCATCACAATAATCGGATTGGTTCCGCAAACATCAAGAATGCCTGTGGCCAAACTCTCGGCTATTCCTGTCTTCTGAATAGCCAGTCCAAGTTCTACACTTGCGGCAAAAACAATCAGAATATCCCAATTTATGGAGCGCATGGCCTGTTCCGGATTACAACAACGGAACAACAGCATGGCGGCAGCAGCAATGAAGGCACATTGTAGCAACGGAATAATACCGAGTGACGAAACAACCACCATAGCAATCAAAATAACAGACGACACAAGTGTCTTTGTACTGGTTTTTACCACTTGGTCGCTATCGAATAGATGCAATTTTGATGAGAGTTGTTCCGTGTTCACTTTCAGTCGTTTAGGACATTCCAATAAAAGTGTATCTCCAGCCTCTAATTGGACTTGTCGCGGCGATGTGTTAAGACGTTTTCCACTACGTGCCACGGCAACAAGTGTCATATTATTGTCTTTCTCGAATTTGCTTTCTTCAATCGTCTTACCTATCAGACTGCTCCCAAAAGTGACATAGGCCGTGAGAAGCTGACGGTTCTTATCCAATTCGTCCATGGAGAAAACATGGTGGTCAGCACTTACTAATCCATGACTTTTCTTTAGTTCCAGGATTTCGTCAATCTGTCCGGCATAAACCAGGCGGTCTCCTCCCATCACGAACTCATCTTCCGTGACAAGCGACACCACTCCATCGAAGTGATGTATCTCTATCAGGCTTCCGCCACGTACATGAAACAGGCCTGCTTCACCAAGTGTCTTACCGATATTCTTATTGTCGGACGGAACCAACAACTCTACGGTATATTCCGAAGTAGCCTCAAATGCAGACTCAGGAGCTTTGCGTTCGGGAAGCAGCTTTCTCATGGCAATAATAGAAAGTACGCCAACTGCCAAACAGAAGAGACCGGGGATGGTCGTTGTCAGCACATTCATCGTCACTCCTGTCTTGTCTGCATATAGTCCGCTGATTATAAGGTTAGGAGGAGTACCGATAAGCGTACATACGCCACCCATGCCCGAAGCATAACTCAACGGAATCAACAGTTTTGAAGGAGCTATGCCTAACTTCTTAGACCACATCTTGACAATGCTGACAAACATGGTGACTACCGTCGTATTGCTAAGGAATGAACTCAGGCCGGCCACAGGCAGCATCAGTCTGACGACAGCCTTGCCATAACTTGTTGGCAAACCCAAAAGATTGCGCACAATCCATTGTAAGACACCAGTATGTGTGAGGCCTGCAACAACTACAAACAATACGCCAACGACAATTACGGATGTAGAACTGAACCCTGTGAAAGCCTCCTTAGCATCCAATACACCCGTAACAAACAACACCCCTATGGCCGCGAGGAATACCAAGTCTGCACGAAGTTTTGTAAACAACAAAGTGGTAAACAAACCTAATACCGTAGCAATAGTAATCCACGCATCAAGGCTATAGCCCAAAAAAATAAATGAATCCATGATTTTATCAACTGAAACTATTTATCATTACTTGAAAGACCAAAGCTCTTTCAGAATAATAAATATACAAGCCTCTAATTATTATTCATAAACGACAAGGTACGAGCCTGTTCTAATATCATATCAGCCAGAATATTGTTTGTATCGCTCTCGCCATTGATGGTATCATAAATAAACTTCAGGCCCTTGCGCCCACCATCATGATTCAGCACGTAAACCAAGCAAAGATATTCTAAAGCCTTGGCAGAAGAGAGTATGTCAAGGTTGGTAACGGCCAGTTGCGAAACAGCCAGTTGAAAGGCATCTTCGCTATTTTCATCAATAAAATGCTGAACGTCTTCAAGCGTTTCTATTCCGAAAGATTCAAGCACAGGAAGATAAGGCATCATCGAAACAGGATATATCTCGGCCTGATTAACGGCTGCAATACGCTTGTTCAGCCTGTCAAAAGGATGCAAATCAAGATAATTGCGGAACGAATCGGGAGACAAAGGCACATCTTTCAGCTGTCCGTTCTTCACCAAAGCCTGAATCTGCCGTTGGTAGTCCGTCAGAACCAAGCGAAGGCGGCTGAACTCGTTGTCTATCAATTCCAGCATACCGGCAAGACGACTGAACTGTCGCAAATATTCACGTGGAATCTTCACATCGCCCTTGTAGCCCGTATCATGTTCGATAGTGGACCACACGTGTTGCAAAGCCGTACGCATCTGCAACTCAAAACGCGGCCCGCCCTCTTTCATACGACAGATATAGTGGAGCGAATTGTAGCCGAAAGCATCGAGTTCGTGCAGTCTTCGTTTATCCACACTCTCTTGCCAGTCTATATCGAAAATGCGTTGAGCAATAGCAGCAACCTTATCCACCTCGTCCGTATAGAAAGTAATCACACGAAGCCCGACAAGGTCTGTTATGTCGTCTATACTCTTATACTTAGCGCCTTTTAATTCAATTTTACCTTCCAACGAGTGTTCTTTCTTCACCCTATACTCCATGGCCGTGACATAAATGCCTTGTTCCTTGAGAGCATCAGAAAGCAGAGCGAAGGCATCTTTTGCCAACTGCTCCAACGTAGGCTTTAGCTCACGATATTGCTGCATCAAAGCCTCACCGTGAGCATCTAAAGTAACCTTGTTCCCCATAATACGGTGAGTTTACTTAAACTCGAAAAGATGGGTAAAGCCCGTCATGGCAAAAACGGCACGAACGTCGTCAGATATTCCTTTAATATATACATGTTTGCCCTTTCCCTGGGCTTTCTTCAAGATACCGAGGAAGATACGCAGGCCACCCGACGAAATATAATTCATGTCCGTGCAGTCTATGATGATATCCTTGTCACAGTCGTAAAGAGGACTCATAGCCTTTTCTGTTTCTGGAACTACAGACGTGTCCAGACTGCCTTCAAGAAAGGCAACCATGTTGCCATCAAGTTCTTGGATTGTAGTTTTCATTTTATTATCGAAGATTATTTGTAGTTATTTCCCTAAATTTGAGCAAAATATTGTGTTTCCGACTGCAAATATACATTTTTCCTTTCACAACATCCCCATTTTGTTTGATTATTTCCGCTCAAAATAAAAATATATCGGTTTAATTGTTGCAAAATTTTCGTTGTTTGTTGATCTTGTTTTATAGAAAACACCTTAATGTATAAATCAGACTTTATAAAATCATGTAGTTTTTATAAAATACAATTTATAATGACTCTCTGTTGTGAATTTGACATATTATCTTTACGCCCATTCTGGGCGTAAAGATTCTAAAATTCAATTATAAATAACATTTCGAGCCGCCAGGCGACCTCTTCCATTTTGGGCGCTTCGATTGAAATATGATTTAGAATTTTAGTTTTATAATTCTAATTCTTTGCTGGACAAAGCCAAGCGCTCTAATCCGAGAAAGAGATAGAAAACACCTTGTCAAGAATTGTGAGAATAGGCGAATTATCGGTTCTTTTCCCTATTCTTTAATTAAAAATAATAGGGGTGGGAATGAAAATAACTAAAAAAATTGCGTGAAACGATATTTTGCAGTAAATTCGCACCTTGAAAATAAATCAAAAAAAACATACAAAAAACAAATAGTTATGTATAGAAGTAAAACTTGCGGAGAGTTGCGCATGAACAACGTTGGCGAAAAAGTTACTCTGGCCGGCTGGGTGCAACGCACGCGTAAGATGGGTGGAATGACGTTTGTGGATCTTCGCGATCGTTATGGTATCACTCAATTGGTGTTTAATCAGGAGGCTAATGCCGAACTCTGTGAACGTGCCAACCGTTTGGGACGTGAGTTTGTTATTCAAGTAGAAGGCGTAGTGAACGAACGCTTCTCTAAGAACGACAAGATGCCTACAGGTGATGTGGAAATTATCGTTTCTGCCCTTAATGTATTAAACGAAGCCCTTACACCTCCCTTTACTATTGAGGAGAATACTGATGGCGGCGACGACTTGCGCATGAAATACCGCTACATCGACCTTCGTCGTGAGGTTGTGCGCAAAAACTTGGAATTGCGTCATAAATTCTGCATCGAGGTACGTCGTTTCCTTGATTCAAAAGGATTTCTTGAGATAGAAACTCCCGTCTTAGTGGGTTCTACCCCCGAAGGAGCACGTGACTTTATCGTGCCAAGTCGCATGAATCCCGGATGTTTCTATGCTTTGCCGCAGAGTCCTCAGACCTTGAAGCAATTACTCATGGTGGCAGGTATGGACCGCTACTTCCAAATCGTGAAATGTTTCCGCGATGAAGACCTTCGTGCCGACCGTCAGCCAGAGTTCACGCAGATTGACTGCGAAATGAGCTTTGTTGAGCAGGACGACATCATCAAGACTTTTGAAGAGATGACTAAATATCTGTTCAAGACCGTTCGTGGTGTTGATTTAGGCGAGCAGCCTTTCCTTCGTCTCTCTTGGAACGAGGCAATGCGCCGCTTTGGTTCTGACAAACCCGATATGCGTTTCGGAATGGAGTTCGTAGAACTGATGGATGTGCTGAAAGGTACAGGAGATTTCGGAGTATTCAACGAGGCAGCATATATCGGTGGTATTTGTGCTACGGGTTGTGCAGAATACACCCGCAAACAACTTGACGAACTGACGAACTTTGTCAAGAGTCCGCAGATTGGTGCCAAAGGCCTCGTTTATGCTCGTGTGAATGAAGACGGAAGCGTGAAGTCAAGCGTTGATAAATTCTATACTCCAGAAGTTTTAGAGAAACTGAAGGAAGCCATGCAAGCTAAGCCAGGCGACCTGATTCTCATTATCAGCGGTGATGATGCCATGCGTGCCCGTAAACAACTTTGCGAACTGCGCTTGCAAATGGGAAGCCGTCTCGGATTGCGCGACAAGAACAAGTTTGCACTTCTGTGGGTCGTAGATTTCCCGATGTTCGAGTGGAGCGACGAGGAAGGCCGTCTTATGGCTATGCACCACCCATTTACGGCTCCGAAGCCCGAAGACGTTGAAAAACTGGATACCGATCCCGCTTCAGTAAAAGCCAATGCCTACGATATGGTATGTAATGGCGTGGAAGTAGGCGGCGGAAGCATCCGTATTCATGATGCCGTGCTTCAGGCAAAGATATTTGATGTGCTGGGATTCACTCCCGAAAAGGCACAAGAGCAGTTTGGCTTCCTGATGAACGCCTTCAAATATGGCGCTCCCCCACATGGCGGACTTGCATACGGCTTAGACCGCTGGGTAAGCATCTTTGCCGGATTAGACAGCATACGCGACTGCATAGCATTCCCGAAGAATAATGCAGGACGTGACGTCATGCTCGACGCTCCAAGTCATGTAGATCAGAAGCAGCTTGACGAATTGCAGATAGACCTACGCCCTACTGAGGCATAGGATTATTATACAAAGAATCACGTTATTACTATTTGTTCAGAGCGTAAAAAGAAAATACGTCTCTGAACAAATGGTTTTCTAATAGATTAGGATTTCTTGATAGACCGTTCCACCATACAACGCATACTTGATGCCGCCGATATAGTAGATGTCGTTGGCGAATTTGTCACGCTTCGTAAGTCGGGTGTCAATTATAAAGGCCTGTGTCCCTTTCACGACGAGAAAACGCCAAGTTTCATTGTTTCGCCAAGTAAGCAACTCTGCAAATGCTTCAGTTGTGGCGAAGGCGGAAACGTGGTGGGCTTCGTCATGAAACACGAACAGATGACCTATCCCGAAGCCTTGAAATGGCTTGGGCGTAAGTATGGCATAGAGGTTCGCGAAAAAGAACTTACCGACGAAGAGAAAGCAGCCGAGACCGAACGCGAGAGTATGTTTGTGCTTAACGAATGGGCTCGCGACTGGTTTGTTAATGTCTTGCACAACGAGGTCGATGGCATTGCCATAGGAATGGCCTATTTCCGCAGTCGTGGTTTTCGTGATGATACCATCAAGAAATTCCAGCTCGGTTTTTCTCCCTCCGATCGTACGGCTCTTGCCACCGCAGCCGTAAAGCGTGGGTTCAAGCCCGAATATTTGGTAAAGACCGGCCTATGTTTTGAAGCAGAGAACGATAAGAAATTGCTGGATCGCTATCACGACCGCGTCATCTTCCCCGTTCATTCCATTTCCGGACGTATCGTTGCCTTTGGTGGCCGTATTCTGGGCGACAAGCAGAAGAATGTAGGAAAATATGTCAATTCCCCCGAATCTGCTATCTACAGCAAGAGCCATGAACTCTACGGACTCTACTTTGCGCGGCAGGCTATCTCCAAACAAGACTGCTGTTATCTGGTAGAAGGCTATACCGATGTGATTTCCATGCACCAGAGTGGTGTGGAAAACGTGGTGGCTTCTTCGGGAACCTCACTTACCGAGGGACAGATCCGACTGCTGCATCGCTTCACCAGTCATATTACAGTCATTTACGATGGCGATAATGCAGGAATCAAAGCAAGTCTGCGAGGTATTGACATGCTGCTGGCAGAAGGTTTGCAAATTAAAGTTTTGCTCCTACCTGATGGCGAAGATCCCGACAGTTTTGCACGAAGTCATACGGCAGAAGAATTTAGAAACTACATTAAAGAGAACGAAGTCGATTTCATCCGCTTCAAGACAAAGCTCCTGCTTAACGAGATAGGCGACGATCCCTTGAAACGAGCCGGACTGATTTCGGATGTGGTGCGTAGCATTTCCGTCATACCCGATGGTATCGTGCGGCAGGCTTTTGTCAAAGAATGTGCCAACCTTCTCGACGTGAACGAACAACTCATCTTAAACGAAGTTGGGAAGAATCGTGCCATACAACGCCGGCAACAGGCAGAGAAGAAGCAAGGAGAAAAAGAGGGTGTTGATGCCCCAAAAGAAACAGAGGAACAGGAAACGCCAAGTAGCGACCTCTCTGAATTGATAACTGCTCATAATGGCAAGACATACGAGGAACAGGAACGCATGATAGCCACTTTGATTATCCGCTTCGGAGCCTCGAACATTACAATAGAAACGGAAGAAGGAGAAAGGACAGAAATGACTGTGGCGCAGTATGTCTCCGAAAGTCTTGCGGCTGACCAAATAGAACTTCGCAATCCTCTTTACAAGCAGATACTGCAAGAAGCCGTGGAATACGACAATTCACATTCACTCTCTATGTTCGACCATTTTCAGACTCACGAAAATTCTGAAATAACGCTCTTTGCCAATAATGCAGTCGATACCGAATTGCCTTTAACAAAGAGTTTGCAACAGGGGCTCGTTAAAGACGAAGACAGGTTGAGCGAACTTACTCCACTCCTTATTAATAATTTAAAGTACGCCATTCTGAAGGACGAGGTAGAAGCTCTGCGCAAACAATTGCTTAAGCCGGAAATAAAGAACGACTTCAAGGCACAGATGAAGCTCCTGCAACAAATCAAGGAACTTGGCAGCATTACCGAAATGTTTGCGAAGGCTTTGGACAGAGTCCTTATCAAATAAGAAAAATCATTTAGAAATCACATTATCATTATGAAAAAGAACATTTTATTACTTGCAGCACTCCTGATTTCAGGTAGCGCATTTGCAACAGGTACAGATGAAGAACGCGAAAGCCTTACGATGAATCCTACCGAAGAGGTGAACATTACAGAGAGCGACGAGAACGCTCCCATAACAGACACCAAGAGTTTGGGCACGTTTGCCAAGATAGACCAAGCCCTGCAGAAAACTCAGTCGGACATTAAGTTTGGCGGATACATCATCGGAAAATATTCCATAACCGACAAGTCGGGTGCAGACTCCAATGGTGGCTTCGATTTACGCCTTGTGCGTCTGTATGTAGATGGCCACGCCTTCAAGGACTTCTATTACAAATTGCAGTTGCAAGTTAATGGCGCTCCAGGAGAGGACAAAGGAGCCCGAATCGTTGATGCCTTTGTAGAATGGCAGCACTTCAAGGAATTCAGAGTGAAGCTCGGACAATTCAAGCGCTCCTTTGGTTACGAGAACCCTATGAATCCGCTTGATGTAGGCTTTGGTTCATACTCACAGGTCTCTACAAAACTTATAGGTTTCAGTGATCGTGTGGGCGAACATGCTTGTAACGGACGTGACTTGGGTTTGCAATTTCAGGGTGACTTCTTCCCCGCAAAGGATGGCCATCGTTGGTTGCACTATCAGGTAGGTTTCTTTAACGGACAGGGTGTAAACCATACAGATAAGGACAACTTCAAAGACCTTATCGGTGGTCTCTGGATTTCTCCCATAAAAGGTATGCGTATTGGCGGTTTCGGCTGGAACGGCAAGTATGTAAACGAGAAATATAATGGAGCAGCCGGCACTTTACAGTCGGTAAAACGCCAACGCTTGGGAGTGAGTGCTGAATACGTAAGCGACTGGATGGTTCGTGGCGAATATGTTTGGTCTAAAGGCCAGAAAGTTACCAATGCTGCCGCAGCAAACTATGCTGATGGCTGGTATCTCCAGGCAGGTACTCCTACTTACAAGAATTTCCGCGTGTTCGGTCGTTATGACTGCTATCGCGACAATAAGAAATGGAGTTCTCTCAAGTCTGTTTACGAACTTTCAATCAACTACTACTTTAACAAAAATCTGTTTATCCAGGCTGAATACGATTTCACCCACGAAAACAGCAATAGTGTTCCTGACAAGAACTACAACACCTTTGGTGTTCAGCTCTATTGCCGTTTCTAAATAAAACAGGTTTCGATACTTAATCATTCATAGTTACCTCATAGAAGCAAAACGGATTCCACTCATTCAAACGAAGTAGATAATCGTAATTTCAGTCCCCGTGATTTCAGTTAATCATCTTTCCATAGAATTTAGTGCACGTCCTTTGTTTACGGATGCCTCCTTTGTTATCAACGCAAAGGAGCGTGTGGCCTTGACAGGAAAGAATGGTGCGGGGAAATCCACACTCCTCAAGATAATCGTAGGATTACAGCATCCCACATCGGGAAGTGTTGATGTTCGCAGGGATACCTCTATAGGCTACTTGCCTCAGGTGATGCAGACATCCGACCGCTTTACCGTGAAGGAGGAAGTGCTGACAGTTTTCAGCCATCAGGACGAACTCAACCGCCGTCATAACGAGATGATGATGGAGCTCTCTGAGAGGGAAGATACGGATTCCGAAGATTATCTGGCACTTGTTGAGCAATACAGTCTGCTTAGCGAGCGTCTGTCCATAGGAACACACGATTACGAGGCGGCTGCCGAACGAACACTCAAGGGGTTGGGATTTAAGAGCGAAGACCTCTCCCGCCCTACCTCAGAACTGAGTGGCGGATGGCGTATGCGAATAGAGTTGGCCAAACTTCTGCTGCAACAGCCCGACCTTCTCTTGCTTGACGAGCCTACCAACCACCTTGATATCGAAAGTATAGGATGGTTGGAGAGCTTTCTGCAACGCTATCCGGGAGCTGTTGTTCTCATTAGCCACGACCGCGCATTTCTTAACAATGTTACCACACGAACGCTCGAAATTTCTTGCGGAAAAATCGTAGATTACAAGGTAAAATACGATGAATATGTCAGACTTCGTGCAGAACGCAGGGAACAGCAGCTTCGTGCCTATGAGAACCAACAGAAAGAAATTGCTGATATTAAAGACTTCATTGAGCGCTTCCGTTATAAGCCCACTAAAGCCGTTCAGGTGCAAAGTCGCATCAAGCATCTTGAGAAGATTGTGCCCATAGAGGTGGACGAGGTGGACAATTCTTACCTGCACCTCAAGTTTTCTCCATGTTTGCGTAGTGGCGACTACCCTATCATCTGTGATGAAGTTGCCAAAGCCTATGGTAACCACCAAATCTTCAGTCGCGTAAACCTTACGGTCAAACGTGGCGAGAAAATAGCCTTTGTCGGCAGGAATGGAGAAGGAAAATCCACCCTTGTCAAGTGTATTATGGGCGAAATTCCCTTTGACGGCAAACTCACCATAGGACATAACGTCTCAATAGGCTATTATGCCCAGAATCAGGCTCAACTACTGGATGAAAACATTACGGTATTCGAGACTATCGACAATGTGGCTAAAGGAGATGTCCGACTGAAAATTCGCGATATCCTTGGAGCCTTCATGTTTGGCGGAGAAGCCTCAGACAAGAAGGTAAAAGTCCTAAGCGGTGGGGAGCGCAGTCGTCTGGCTATGATAAAACTCCTGTTAGAACCCGTTAATCTCCTGATACTTGACGAGCCTACCAATCATTTAGACCTGCGAACCAAGGATGTGCTCAAAGAAGCCATTTCTGCTTTCGACGGAACGGTAATAGTCGTCAGTCACGACCGCGATTTCCTTGACGGTCTTGTAGACAAAGTGTATGAATTTGCCGACGGCCAAGTACGTGAGCACATAGGCGGTATTTACGATTTCCTTCGTTCAAAGAATCTGCAGAATCTGGACGAACTACAGATGCTTCGTCCCGAATCCATGAACGATTCCACAGTAATCCAAACGCAAGAGCCGGCAGTTTCGGAAGGAAAACTGTCATACGAGCAGATGAAAGAACGTAACAAACTCCGCACGAAGCTGGAACGCAATGTCAAGGCGGCAGAAGAACGCGTGGGAAAGATAGAATCCGAAATCAGCACTCTGGAACAGAAGATGACTTTGCCGGAAAACATGTCGGATAGCTCACTATTCATCAAACATGGCGAACTTCAAAAACAACTTGAAGCAGCAATGGACGAATGGGAAGAGGCTGTTAATGCAGTTGAGGAGTTTAACAAAGAATAAATAGGATTAGCAAGAAAAGTTAAGCCATATCTCAAAAAAGAAGTGCCACATCTCTGAAAAGATAAGGCACATCATAAAATAGATAAGGCACATCTCTGAGAACATAAAAGATATATCAAAAATATACTTAGAAATATGAACAAAAGAATCAATTTAGTTTTAATTTTAGCAGTTGCTATGACATCAGCATTTGCACAAATAAATCTGAAGACAGGATTAAAGTCCGAAAATATGGACTTAACACAAAATCCGGGGGATAACTTCTACGAATATGCCAACGGAGGCTGGGTGAAAGCGCATCCGCTCTCTCCGGAATACGCACGTTTCGGTACATTCAACGAACTTGACGAACTCAATCGCAAACGTATCAAAGAACTGATACAGGAATTGGCTCTGGAAAGACACGAGAAAGGTTCAATAGGTCAGAAAATAGCCGACTTATTTAACCTTGCTATGGATTCAGCCCGCAGGAACAGAGAAGGGAACACCCCTGTGATGAAAGAATACAAGAACATCCTGGCCATTTCAAGCCGCGAAGCATGGTTGGTAAATGCAGCTCTTTTAGGACGTCAGGGAGTTGGTAACTTTTTTGGCGTATATGTCGGAGCAGATGACAAGAACAGCAGTCAGAATATAGTAAACATCTTCCAATCCGGCTTGACACTAGGACAGAAGGACTACTATCTTGAAAACGATTCGGCCACACAGAAGATTCGCGAAGCTTACAAGAAGTATATCGTCACACTTTTCAAACTTATGGGCGAGAGCTGTGATGTAGCTCAGGCAAATATGGAAACTGTTCTGCGTGTGGAAACGGCTGTTGCCAAGATTTCGCGTTCTCGTACCGAACTTCGCGACCCGCAAAAGAACTACAACAAGATGACTTACGTAGAACTATTGCAGAAGTATCCCGCTATTGACTGGAATCTCTTCTTCCGCACGTTGGGCTACCCTGCTTTCAACGAAGTAATCGTAGGTCAGCCGGAGTTTATTGAGGGCGTTTCAAAACTCTTCAGAGAGACTTCGCTTGATGACCTCAAAACATATATGGCTTTCCAACTTCTGACAGATGCCTCCGGACTTCTTTCTGACGATTTTAGGAATGCCAATTTCGACTTCTTCGGTCGCGTTATGAGTGGTAAGGAAGAAGACACTCCGCTCTGGAAACGTTCTGTAAGTGTCGTCAATAGCGTATTGGGTGAAGCAGTAGGTAAGATGTACACAGAGAAATATTTCCCTGCTGCCGCAAAGGAACGTATGACTCAGCTCGTGAAAAACCTTCAGGTAGCACTTGGCGAGAGAATTGACGCACAGAAATGGATGAGCAAGGAAACCAAGCAACGAGCTCACGAGAAACTTTCTACTTTCTACGTGAAGATTGGCTATCCCAACAAGTGGAAAAACTACGACAAGCTTGATATTGATCCAAGCCTCAGTTATTATGACAACCTGCAACGTGCTTCTATCTTTGCTATGGAAGACATGATTCAGAAGAAGGTGAACAAGCCCGTAGATCGCGATGAATGGTATATGACTCCCCAGACTGTTAATGCTTACTACAATCCTACCACAAACGAGATATGCTTCCCCGCAGGAATACTGCAATATCCCTTCTTCGATATGGAAGCCGACGATGCCTTTAACTATGGCGCTATAGGAGTTGTCATAGGCCACGAGATGACTCACGGATTTGATGACAACGGACGCCAGTATGACAAGGATGGTAACCTGAAAGATTGGTGGACTCCTGCTGATGCCGAGGGATTCAAGGCACGTGCCAAAGTTTTGAGCGACTTCTTCTCTAATATCAACGTACTTCCTGATCTCAAAGCCAATGGCGAATTGACTTTGGGCGAGAATCTGGCAGACCATGGCGGACTGAACGTTTCGTTCAAGGCTTTCCAGAATGCTATGAAGAGTAATCCTCTGAAAAAGGTCGATGGACTCACCCCCGAACAACGCTTCTTCATAGCCTATGCCGGAGTATGGGCAGGAAATATTCGTGATGAGGAAATTCGCAACCTGACTAAGCGCGATCCCCACGCACTCGGCTTGTGGCGCGTGAATGGTGCCCTACCCCACATCGACGCTTGGTACAAAGCTTTCAATGTAACGAAAAAGAATAAGCTGTTCCTCCCCAAAGAGAAGCGCGTACAGGTTTGGTAAGCGGAATATTCTCCCCAAATGATTTGTTTCATGGAGTAACATAAAATGGCTGTTATCTGCAATCCTGCTGCCCTATATATTATATAAGGAGTAGAAACAGCAGAAAATTGAAATCTCTATCGGTATGGTAATTCTACCTAATGGAATGAGCGAGTATAACGCATTTGGTTGCGACAAAGCCGTTGATGTCTCAAGCTTTGATGCTTCAAAGCCTGCATTAACAGTTTTGTTGCTCAACCTGATGCCGGAGAAACAGGCCACAGAAAGATGCATCATCGACATGCTTCATGGTTACAAGCAGCCTGTTCGCATCATTCCCATGAAGATTTCAGGACAGACCTACAAGACGACTCCAAATGAATACATGAACCGATTCTATACGGACTTCGAGAAACTTTGCGATGCCGATTATGACGGTATGATAGTTACCGGAGCACCATTAGAGCAGATTTCGTTCGAGGAAGTACGCTATTGGGAAAAGCTGTGCCACATCATGGATTGGGCAACCCTTCACACCCGTTCCACGCTCTACATCTGTTGGGCAGCACAGGCAGCCTTGTATCACCAATACGGCATACAGAAGTTTCCGCTCGAAGAAAAGAAATTCGGAGTCTATCCTTATGAAATCAAGGAGCAAGATAAATTGCTTTCCTGCTGTCATAACCCCATGATGATGCCCGCCAGTCGGCATACTGAGGTACGTCTCGAAGATGTTGCCAAATGTAAAGCCCTCAAAGTGCTGGCCGCAAGCAAAGAAGCTGGAGTTGGCATCGTAGCATCCGAAGAGAAACGTGCCGTTTACATAACAGGGCATCTGGAATACCCCGAGAATCGTCTGGATTTTGAATATCACAGAGATTTAACAAAAGGACTTAGAATCCTACCTCCCGAAAACTACTATTCCAAGGCAGATGATACCAATAGTAAGGTAGCTTTCACCTGGCGCGACGATGCTCTTGGGTTCTATCATGGATGGTTGGATTGTTGTGCCGGAATAGATACTTGAAATCTACCTCTTGAAGTCATTTACAACATAAATATATTAGAATAAAACGATGAATACAAACGAAGAGTTTGAAAAAGTGATGCAGGCAAGCCGACAGATTTTCGTGGACAAACTGCATGACTATAAATCTGCCTGGAGGATTATGCGCCCGTCTTCCGTAACAGACCAGTTGTATATCAAAGCAAATAGAATCCGCAGCCTGGAAGTGAAAAAGGAATCCCTTGTTGGCGAAGGAATCATTCCTGAATTCTACGCAATAGTGAATTATTGTATTGTCGGCCTGATACAATTGGAGCATGGCGTTGCCGAAAAAGCAGATATGCCCGTAGATAAAGCAATCGAAGCCTACGATAAATATGCAACCGAGGCTTTGGAACTGATGAAGCGAAAAAATCACGATTACGACGAAGCATGGCGTGGAATGCGCGTTTCTTCATACACAGACCTTATTCTGATGAAGATTTTCCGCACCAAGCAAATCGAGGAACTGGATGGCAAGACGCTTGTGTCGGAAGGCATCTCTGCCAACTACCTTGATATGCTCAACTATGCCGTTTTCGCTTTGATAAAGCTTACCATTGAGAAATAATTGTTTCCTATAATTGACTGAAACAAGCGACAGAAACGTGAAGCAGAAGTTCATCTACATCATAGTAACCGTATGCCGGATGATTCTGGCTCTTACTTTCCTTTTCTCAGGATTTGTAAAAGCCGCAGACCCCATAGGTATGTCCGAAAAGGTAAATGCCTACATGGGAGTAATGCACTATTCGTATGCAGACGACTCTGTCTTGCTGATGTTCTTCGTCTTCATGCTATCCCTCGTAGAGTTCTCACTTGGTATCAACCTGCTACTTGGAATACACAGGCGGAAATCTTGCTTCATATCGCTTTTCTTGCTGACAGGCTTTACCCTAATCACGCTCTATCTGTATATCACGAATGATGTGGAAGATTGTGGTTGTTTTGGTGAAGCCCTGATTCTGACAAATGGCGAGACTTTGCTGAAGAATATAGGCCTACTCTGTTGCAACGCCCTCGTGATTTTCTATCCACAGAAGATACGCAGGTTTATATCCGAAAGAAATCAATGGATTATCGTCTTTTTCTCTTTTATCTTCATTCTCATTCTGTCGTTCGTAAGCCTTTATCGTCATCCCTCCATTGACTTCGGGAAATACAAGGAAGGCTTCAATCTCTACAAAGCCCTTGTAGGAGAATATGGCGAGGACATGCAGGAGACTATGGCTCACTTCTCTCTTTGGAATGAAGCAGAAGACAAGACCTTGGAGTTGATTACAGACACGTCCGATGTCTTCATGCTCGTCATGCCGAAGATAGAATATGCAGACGCCGGAATTTGCGACCTGATTAACGATTTGTATGATTACTGCGAGGACAGAGGATACAAGTTCTACGGCATCACGGCATCATCAAAAGAAGCTATTGAGAAATGGATTGACCACACGGGAGCCACCTATCCTTTCCTGGAAAGCGACGAGAGCTTGTTACGCGAAATGAGCGGAACAAATCCCACGTTAATCCAAATCAGAGAAGGACGTATTCTCAAGAAATTTGGAAAGAACGAATTACCCGAGGAAGCAGTTTTTGAACAGGTTTTCCAAGGTAAAAGCGTTGAAATGTCCGCGGATTCATTCGCAGGATGGTTCAAATTGCTGCTTTGGTTCTTTATTCCGTTAGTTTTGATTATCTTTGCAGACGGAATCTACATGAAGTCGAAAAAATATACGAAAACAAGAAAAAACAATAATAATCAAAAAAATCAATTAAACGTTATGAGAAAGAAAATCGTAGCCGGAAACTGGAAGATGAATAAGAATCTTCAGGACGGTATTGCTTTGGCAAAAGAATTAAACGAGATGTTGGTTGCAGACAAACCTAACTGCGATGTAGTTATCTGCACACCTTTTATTCACCTGGCTTCTGTAGCCCAGCTCTTGAACTCTGAAGTTTTAGGTCTTGGTGCAGAAAACTGTGCCGACAAGGTTTCGGGCGCTTATACAGGAGAAGTGAGTGCCGAAATGGTAAAATCTACCGGAGCACAGTATGTCATTCTCGGACATAGCGAACGTCGTGCTTATTATGGCGAGACAGCCGAGATTTTGAAGGAGAAGGTTAATCTTGCCCTTGCTAATGGTCTGAAAGTTATCTTCTGCATTGGCGAAGTGCTCGAAGAACGCGAAGCAGGTAAGCAGAATGAAGTTGTCAAGGCTCAACTCGAAGGTTCTCTCTTCGACCTCAGCAACGAAGAATTTGCCAACATCATCTTGGCCTACGAACCTGTTTGGGCTATCGGCACAGGTAAGACCGCTACAGCTGAACAGGCAGAAGATATGCACGCCTTCATCCGTAGCGTGATTGCAGAGAAGTTTGGTGCTGAAGCAGCAGACAACACTTCTATCCTCTATGGGGGAAGTTGCAAGCCTTCAAACGCCAAGGAAATCTTTGCTAAGCCAGACGTTGATGGTGGTCTGATTGGAGGTGCCGCTCTGAAAGCAGCAGACTTCAAGGGTATCATTGATGCTTGGAAGTAATTCCGGCAGAATGTGTAATGGGTAGTCAGGACTATATGGTTCTGATTACCTCTTCTTATATTAAACCATTCAGATTTAATAAAACACCAAAGTTTTTTCGCAGGTAAAGTTTATACTCTATCCTATGAAAAGAATACTATTTTACTTTTTTTTCTTCGTTACGGCTCTCACCATCAATGCACAGGGCTCTTTCGTCAAGCGTATTCAGACCGAAGTTCCTGGGCAGGGAAAGGTCGTGATAGTTCAGTCTGACAGCATACAGAAGATTGTAGAGAATGGCCATGTCAAGGATTCTTATCGCTCTAATAATGGTGTAAAAAAGTCGAACAACGAAAATGCATCAGAAAACGATGGGAAAGAGACAGAGGAACGCACACATCACAAGCCGGTAATAGGCGGAGAAAAACATAAGGCACGAGGCTATCGTGTGCAGATCTATACGGGAGGAAACTCGCGTGCAGACAAGAATGCAGCCGTAGCCGCAGGCAACAGGTGTCGCAAGGCATTTCCCGAGCTATCGGTATATACCCATTTCTCCTCTCCAAAGTGGGTTTGCGTGGTAGGCGACTTCAAGGATTCCAAACAGGCCAATAAATATGCCGAATCCATTCGTAGAGCAGGAATAAGCAAAGAGGCACGCATCGTACCCTCAGAAGTTTATGTATCAAGATAATCAGATGATGAGCAAAGAAGAATCCATACAAAAGCATGTTCACGCCATTCTGGAATTGCTGGGAGAAGATACAGGGCGCGAGGGTTTGCTGAAAACTCCCGCACGTGTTGCAAAAGCCATGATAGACCTCACCAGCGGCTACAAGACAGATGCTTCTGCCGTCTTGAACTCAGCCAAGTTCAAGGAGGACTACAACCAAATGGTCATCGTTCGCGATATCCCCTTCTATTCGCTTTGCGAACACCACATGCTGCCGTTCTATGGTAAAGCCCACGTTGCCTATATTCCCAACGGATACATTACAGGGCTTTCAAAAATTGCACGCGTGGTAGATATCTTCTCACATCGCCTGCAAGTTCAGGAGCGCATGACGACACAAATCAAAGAGTGCATTCAGCAATCCCTGCATCCCCTTGGCGTTATGGTAGTTCTTGAGGCACATCACATGTGTATGCAGATGCGTGGTGTTGAGAAAAGCCATTCACTCACCACTACCAGCGATTTCTGTGGCGCATTCAACCAAGCCAAGACGCGCGATGAGTTTTTGAAACTTATCTCCAAGCAGTTGTAATTAAGAGCTTATCGGTCTTATTCTACTATCGTTTTATTCAATCCTTCTATATTTCCTATTTCCCTCAATAAACCAAAACCTATGGCAAAAGTCATCATATTCTCTGCTCCCAGCGGTAGCGGAAAGAGCACACTCATCAGCCATCTGATGAAAAACGTGGACAATCTTCATTTCTCCATATCAGCCACCAGCCGTCCACCGAGAGGCACGGAGCAACATGGAGTGGAGTATTTCTTCCTTTCGCCCGAAGAGTTCAGACAACGTCGAGACAATGGAGAATTCCTGGAATGGTGCGAAGTATATGAAGGACGTTTCTATGGCACGCTCAAGACAGAGGTAGATCACATGCTTGCCCTCGGCCAGAACGTAGTATGCGACGTCGATGTCATCGGAGGCATGAATATCAAGCAGACCTATGGCGACCAGTCTATAAGCATATTTATCCAACCCCCTTCAATAGAAGAACTTCGCAAGCGACTTATTGCCCGTGCCACAGATGCTCCCGAAG
The DNA here is from genome assembly GCA_947167835.1 of uncultured Prevotellaceae bacterium. Taxonomy (GTDB): domain Bacteria; phylum Bacteroidota; class Bacteroidia; order Bacteroidales; family Bacteroidaceae; genus Alloprevotella. The sequence continues at coordinate 20,728 of CAMVJO010000019.1, forward strand.
TGATAGAGCAACGCGTGGAACGTGCTGCCTACGAAATGTCTTTTGCCGAAAAATTCGACACCATCGTTGTCAATAACGACTTGGCAACAGCACAACGCGAGATAGTACGCGTAGTAAGTCAATTCCTCGAAGAATCATGATAGGAATCTTCGGAGGCTCTTTCAATCCTATCCATCTTGGACATACCAATCTCTCCGAGTGGCTTGTCTGTAACGGCTATGCAGACAAAGTGTGGCTCATGGTCTCCCCTCAGAATCCCCTCAAGCAACAAAGGCACTTGCTTGACGAAAACCTGCGCCTACACCTTGCCAAAATTGCCGTAGAAAATCTATCTGGAGTAGAAGTATCCGACTTTGAGATACGTCTCCCCAAGCCCACCTACACCTATAAGACACTATCCTCCCTTTCTGCCACATATCCAGACGAAGAGTTTGCCCTCATTATCGGTTCAGACAACTGGCAAATCTTCCACAAATGGGCACAATGGGAATACATCCTGCAACACTACCGCATCATCGTCTATCCCCGCAAAGGCTATGAAATAGATGCCCATACCCTACCAGAAAACGTCCAATTAGTCTCTGCCCCCCTCTTCCCTTATAGTTCAACGGAAGTAAGAAAAGCCATAGCAGAGAGAGACCACATCTGCACCTCCATGCTCCACCCCGCAGTCCTAAGCGAAATCCACCGTTTAGGATTATACCAAACAATTGGTATTCGATAATTATATGTCATTTTTTTGCTCAGACAGGACAGAAGAAATATAGAATGAGCGTAAGAGATATTTTCAGGTGACACACCGACACGCTGACACGCTCGAGGAATTATCGATTATTTTATTTGCGGTTTGGAGTTAAAGAGTATGCCAATTCCGCCCAAATTCCGCCCAAATTGCCCATTAAACCTATTCCGCCCCATTAAGCCACTCATACCCATCACCAACAGCAACCGCCACACCTCTCCAATAAGAAAAGCCTTATCTCCGCAAAGTTAAGCCACCTCTCCGTAATCCGTTACAAAACTAAGAAATAACAATGATGCATCATAAACCACACCTAAAAGAATCGGTAATTACGGAATAATTCCTAAATTTGTCTGCAAAATATCGAATCGCACCACCTAAGAGCAGGAAACAAACGAGTCAGAACCATAAAACGAATAAGATTAAGAAGACCATGACCATCTGTTCAATAGCCACACCCACAGGAGGCGCACTGGGAATCATTCGCATATCGGGACCGGATGCCATCACCATTGCCGACAACATATTCCGCAGCAAAAACCACACCAGACTGGCCGAGCGCAAGCCATACACCGCTGCATACGGCGAAATAGCGGATGCGGAGGGAAACGTGATAGACCAAGTGATGTGTACCGTATTCAGAGCACCACACTCCTTCACAGGCGAAGACGCCGCGGAAATCACCTGCCACGGCTCGGCATACATCATGCAACAGATCATAAACCTGCTCATACAGCACCATGCGCGACAGGCCAACCCGGGAGAATTCACACAAAGAGCCTTCCTGAACGGCAAGATAGACCTGAGTCAGGCGGAGGCAGTGGCTGACCTTATAGCATCCTCCGACAAAGCCACACACCATATGGCCATGAGCCAACTCAAGGGACACTTCTCCTCAGAACTCGCACAATTACGTAGCCAACTGCTGGAAATCACTTCATTGCTCGAACTCGAGCTCGACTTCTCAGACCACGAAGATCTGGAATTTGCCGACCGCACAGAACTCCTGCAACTGGCTAATCGCATCGACACACACATCACCCACCTTGCCGACACTTTCGAAAAAGGACAAGCCCTGAAAAACGGTATCGCAGTAGCCATCGTAGGCAAGACAAACGTAGGCAAAAGCACCCTGCTCAACAAACTGCTCAAAGAAGAGCGCGCCATAGTATCCAGCATACACGGCACCACACGCGACATCATAGAAGACCAAACAGAAATAGAAGGACTAAGATTCCGCTTCAGCGATACAGCAGGACTGCGCCACACCACCGACGAAGTAGAACAGATAGGCATACAACTCACACACAAGAAAATCCAACAAGCCCACATCATCCTCTGGCTCATCGACACCGATGCCACACCACAGGAAACCGAGGAAATCCAGCAACTCACCGAAGGCAAACACCTCATCATCGCACAAAACAAAGCAGACACCCTCACTCCCGAAACGCAGCAACAAATAGAAAACCACCTCCGCAACGCACTCCCCCAGGCACACTACATCCGCATATCAGCCAAGACATCCCATAACATCCCGCAACTCCAGCACCTGCTCCGACAAATCCCCGACATACCCGAAATCAACGAAAACGACATCATCGTAAACAACGCCCGCCACTACTCTGCCCTACTCTCCGCCCACGAATCACTCACCCGCGTCATCCAATCACTCGCCCAGAACCTCAGTGGCGACCTCATAGCCGAAGACCTGCGCCAAGTCCTCCACCACATAGCCCAAATCACCGGCGGCGAAATCACACCCCAAGAAACCCTTAATAACATTTTTTCCCATTTCTGCGTGGGAAAGTAGGTTTAGTTTATCCCTCTTTATATATAAAGTGGTGTAAACTAAACCAACATATCTATAATATTTTCTCAAACTAAAGCAATAATATAGAAAAACGTATATTTTTCAACCGCACATTTGGCTATCTCATTTTTACCTAGGCATATACTTACTATTGTCTTCTTTTGGTTGGTAAGAAGAATCCGTTTAGATATACAATTTAGTGCTCCTCCTTTCACTATTCCCTTTACATTTACAAGTAAAATGTCACTGCCTATCACCTCGCATCCCTATTTCCCTTTTTTATAAACAAGACGATCTACTTTAAACGATGTGTTTCCTATTATCTTTGACAGTATTCAGTACTGAATATGAGCGAATACGGAGAAGGTCAGGGACAGAATAATTCTTGTGAGTGCAGAGATCGTGGATAGCATAGCAAACATTTATACCGTCGAACTGGGGTACATCCAGACAACCTTCGACCCATGTGGTACTGTTATCAAGATGGTCAGGTTCTGGTTCCTCTCCAAGAGTCGTGCATAAAGAACGAATTTCCAAGTCCTCAGTCCAAGCAATAGCATCAATCATCTGTGAGAAATATGAGCCATAGTCATTGTCATCATCATAATGTAGCACCTCAGCATCTTCATCCACATCTAATTTGCTCTCTACAACAACGTCATCCCAACTAGCAACAGACAAAATGGGATTGTCTTTGAGAGAATCCAACAGTTTCACATGTTCGCTGAACATCTTGCGCGTTAACTCCGACAAATGGTCATTCACATCACGGAATCGTGTGACCTCTTGCTCTGTAACATGTAGGCGAAACATCTTGTTCATAATGAAATGACGGTCTGAAAGCAACTCTTTCACTTGTTCCGACAATTCTTTCTTCGATACCCAAGTATGATTATCCGTAATACGGTTTATCTTATCTTCTACAAATTGAAGGGTAGCTTTTAGCTCTATCCACTCCTTGTTATCTTTTAAGGTATCAAACATAATTGTTTTCTTATTAGTTATTAATAATGCTCCACAAAAAAATCCTACTATAATCATAATAAAAAGAATTAGAGTCCATCGTAGTAGTTTATAATGCGAGCCCGCCCAACGAGCAGCTACAAACATCCAATTATTATCGTTCAAAGTCCCATCTTCATTATAGATTCTCATATCTCAAATGCCGTTTTATCCTGTTGGCTCTTCAGTTTTTATGATTTCATTGTACAAAGATTTAAATAGCCCTACCAGCTGGTGGCAGAGGTAGGAGAAAAGATCTATATACATTCTCATTTTTCTTTAATCTTTTGTAGTAAGGCGTTTGCTGTTTGAGGATGAATTCGTAGGTAGTCGTAGAGGTTCCGTTGGAGGATGTCGCGCACATAAGTCGTTAGCAGTGGTGACTCGGTTGAACCATCCGTTTTGTATGGACCAAGGTGAGGAACGGTCATTTTTGTCCTCATTGAGTTTTCAAAGTAATCATGTTTAACACGCACAGACAGGGCACAAACTAACCCTTTTAGAATTTTTCGAGGAGATGCATGATATTCCTCGAAGAAATTCTTGATTACATATATATATGCGTCCCTAAATGCGATTTCATGGATACCTCCTTCTGAGGTTTTAAAACCATTGACGAAAGAATAGTATTGTTCACAAGCCAGATTGTTGACATGCGTGAACGCTGCTTCGAAGTCCCCATCAACAATGTGAATAATAGGATATAGAGGCGTGGTCTGAAGTTCATGTTCTAATAGGCGTGATAGACCATCTGAGCAATAGGTACAGTTATTGAAGCGAATTGTAATGCCTCTATTAAGATCTAGGCAGTTCCAAATATGATGATCTATGTGTGCTTTTAAGAAATAATAGTCTCTGAAAATCTTGTCATCAAGGATGAATTCGATTAACGTACCAGTGTCGTTAGAGTTAGTGGTGATAATTCCAGAATCGTATGTCAGTTCCCCATCTGTAAAATGTACTGTTCTTGTTTTTCCATCATATATAGTTTCTAATTTAGGGAATGTCGTTTAATTCAAAGAATTTGATATCAGTTGGCGAGGGTA
>CAMVJO010000020.1 GCA_947167835.1 uncultured Prevotellaceae bacterium
TTAGAGTACGCGTCTGGGGGGCGTGTGGTCGCTGGTTCGAATCCAGTCACCCCGACTGGCAATGTTTTGCAAGGTGTGTCAATCCGTTTGACGCACCTTTTTCTTTTTTCATATCTCCGCACCCATTAACCCCATATAGCCCATTTTCCCCCAGAAATCATTTTCAATAAGCCCGTAATAACGAAATACCGTTATCACGTTATACCGAAAGTCTGAACCGAAAAGAATCATCGCGCGAATACATCTCCTTAGCAGGGGACTTTTCCGAATGATTCAGCCATAAGAACACCATTGAAAAGCGGTATGAAGCAAAAATGTGCTGCCAACTTTCAGTCTATCCGAAAAATAAAGAGTAAATTTGCAGATAATTATTGGTATCACCGCATTATTTGGGCGCTAATTGGCGTGAAAACTTATTTGTAAAATGAAAAGACTTTTATTACTCATTACAATATTTCCTTTGTTCCAAACTGTTTTGGCGCAGGACTATCCCGTTTCTTTTCCCGAGGAACAAACCGTGAAACATTCCACACGTCGCGTCTTCTCGGTAGGACTTTCGGGTACTTCTATCAACGTTAGTAACGACAATAAGGTATATAAGGTGGCATTGGACCGCTCCCTCGTTGTACGTCCCGGACAAACTGTAACGGCATCCATGGGTTTTAATGAAGACTGGATGAATGAATATGTTTATATAGACTATAACCGCAACGGACAGTATGATACTCAGGAACCCCTCGAAGACGGTTCGCTACAGGCCGACAACGAATTGGTTTCCTACTCTTGTTATAAAGGTTTGGACAGCGCCGGCAAGAGCCATCCCGACGGGAATTATATGAAAATGCCGGCCTTCACGATCCCTGCCGACATAGAGGAAGGCTACTACCGTATGCGTTTCAAGTTGGATTGGAATAATATCGATCCGGCCGGATGTATGGAAGAAGGAGAGGACATTGTGAAAAACGGCGGCGTCATTATCGATGTACGCCTCCTCGTTACTAACGCACAGGACGTAGCTGTCAGCGCATACTCCGAACATGGTGAAATGGTTTACCACACCGGTGATGAATTGCACAACAGTATCATGAGTTTAGGTCAGGATCTGCCATGTTTGTTCTATGCTGAAGACGGATACCAGCCCGACAGCATCTGCGTGCGCCACGGTAATCTTTCGGGAGACAGCCTGAAAAACGGATTGCCCCAATATGCCGACACTTGGTTCGGACCGGAAAGTTTCAACCAAGGACTTTTCAATATTCCAGGCTGTTGTATGGATGGCGATGTCGTCATTACCGCGCGTTTCCGTCCACTTCAGGAGGAAGAATCCATGCCCCAAAAAGCGTGGAGGCTGACTTTCTGCGACGATTTCGCACAGAAAAACGGTTCGCAGCCCAATCCTGAATGGTGGGGGCGTTATAAAAAAAGCAATGCTACATGGGCTCGTTATATCTCATCAGCAAACGAACTGGCTTACATCGATAATGGCGAATTGGTGCTGCGTTGCATTCCCGATCCCGCACGTGGCGATGGCGATGACACCATGATTTCGGGCGTAGTCAGTACAAAAGATATTTACGCCTTCAAATACGGACGAACAGAGGCACGTTTGAAAACAAAGAAGCACACAGGAAATTTTCCTGCCTTTTGGCTGATGCCGCAAGACAACAGTGACGGATGGCCGAACGACGGAGAAATTGACGTGTTCGAGACTATCGATAATCAGGACCGCGCCTGGCATACCGTTCACAGCAATTGGACCTACAATCTGGGTAAGACAAATAATCCGCAGTCATCTTTCAACGAATCTGTCACCGTTGAGGAATGGCACGTCTATGGTATGGAATGGGATGAGGCCGAAATACGCTGGTATCTCGACGGCGAAAAAGTCTTTACCTACAAAAAGAGTCAGTTGCCCTACAATCTGAGAAACGGGCAGTGGCCTTTCGACCGCGAGTTCTATCTTATCCTGAATCAGAGCGTAGGAAATGGGGTTTGGGCCGCCAATCACGATCCGAACTTTACCTACGAAATGCGCGTAGATTGGGTTAGAGTTTACGAACTTGACACCCCGAATATTTTACCTGCGGGCATTCTGCCCATTACTTACGACAAACACACGGACAATCACACCTATGATATGATGGGACGCCGTGTGAACAAGCCAGGTCGGGGTGTTTATATCCGAAACGGTAAAAAGATTATATTAAAATAGGGATGAAGTATCGTTCTTCCATACTTTTATTATTTATTGTGCTGACAACCTCCGCAAATCTGTCGGCACAGGATGGTGGTGCGCCCTTATCCTTTCTGCCCTCCGATAGTATTTCTTTTATTGACGGCGACGTGTCGAATTGGCACCTCTTTCCGCTGAGTGAATACGGAGAACTGACGGCAAAGTCGGTAGAAGTGAAAAAACGCTCACATAAAAAAGATGCGAAACGCTGGAAAAAACAAGTTAGGAAGCACCCCGTGAATCTTGTGGGCGGGAGCGGAGACGAAAGTTTGCCGCATCAGGGAAAATATGCCGCAGAAATGACACATATCGCCGCACGGATGTTTCTCCACACGGGACAATCATCTTATATCGACCTGATGGAACGCGCTTTGTGCAATGCTTTACCCGCTTGTGTGCTGCAAGAAAAAAATGACGACAAGAAAACCGCGCGTTTGGCCGCACAAACCATTCTGGATGCCGCAGGAACGGTTTATGCCTTGCGGGGAGATACCGTTTTTCTCAACTTTTACCAAAACTGCTACGCACATATCCCGATGAAAGACTTCGATTTCACCATCGATCAGGTAACTGGAATGCCGTTTGCCGGACGTTTCAAGATTCGGCTTGGACGTGTGCCCCATGGTGGTAGGGATTTCGTCATTTGCCTGCGACTTCCCGAATGGTTGTCCGAACGTCCTGAGATTTATGTCAATGGTCACGACTGGGAGTACGACACCCTGCGCGGATATGCCGTCATTTCGCGGAAATGGCTCAATCGTGACGAGGTTTATTTCAACTTTCCCGAACTCCCCTTCGTGCAAAAGTCGGACGATGGCGCCACTTCTTTTCTCCGCAACCGAGCTTTGATATATGCCTTCCCAGCTATTGAGAGTATTCCCGAGGCAAATCCTGTTTTGACACGAATTGTCAGCGAATATGACGACGGTATCACGCCACATCCCCATTATAAAGTCATTTTCCGCGTCGGCAACAAGGATTATGAAGCCATTGCCAGTCCGTATCTCGATGTTTCTGCTGACAAACGCCACGTTAAGATTTCTGTCTCGCCGGATATGTAATCGTTTTTCAGGGAACATTTCAGAAACCTCATACAAAACGGGTGCAACATCGTCGAAACGTATGTTGCACCCGTATGTTTTATAGCTTTATGCGGAATCAGTCCGCATGATGTGCGTATTATTGTTCGCTTTCAGCCGGAGCCTGATCGATAAGATCCATGAACTGATCAAGTTTCGGGGTAATGATAATCTGTGTGCGGCGATTACGTTGTTTACCCTTCTCTGTATCGTTCTTTGCTACAGGGTTGTATTCGCCACGTCCGGCAGCCGAAAGTCTTTTGGGGTCCACTCCATATTTATTCTGGAGCTCCTGCACAACACTTGAGGCACGCAGAGCGGAAAGGTCCCAGTTGTTGCGGATATTAGGGCGACTGATGGGCACATTGTCGGTATTTCCTTCAACAAGTACCTCATAATCTTTGTAATCGGTGATGATTTTAGCGATTTTCGAGAGTGTTTCTCCGGCACGTGGGCCAATTTCGTAAGAACCGCTCTGATAAAGCATGTTGTCGGCGAGAGAAATATATACAACTCCCTTCAAAACCTCAACATCTACGTCCTGCATTTCCTCACGAGTGAGCGAACGAGTGAGTTTGTTCGTCAAAGCCTGATTAAGTGAGTCACTTTTCGATTTAGCTTCTACCAACTGTTTGATAAACTTGTTAGACGCATTGATTTCGTCCACGAGTTTGGAAATGTTTACCTGGCCCTGCGAAACATTGGAGTTGTAGTTTCTCATCAGGCTCTGGTATTGCTGTTTCAGTTCGGTATTGCGCTTTTGTTCGTCGGCTAAACGTGCAGAAAGGCTTTTGCTATCGCTGGTATATTCGGCGATTTTCACTTTTGCGTCGTTGTAATTGCCCTGAAGTGTGGCATAATCTGTTTGCAGACGGTTGTAGTTATTCTGCAAATCGACGAATTTTTTCTTACTCACGCAACTTGTGGTGAGTATCAGGGTGGCAAAAGCCACTACATACAATAATCTTTTCATAATTATCGGGTTTTTGTTGATTTTCACTGGCGAAATTAGGCATAATTGCGACATGCAGCAAATGTTTTCGGAAATATTATGCGTTTTTTAAGAAATAATAGGGGTTAGACCGCCACTTTTGCCCTTTTCGTTAAATATTTTAATTAAATTTGCAGGGCTTATGCGAATTTTAATGACTCCATAAATATATTTCTCTCCTATGCTTGAAGAATTGATACGCTTTGCGCTCGAAAACCTGAACTACTGGGTTGTTACCTTGTTTATGGCTATCGAAAGTTCGTTCATACCTTTTCCTTCCGAGGTCGTAGTACCTCCCGCCGCCTGGAAAGCGATGGTTACCGACGGGATGAATATTTTTCTCGTAGTGGTTTTTGCCACTATCGGCGCAGACCTCGGTGCTTTAGTCAATTATTGGCTCTCGCGCTGGCTGGGAAGACCTGTAATATACAAGTTTGCCAACAGTAAGTTCGGACATATGTGTCTGATTGATGCCGAAAAGGTGGCACATGCCGAAGAATATTTCCGCGATCACGGTGCTGCTTCCACTTTCTTCGGACGTTTGATACCTGCTGTGCGCCAACTCATTTCGATACCTGCGGGATTGGCAAAAATGAAGATGGGACCTTTCCTGCTTTATACCACACTTGGTGCAGGTTTCTGGAATACAGTTCTGGCTCTTATCGGATATGCCATTTATCGTGCGTTCCCCGATGTGGATTCCCCCGAGAAAGTTTATCATCTGGCCGAGACATACAGTCACGAACTGGGATATATCATTCTTGCTGTCGTGGCATTGGCATTGGGCTACGTGATATTAAAGGGTTGTTCTAAGAATTAGTTTAAAATATTGGGAAGTTCTTTTATGGTCTGTATGATTTTTCAATCTTTTTGGCGCTTTCGTCTTTAATTCCTTGAACCATAGCTTGCTATGCTTCTGCAAAATTAAAAACAAAATCACTCAAAAATCTTTGAATAATCAAAACAGCCTAATTATTAGAACAACCCTTAAGAATTATCCTAAGAAAAAGAGCAAGGCATAGGACAAAGCGAAAATTACCTGACTGAAACACATGCGAAACCTGCTGCGAACATTGTTTATATCGCTGCTGTTTCTGCCTGTTACGGCACAAGCGCAGCAAGATGCCGAGACAAAACTGAATGTCTCGGTGGATTCTGCAGCTATCCTCACGCAAACACCCCTTTCGGGTACACTACACGAAGTAAGGCACGACCATCTTTTGGGTTTCGGCTCGAATAATGTACTTGACACCTACCTTTCGCCACTTTGCTACAAGGGATTTTCGGTTTCCTACCTTTATCGCACACAAAGTCGCCTGTCGCGCAAATCTCCCTCCTGGCGTATCATGGGAAACTACGCCGTAGATTTCTCTTCGCTCGACGCTCCTGCCGACAATGTCACCGAATGGGACGGAAACTTGGCTGCTGCCCTCATTTTGCACCGCCGTTTCCGGATATTACCTTCGCTCTCGGCAAGCATAGGTCCGATGTTTGAGGCGATAGCCGGCTTTACCTATAACACACGTAACGGAAATAATCCGGCACAGGGGAGGGTAGCGCTTAATGGTGGCGTGAGCGGAGTGGCCGAATGGCACTTCAAGCTTTTTGGCAAGCATTTTTCGTCACATATCCAGGTAGATATGCCGATTTTGGGTTTGATGTTTTCGCCCAACTACGGACAATCGTATTACGAAATCTTCTCTTTGAAACAATATGACCACAATATCTGTCTGAATCACGCATTTAAGGCACCGCAGATGCGACTACTTGCTACGTTGCACATACCTATGTGGCGACACATCGACCTTGTCTGCGGTTATCACGCCGATATCAGGCAAAGTCACGTCAATAATCTGAAAGCGCACCGATGGCAGCACCAGTTTGTCATAGGCATCACGCGCAGCCTGCTGATGTTTTGATTTTTCAGGACTGTTTACTAAAGGGTTGTTCTAAGAATTAGTTTAAAATATTGGGAAGTTCTTTTATGGTCTGTATGATTTTTCAATCTTTTTGGCGCTTTCGTCTTTAATTCCTTGAACCATAGCTTGCTATGCTTCTGCAAAATTAAAAACAAAATCACTCAAAAATCTTTGAATAATCAAAACAGCCTAATTATTAGAACAACCCTAAAAATTATCCATGAGAATACTCCTTTTAAATATATATAAGGTATGTTACGGCATAGTTCTATCGACTTTGCTCCTCACTTCGTGCGTCACAGAGGACTATACCGACAACTCGAAGCGCGGTAATTTCGAGACCTTTTGGAATCTCATTGATCAGCACTATTGTTTCTTCGATTACAAGGCGCAACAATACGGATTGGACTGGGATAAGGTATATTCGCAGTACAGTCCTGCCATAAAGGAGAGCATGAGCCAGACGGAACTCTTTGAAATTCTTGCAAAGATGAGTTATGAATTGCGCGATGGCCACGTAAACCTCCGTGCTTCCCACGATGTGGCTCGATATGGCGCATGGTTTGATGACTATCCCATGAATTACAGCGATTCGCTCGAAAGAAAACTCCTGGGACGTACGACAGAGCACCGGCAAACGTGCAATATTTCGTATAAAGTGCTGGAAGACAACATAGGATATGTGCGTATTCCGACTTTTGAGACGGAGGCAGGTAATGGTAACCTGGAGCAAATCATGGAATACCTCATGCAATGCAACGGTCTCATCGTAGATGTGCGCAATAATGGCGGAGGAATGTTGTCGGCAGCCGAGAAAATGGCGTCGCTCTTCGTGAACGAGCCCACTACCGTAGCATATATCCAGCATAAGCGTGGGACGGGACATAATGACTTCTCGAATCCCGAACCTATCGTGCTGGAACCGTTTGAAGGCTTGCGTTGGCAGAAAAAAGTGTGCGTGCTGACAAACCGTCGTACGTATAGCGCCGCAAATAGTTTCGTGATGTACATGAGATACCTGCCGCAAGTGACTATTGTGGGCGATGTAACAGGCGGTGGTGCCGGACTTCCCTTCACTTCCGAGCTGCCAAACGGATGGGGCGTGCGCTTTTCGGCCTGTCCTATGTATGATGCGAAAATGCAATCCACGGAAATGGGTATTGCCCCCGACAAGAAAGTGGATATCTCCCAGGCCGACTATGCCCGTAGCGTAGATACCATTCTCGAAACGGCACGCGATATTCTCAAAGCCGAGAATTGAGTTTTATTCAGGGCGCTAACATTCAGAACAATCGGAGTATTCAGAATTATCTGAGTATTCCGATTTTTTTGAGGGTAATTCTAAAACGTTATGCAGGAATAACCATTTTCATTTCGGTTGTTCCAGTTTTTATTTGCCATATTTTCGTAGTATCTCATCTATGATACTGACGTATCTCACGTGAGATACTACGGAGATGTCCCTGCAAAAAATCAAAACAAGCCTTATAATAAAGGGTTTGCGCATGATAAAAAAAGTAAGTTGGGATGAAGGGAAAAAAAGAAGCGCTGAAAAGACAGAAAAATCATACAGAATAAAAGAGATCTTCCTATTTTGGAAGACCTCCTACTAAGAATCATCTTTTATCAAGGGTGTATTTGGGTTTATTCGCCTCTTTTCAGGCTATATGCCTCGAGAACATGGACTATTCCACCACCATTTTCCGACAACGCTCGAACAAAAGATGATAAAAGCGGTGGCGTCCGAGCGTTTCGCTGTTACCGATGATGATAAGTTTGCTTCGGGCACGAGTCATGGCGACATTCATACGCCGAAGGTCGCGTAAAAAGCCGATATCTCCGTGTTCGTTTGCACGGACGAGGCTAACGACGATAATATCGCGCTCCTGTCCTTGAAAAGCATCGACCGTATTCACACTAATCCACCGCCGCAGGGGTTTCAGTCGGTCGGTATGCGCAATGAGTCGTCGCAAATATTGCACCTGTGCCCGATACGGTGAGATAACGCCGATGTCTATCCTGTCGTCCAGCAGGCGTTCTATGCCAATGCGGTCGGCATATTGGCAAAGTGCCTCTACCGTGAGATTAGCTTCGGCCTTGTTGATGCGTCCGTAGCCATTTCCCACGAAAGCCTCGACTGCCGGTTCGTTTTCTGCATCGCGCAGGTTGCGATCGTCGCAAGTGTCAATCCAAACCAAGGGACTGTCAAGATCGTCAAGGATATTTCGGTGCCTTACTTCGGGAGCAGCCTGCAATTCCCCGTTGTAAAACCATTCAGATGAAAAGCGCATCAATTCTTCGTTCATGCGGTATTGCGTATGTAGCATTCTCACGCAATTTGGGTGCTTCTTGCAAATGCGTTCCAGCATGGTAATGCCCAGACCTCCGCGCAAAGCCTCCATACTCTTGATAGTAGGCGGTAATTGGCAGTGGTCTCCGGCAAGAATGACGCGGTCTGCTTTCTGAAGTGCGATCCAACAAGCGGCTTCTAAGGCCTGTGCCGCTTCATCTATGAAGAGTGTGTGGAAATGTTGCCCCGAAAGTACCTGTTGTGCCGACCCTGCCAAAGTACAGGCTATGACACGGGAACTATCGAAGAGCGATTGGCGGATACGTATTTCCAATTCATCGGCACGTTCGCGTAAACGTGCTATTTTCTGGTGAAAACCATCAGCACGTCCCTTGCGTGGTGTACTATATAACTGGCGTATCGTGCGACGTATGCTCCAAAGTTGCGGATAGTCAGGATGTGCCTCGAAACGTCGTTCGTATGTAGCAGAAAGCATACGATCGTTCACGCGAGTGGGGTTCCCGATGCGCAGAACTGGGATGCCGCGGTCGGTAAGTTGCTCCGAAATCCAATCCACGGCAGTATTGCTCTGGGCACATACCAGCACTTGCACTTCGCGTCGGAGCACTTCGCTGATAGCCTCGACAAGTGTCGTGGTTTTTCCCGTTCCCGGCGGGCCATGTACCACCATTACATCTTTGGCTCGGAGCACATCGCGCACAGCCTGCTCCTGCGAGGCATTAAGCCAGGGTAAGCGCAAAGGAATGTCGGCAGCAAGAAATTTAGGTGTGGCATTGCCGTGAATAATATCGCGCAAATCGGCAAGACGTCCTGTGCGTGCATTGCTAACTCGCGACAAAGCATCGAACATCAGGCGATATGTCGTTTCATCGAAGCTCAATTGAACGCCAAGTAGGTCTATAGCACCAATCTGTGCCGCATATTTCTCGTCAGGCAGGACTACCTGCATTTTATCACCCTCCACGTAGTTTACTGTAGCCGTAAAAGGACAATAATGCAGCATATTACTACCATCGCGGGCGAAGAACACCACGCTACGTCCGTATTCAAATTCGTGATCTATGTCGGAATCGCCCGTACGATAGACTTCTATCACAAAACGGTTGAGCGAATTGTAATAACTCCGCCCCAGACAGACGGGATACCAGCACTCGCCGCGTTTTACCTTGCGGTCTATCCCCATAGCCTCGCTCTCTTGGCGAAACTGTGCCTTTTCGTATTCGTATTCTGCTTGTAAAAGTCTGCGTATCCGTTCCATTGCTACAAAACTAACCATTAAATTCCGTTTCTTACCTATATTTTTGGAAAAAACCGCCATGATATGTATAAAACAGAACGTTAAAGTATAATAAACACGCCGAAATTACGCAGATATGTCGTACTTTTGCCCCGAAAATCGTTTCTTCCCGAAAAATATGCCACACCATAATTTATTATATAGCACCATTCTCGCGGAAATAGTCAGTTTCTGTCTGTTTCCCGCCACACTTCGTGCACAGAGTGAGACACAGCAGGCGGTGGGTGACACCTTGCGCATGGATTCCCTGACAACGGAAACCATAACTACCGATGTGCCTCATTTTTATGTGCCATACGTGGTGCCTAATGCGTTCGGATTTTACGATAGTTGGGCACTACACGAAGGTATCAATGCACAAGTGGGACTAAATGTCAGCGCTGCCTTTGGAAAAGGAAGTCCTAAAGGTGTGGGATTCGGCCAACAACTTTCGTTAGCCTACGCCAAACCCCTGAATAAGCGTTGGGCTTTTGCAATAGGTCTGACAGCCAATAATTTAGATTGGGGGCGCTATCACCAATCTTCGCTCGGAATTGCAGGACAAGTGTATTATAAAATAAATGAGCGTTTGTTGCTCTATGGTTATGCCGTAAAACAAATCACACCTACGCAGCGCCATTACGCAGGGGCGGGATATTATGGGCCGATGTCGCCATTTGCGATATTTCCGCAGGGCGATCGCATTGGAGTGGGTGCCGACTTGAAAATAGGTGAGAGCATGATGATACAAGTGAACGTGGAAGCCGCGAAAGAAACGAACCCTTGGGAAAATATGTGGCTGCATCATCCAAATGCCGGCATGCCGCCTATGATGCCGTATGGGTGGTGAAAACTTTGTGCAAGGAATAAAACTTGTCTTCGGACATAGACAAAATACAATCCGTTCCAATAAAACGTTGAAAAGACAAAACTGAAGAATCGGAAGGCTAAGACCAAAAGACCTTCCCAATCAATCTCTAATTCTACCATGAAACTCCAATTCCTCCTGATACTTTTAATTCCTGTTGCCGCCAATTTCTACGTTTTGTGGCATATCTGGCAGATTCTGCCTGTCAGTCATTTGTGGAAATGGGTTGCAGTAGGTGTTTTCACCCTTGTTTTTGCCACTTTCTTCCTGGCATTGAGCCGTCGCCTGGACATGATGCCATTTTGGTTAGGGCAAGGTGTTTATGAAGTCGGCACATCGTGGGTGATTATCCTGCTATATCTTTTTATGTTCTTCCTTTTGGCCGATGTCTGCCGACTGCTGCATATTATCCCCGCAATACTCTTGAAGAACTCCCTGACGGGAACGCTTATCACCGCAGGCGTGATGCTTTTGCTCTTTGGTTATGGCAGTTTCAGGTATCATCAGAAAGAAAGGCAGGAGATGCATCTTACGACCTCTCGACCTAATGCCCGGAATATGCGCATTGTCATGCTTTCCGACCTACATTTGGGGTATCATAACCGACGTAAAGAACTGGAGCGTTGGGTTAGAATCATCAATGACGAACATCCTGATTTTGTAGTCCTTGCGGGTGATGTGATAGACCGATCTCTGCGGCCATTGCTCGTAGAAAACGATGCCGAAGCCTTCAGAAAAATAAAAGCGCCCATATATGCTTGTTTTGGTAACCACGAGTTTTATGCAGGAGTGCAGGGAAGCGCGGATTTCTACCGACAGGCCGGTATCAACCTGCTGCGCGATAGCGTGGTAAACCTCGATGGCATCAGTTTTGTCGGACGTGACGATCGTTCCAACCCACATCGCCATTCGTTGAAGGAACTTATGCAGCATTGCGACCGCAATAACTATTCCGTAGTGCTGGATCACCAACCCTATCTCCTTGATGAGGCACAACGTTGCGGTGCTGATTTGCAACTGAGCGGACATACCCATCACGGACAGGTATGGCCGGCAAATTTGATTACCGAAAAAATATATGAATGTGCCTATGGTGCTTACCGGCGCGGCGATACAGATTATTATGTCAGCAGCGGCATCGGTATCTGGGGCGGAAAATTCCGCATAGGCACACGTTCCGAATATGTAGTAATAGATTTGCGTCGGCAATAGCCCGCAAATCTATTTTTTTTGTGGACCGAAACAAATTCTATGGAAGAAAAACAAAAATCTTATTTGATTTCTTTTTTAATATCCTAAAAAATGTTGCAGTTTCAAAATAAATATGTATCTTCGCATCGTCTTTTCATAGGATATTTATGAGATACTTGAAACACACCCTGATTTTTGTCCTTTTTCTTCTGACAACTCTCGTTGTTCTCGGACAAAAATGTACGGTTATAGTCTCGTTGGATGGTTGTCGCTGGGACTATCCGGAAATTTACAACACACCAAATCTCAATGCTATAGGGAAACAAGGTGTTAAAGCCGTTATGCAACCATCGTTTCCCTCAAAAACTTTCCCAAATCACTACACCCTTGTTACTGGGCTCACACCTGATCATCACGGCATCATCAGTAATAATTTTATTGACCAGGAAACGAATTTACGCTTCTCACTTAGCAGTAAAACTGTCAAGAAAGATCCGCGTTTCTGGCACGGCGAACCCATTTGGCAGACCGCTATGCGACAAGGGCTGCGTGTGGGTGTGATTTATTGGCCAGGTTCGGATATTCCAATCAACCTTGGTAAAACACCAACCCCATATCCCACTTATTATCACGACTATGACAATCCGCCTTTGCTGACAAATGCGCAGAGAGTGGCGCGATTGCAGGAATTACTTAACCTTCCCGAATCAGAACGTCCGCGATTGATACTCATGTACTTCGAGGAACCTGATCATACCAGCCACCAATTCGGACCTACATCGGTACAGACAAAACAAGTGGTGGAGCAAATGGATAGTATCGTGGGAGAAATACGTCATATTATTGCGCAAACGGCTTTTCCCGACAGTATCAACCTCATTGTCACGGCAGATCACGGCATGACCCGCCTGTCAGAAGAAAGGAAGATAGACATAGAATCCATTCTCAACAAGTCATGGTACGATCGTGTCTGGTATGATTTGCCTACTATGGTGTTTCCAAAGAAAGGCTGCGCAGACAAAATCGTGCGTGCCCTGCAAAATCATCCGCACTTGAGGGTATGGAAGAAAAATGACGTCCCCGCATATTTGCGATACGGCACAAATCCAAATATCGGTGAGGTGGTAGTGCTTCCCGACGTGGGCTGGACTATTGGCTCAAGGAAACTGCGCAATATCGGCACACATGGTTTCGATCCTACCGTGCAAGATATGCATGTCCCCTTCTTAGCAGTCGGTCCTGACTTCAAAAAAATGTATGTCCGCACGGAAACATTCCCTAATACCGACTTCTATAACATCATCTGCCACATTCTTGGCATTATCCCTGCCCCGAATGATGGTACAAACGGTGCATTTGATGTTTTGCAGTAAAGGAAATCCAAAACTGTCAAAAGAAATCAAGGAAAATACCGAGGCAAGGCTTTTGTTTGTACGAGCAAATCTTTAATGCCTAATAAATAATCTTTAATGTCTCCTAAATAAAGCATAAGAATCCATAAGTTGAAATCGTTTATTCCTCCTTTGTGGAAAATATATCGCTGCCAATTTCAGAAAACAATCCTAAAACAATAAAAACCTTAAAGATCATGTCAAATTTCAGAAGAATCCAGATGATGCTCGTGAGCCTTTTCTTTTTTGTGGCCGTGAGCGCTCAGGTAACAACGTCGTCTGTTGCCGGTAAAGTCAGTGATGGTTCAAATAGCATGCTGGCAGGTGTA
Source organism: uncultured Prevotellaceae bacterium (assembly GCA_947167835.1). Classification (GTDB taxonomy): domain Bacteria; phylum Bacteroidota; class Bacteroidia; order Bacteroidales; family Bacteroidaceae; genus Alloprevotella. The sequence continues at coordinate 13,589 of CAMVJO010000020.1, forward strand.
GTTGTCAAGTGTATTCACGAACCTTCCGGTACGGTATATACGGCTGTGACAAACAAAAACGGTCATTTCACCATACAAGGTATGCGTACTGGCGGACCGTATCGCGCAGAGTTCACTTATCTGGGCTATGTTAAGAAGGTAGTCAGCGATATCACCCTCGAACTCGGTGTTACCTCTCAAATCGAAGTAAGTATGGTGGAGCGCGCTTCACAACTTGGCGAGGCTGTGATACAGGGTACGCAGAAAGTTCAGGCGGGTGCTGCCAAAAACTTTAGTTTGAAGACGATTACGGAAGCTCCTACCATTGATCGTAGCATTTATGACGTGATATCAACAATTCCCTTGGTGGCACGCAATAAAGGTGGCGGTATCAGCATTGCAGGTCAGAACAACCGTTACAATTCGTTCCAGATAGACGGAACTATGAGCAATGACGTGTTCGGTCTCTCGGGCAGCGGTATGAATGGCGGACAGGCAGGAGCAAATCCCGTGTCGATGGATGCTATTCAGGAGCTGCAAGTTGTAATTGCCCCGTTCGATGTGCGTCAAAGTGGTTTCACAGGTGGTGCTATCAATGCAGTAACCAAGCAGGGTACGAACCAATTCCACGGTTCTGCATACGCATATTATAATAACCAGGATATGTACGGTCGTTACCGTATGCAAGATTATGCTAAAGAGCCGCTAACAAAACAATATGACGAGACTTTTGGTGCTACTCTCGGCGGTCCTATCGTTAAGGACAAGCTTTTCTTCTTTGCAAGCTTCGATATGAAGAAAGAGAGTTATCCTTCTACATATTATCCCGGATATTCCACTTTGAATCTCTCGGCTCCTTATGCACAGCTCATCAGCGATTTGTATTTCCAGCGCACAGGTATTCGCGATGGTTACGGACAACGCGATGTAGAGCAGAGAAACATCGGTGTCCTGGCACGTATCGACTGGAATATTGACGTAAACAATAAGTTTGCTTTGCGCTATCAGTATCAAGATGCCTTTGATGACAAGTATAGTGCTTCGCGCGGAACATATACGTTCGAGAATAGTGGTTACCGCTTCGTGAATAAGACACATTCTGTCGTGGCTGAACTCAACTCCCGCCTGGGAGAATCCTATTTTAACGAGTTACGCGCCAGTGCTACGATAGTACGCGACCACCGCGAGGTTCCATATCAAGGTCCTACGGCATATCTTCAAAAGATTGCGCTGGGTGGCGATTTTGTCTATGACCCTATCACCGGTGATGTCGTAGGTGTGACGAATGAAAACACAACTACTTGCACTATTAACATCGGTACTGACTATTCAAGCGGTGCAAACTCCTTGGATCAGGACATTTATACTTTAGAAGACAACCTTTCTATCTATAAAGGCAATCATACCATTACACTCGGTACGCATAATGAACTTTATAACATGGCAAACCTGTTTATTCAGTATGCTAACGGTGAATGGATCTACGATAGCATGGATGCCTTCATAAAAGACCAACCGTATGAGTTCCGTTATAAATATACTGACGGTAATATCACCAACGGAAACCTACGTTATGCTCCTCCTGTCAAGGCTGCCCAGTTTGGCATCTACGCTCAGGATAAATGGCAGGTACTTGAGAATCTGGAAGTCACCTATGGCATTCGTTTCGACGTACCCGCTATGCTTAACCGCCCCATGAAAAATGCAAACTTCAATGTCTTTGCTGCTCAGAACGGATTCCCCGAAGTGGGTGTCATGCCTAATCCTCAGTTGATGGTATCTCCGCGTCTCGGCTTCCGCTGGAATGTGGATAAGGCTCGCAAGACTTTGATACGAGGCGGACTTGGACTTTTCACTGGCCGCGTTCCTTTCGTTTGGTTCTCAAATGCCTACACCAATACTGGTATGGAATTGAAGAGTACCACCGTAAACAGCGGAACAATCCCCACTCTTACAGATTATGCCAACGATCCGCTTGCGGCTGCCACAGGTGGTAAGATTGCCTATCCCGATATCGTGACGATTGACAAGAAATTCAAGAATCCGCAAGTATTCCGCGTAAATCTTGCCTGGGAACAGAAACTGCCTTACGACGTTAAATTCGTGCTCGAGGGACTTTATTCTAAGAATATGAACGCTGTGTTCTTCGAGAACCTCGCTTTGCGCGATAATGGCGACCTTGTTTATGCCGTTCCCGGAGTTGATGCTTCGGCTACCACATATTATGTAAAGAATTACGGTAACTACGCCAGCATCATCAACACTAAGAATACCAACAAGGGATATAGCTACAGCATTACCGCAGCCCTTGAGAAGAAATTCGACTTCGGACTTGATTTGCGCGCCAGTTACACCTTCGGACACTCAAAATCTGTGAATGATGCCACATCAAGTGTTGCAAGCAGCAACTGGAAAAATAATTATTCCATACGTACCAATTCTGATAACGAACTTGGATATGCTAAGTTCGACATTCCTCACCGCGTAACCTTTACTGCTTCATACACTACGCCTAAGTATCTCAGAGGTTGGCTCGGTACTACGGTGGCAGTCACATATAACGGTTCTAATGGAGGACGTTACAGCCTGACTATGAACGAAAGTGCTGACTACAATAACGATAACCAGCGCGGTAACAACCTTCTTTACATTCCTACCGATGCAGAATTGGCTTTGATGAACTTTGTTGATTACAAAGGCGTCACCGCAGCACAGTCACGCGCAGCATTTGCCGAATGGATCGAAGGTAATAGTTATGCTAAGAACCATCGCGGACAGTTTGCCGAGCGTAATTCTTGCTTAACGCCTTGGGAACACGAAATCAACGTGCATTTCGAGGAAAATATCTTCCTTCCCAAGAAATTCGGTAAGCTCCAGCTTACGCTTGACATCATAAACTTTGCTAACCTCCTCAATAAGAAATGGGGTGCCATGTATGGAAGTGTAAACAGCCTTTCTCCTCTTGGTGTGACGAAACTTACTACCGATGCTGCTGGAAATCGCGTAGCCGACTTCTACTATAATACCAATAACGACCCATATCCTACAGATATCAGCAGTCGTTGGCACATGCAGGTCGGAGTAAGATATACTTTCTAAGACGTAAAGAAGATATAATAAACACGTTTCATCTGTTATGCGAGGGTGCACCAAAACGCACCCCCGCATTTTTTTGTCTTTATCGTGATCTGGAAATACCGTTATTCCGTTATCCCATTATAACGAGCTCTTTGCGAATATTTATTGGGGAAAATAGGCAATTTGGGCGGGATGGGGTTAATGGGCTCGGAGGTGACAAAATTTTGCTCGGAGCTATTTTTTTGTTTCTTGGAGATGAAAAATAGCGCCTCGAAAATATCGGGGGAGGGTAGGGGAATATACCGCTTTTGACGGCTCTTAAAAAACGGAAATCATTTTGTAGAGTTTTCATTCTTGCTTCAAATATTGGTAAAAGCCGTTGCGAAAAAAACTTTTTTGACTGTATATACGGCCGATTTGGTAAAAATATCTTATATTTGCGTGCAAAAATGTAATATTACGAACTTAATGACAAAATTTGAAAGCCAAATACATGTGATGCAGCGTGAGGTGAACGAAGCCTACGCGTTATTGTCCGATTTGAACAACCTTTCTAAAATCCGTGAACGCCTACAGGATCCAAGCTTCATGGAAATGGCTGCAAGTCAGGTGCCCGAAGATAAATTGGCGCAGGCAAAACAGCAATTGGAAGGGATGCAATTCGATAGCGACAGTATCACGATGCAAAGCCCCATGGGAGCTATCAGTCTCCGCGTGATTGAACGCGAAGCCCCCAAGTTGGTAAAGTTGCAAGCCGAGAATACACCCGTTGATGCCTGTATCTGGATTCAGTTGTTGCCACAAACCGATACCACCTGCCGACTGAAGGTCACTATCGGCGCAGAACTCAACATTTTCATCAAGGCAATGGCCTCAAAACCTTTGCAACAGGCTGCCGACGGGCTGGCACAGATGCTTAGCATCATGTAATGAATCTTTGACTGCAAGGAATTACGACGTATCTCACCAAACCCTCGGACTATATGCGCAAAACCATCTGTGTGCTGCTGACTATCACGATCTTGCACGGACTGTGGAGTTGCAATGAGGACGTAGAATACCTCTACTCACGATACCAAGCGAGGTTTGTGTACAGAAATGTACTGAATACCATACCCCTGAGAAATGCGCTCAACAATCTCGGGACGTACTGCACCATACAGTCGAAAAACAACGAGTACGTCTTTACCGACAATGATGGAAATACGCAATCGGTGCCCAAATCCTACATCGAAGGCCTGACAAAACCCGTGTTTATTGCGGGACTCATAGTGGGATATCCCTCTACAACGAATATAAAAGGGCAATATGCCCGCGTAGCCTACGACCTTGCCTGTCCTAACTGCTACGAAACGACCAGTATCGTGCGGGCACTCAGCATTAATGTCAACCACATGGCCACTTGCGGCCGCTGCCATTGCGTTTACGACCTTGATACCGGCGATATCAACGACGGAGATACCGACATCAGACGACTAATCACCTATCAATATATCACATATTTTGACAATAGCAACGACCTTTCGGTCACAAACTAAAGGGTTGTTCTAAAAATTAGGCTGTTTTGATTTGCTTACACTCTCTATACGTTTGTTCCTGCAACCCGCAGAGCTTCACCCTACGGGGCAGATAACAAACAGAGTGTGCGCGAAGAATTCAAAGATTTTTGAGTGATTTTGTTTTTAATGCCGCAGAAGCATAGCAAGCTATGGTTCAAGGAATTAAAGACAATGGCGCCAAAAAGATTGAAAAAGCATACAGACCAAAAAAAACTTCACAAAATTTTAAAACCTAATTTTTAGAACTACCCTAAAGACAAATAACAAACAGACAATACAAAAAAGAAAGAATATGAAAAAGTTTTTCATCACAGCCTTATTCCTGTTGTGCGTACTTGGAATAGACGCACAGTTACCCAAGGTAACCCTTAAAACTATGGACGGAAAAACCGTGCAGACCGACACTTTGTCAAACAACGGCAAACCTTTTATCATCGACTTCTTCGCTACTTGGTGCAAACCCTGCAATCGCGAACTGGATGCCATAGCCGAGGTGTACGAAGACTGGCAAAAAGAAACCGGTGTCAAGATATTTGCCATCAGCATCGACCAAGCACAGAATATCAACAAGGTAAAACCACTTGTTGAGAACCATGGTTGGGAATACGACGTGCTGCTCGATCCGAACAGCGACCTGCGCCGCGCTCTCGGCATACAAATGATTCCTTTCGTGCTCATCTGCGACGGTAAGGGCGAGATAGTGTATAAACACAACGGATATACCGACGGCGCCGAGGATGAACTCATCGAAAAGGTGAGGGAACTGATAAAATAAGGGGCTGTTCTGTAAAATATGAACGCCCTGAAAATTAAAACCTGTTTTTTAGGAAAACCCAAAACCGAAAGATATTTCAGTATGAAACGTAAACTGCTGATTTTTGCCCTGCTATCCCTTCCTCTCTTCAGCGTAATGGCACAGGAAGACAAGGGAATTACCTTTTTGGGAAGCGTACAGAGCGATATGCTCGTACCCCAGAACGATAGTGAGACGGGCGCAACGAAAACCGATGACTTCTCGGCAAATATCTACTACGATATGCAATTGCAAAGCAAGTATGTGGATGCCGGCGTCAGGGTAGAATACATGGAGCACCCGCTACCTGGATTTGAAAACGACTTCAAAGGTACTGGCGTGCCCAATTTCTGGGTTAAGGGCAAACTGGGAAATCATGAACTGACACTTGGAACTTTTTACGAGCAGTTCGGTTCCGGTTTCATCCTTCGCACATACGAAGAACGCTCACTCGGTATCGATAACTCGCTGCTGGGTGGCAGACTGCAGCTGAAACCCGTGAAAGGTGTCATCGTGAAACTCCTTTCGGGTAAACAGCGCCGTTATTGGTCGTGGAATAAAGCACTTGTGAGCGGAGCAGATGCAGAACTTAGCCTTGACGAATGGATACCTTCGTTGCAAAATAGCGGAACACGCCTCATGCTTGGAGGATCGTGGGTAAACCGATATAATGATAGCGAGGAAAAAGTATTTGCCGACCCCACCCATAGCGTAAATATGCCAAAATTCATCAATGCCTGGGATGTTCGCGTGAATTATAACCATGGTCCCTGGGGAGTGCTGGCAGAATATGCACAAAAGACGGACGACCCATCGTATGCTAACGGATTTATTTTCCGCAAGGGTAATGTAGCCATGCTTTCTACGACCTATTCAAACGGAGGTCTGAGCCTTATGGCACAAGCCAAGCGTAGCGAAAATATGTCGTTCAAGACTGTAAACGTAGGCGACAAAGCCATCGGCGTTTCGTCGTCTATCAACCATTTACCCGCCTTTACACAGGATCATACCTACGCTCTTGCAGCTTTATACCCCTATGCCACACAAATGGGTAGCGGTGAATGGGCATATCAGGCAGAATTGGGCTACAACTTCAAGCGTCGCACGAAGTTGGGCGGCAAATATGGCATGAATGTCAAGGTAAACTACAGTTACGTACGTGGTATCAAAAGCGATTACTTAGATGGTAAAGACCACACCAACCTTATGGGAACCACTGTCTTAGGTGGTACGGAAGGTTACCGCACTTCCTTCTTCAAGTGGGGAGACAATACCTATTATCAGGACTTCAACGTCACCGTATCAAGGAAACTTTCAAAAACCTTCAAGCTGAACCTCATGTACATGAACCAAATGTACAACAAAGCCGTGATAGAAGGCGAAGGCGGCATGATACATTCCAACATCTTCATAGTCGACGGAATGTTTCAGTTATCTCCGAAAACAAAGCTCAGAGCCGAATTGCAATACCTCGCCACCCGTCAGGACAAAGGCGACTGGGCTTGTGGTTTGCTCGAACTCTCTTTGGCTCCGCACTGGATGTTTACCGTAAGTGACCTATGGAACTGCGGCGATAACGACCCTGCTTTGACAGAGCCCAACACTCATTTGCATTACTACCAGGGTTTGGTGACGTACAACACCGGTTCACACCGCTTCCAGTTAGGTTATGGTCGCACCCGCGCCGGTTACAACTGCGCTGGCGGCGTTTGCAGATACGTTCCCGCCACAAAAGGTGTGACTTTCAGCTATAATTACAATTTCTGATAGGAAAATAAATTCTTCCGATGCAGTAAATAATATGTTCTCGGAAGTATGTAAGAATAATTCGGAGGAATACCGCAATATCTCAAAACAATATAGAAAAACCTCAATATGAAACATCTTCATCTCCTATATACCTTCCTGTTGAGCGCACTTCTTTTCGTTTCGTGCGACAATATCTCTGAAGAAGAACGCCTCGTTTACGAAAAACCTGAGCCTGCAAAACGCGTAGTGCTGCTCGAAGATTTCACAGGTCAGAAGTGTACGAACTGTCCTAACGCTAACGAACTGATAGAGACGTTGCAAAATGATTTTGGCGACAACCTCGTTGTAGTAGGTATCCACGGCGGTCCATTAGGTTTCAAAGGAAGTGCAAAACTCCTGGGATTGGCCACAGAAGTGGGCGACGAATATTACACACACTGGAGCCTGGAATACCAGCCTGTAGGTTTAATCAATCGTCAGGGAGCAACCGATTTTGCCAGCTGGACTACCAAGATAAATGAGGAGATTAAGAAACCCACAACCGTCAATCTCAGTCTTGTTGCCGCAACTGACGGAAAAGACATCGACATAACCACATCGGTGCTCGGAACTGAAGGAGAAACCGTCGGCAAGTTGCAGGTATATGTGCTTGAAGACAGCATCACAGCCATGCAACTCATGCCGGACAAAACCCCTAATTATGAATATGTCCACAATCACGTATTTCGTATGGCAGCAAACGGAACGTGGGGCGAAGATATCACGGTAGAGGAAGGAGAAACGATAAAAAAATCCGTAACTGTTCCTCTCAATTCCGCCTGGAACAAAGATAATCTCAGCATTGTCGCCTTCGTTTATAACGATAACGGAGTGGTGCAGGCGGTTAAAGCAAAAGTTGTCGAGGCTCAGCCATAAATTGCTGCGGAGTATTTGTAAAATGCTTCGGGGTACAATCTGATAATACGGATAAAGAGGAAGATTGGTCGGCAGAAATGTCTGATTGACCTGAAAAAGACTGATTTGATGGCCTGATATTTGAAAAAGGTGGCTTGAAATTAGAAAATGATGGCCTGTGATTAGAAGTAGGAGATAAGAAATCAAAAAATATCGTTGTCTTATCATAATCCGATGGCCTGAAATTTGAAGACGAAGCCGTACTATTAAGGGATGTTCTATAAATTAGGCTGCATTGTTTTTGTTTAGATTTTGATTGGATTTAGCTTTAATGACGAAGGAGCGTAGCGAGCTACGGTTCAAGGAATTAAAGCTAAAGACGGCAAAAAGATTTCAAAAACAAGCAGAATAAAATAGAGACCAGTTTCTTAAAAACGTAATTTATAGAACATCCCTTAATAAAAAGAAGTCATATTACTGGATAGTATTGACGTGTTATTGTAGAATGATAGCCTCAAATTGGAAAATGATGGCCTGAAATTTGAAGACGAAGCCGTACTGTTAGAAAATAATGTTGTGATACCATAAACTGATTCCGTAGAATCCAGAAACAAAAGTGAGAAAATAAAATTGAATGTGTAATAATAAATAATAATGTATAAGCCTATGAAAAAAATTTTTACGTTACTGATAATGATGCTCGTGACTGTAGTCGCTACAGCACAGAGTTTCGGATTTACCTTCAAGGGAAAAGCTCTTTCTGAAGGGGAAACGGTATTTATTGCCGCAGAAGAGGATCTTTTCGGCGCTTTGTCGTGCGAAACCAACCTGCCGGATAATCCTACTTATGGGTTAATGCTGGTTTTGAACGGTTTGCCATCGGCTAATGCTTCGGCAAAAATCGAAATCACGCACAATTCGCTGAATCCCACGGTGCTGCAATGGTGTATGGGCGGAGAATGTAGGCCTTTCAACGATGCAACGACACTTACCAAGCAATTTGTGGTAAATGGCAGCACGCAAGTGCAGTTTGATGCTACGGGCGTTCAGAGCGAAGGCTACCTGACGGCTGTTTTGTCGGTTACAATCGGACTTACAACGCACAAAGTAAACATTTGCTTCACGAATGGCGATACTTCTGGTATGGAAAAAATCCTGAACAGCCTTTCAAAAAAAGAAAAGTACTACAATACCAATGGTACTCGCGTCGCTAAGAAGAATGCTCACGGCGTTATCATCGTTTCCGACGGACAGACTTCTCGCAAGGTGATTAAGAAATAATCTTTTTACCCCTTTAGCCTTCCTTTGTAAGGCATATAAAAATCTCCAGGCGGAGGAATCGTGTCGGTATGCGACACGAAATCCGTTTTGTGAGAGTATAATGCAAATTAAACCAAAACAATAAATAATTTATTAAGAACAAAAGCTTATGAAGAGACAATTACTCATTCTTGTTGCCTTTGTTATGGCAACTTTCATGCAGGCTCAGGTTCTGAGTGTGGGACCTGCTCCTGAGTTTTCCTATGATGTGGCAAAACAGCTCAACCACAAAGGAGTTAAAGCCAACGATGGCGGTGTTTGGTGGGGATATTTTGTAGATAATGCTTCCCTTCAGTCTTTAGGAACCGGCGTTGTCGAAACTTTCGATTGTGCTATTAAAATTCCTGCCAACGAAAAATCTGTAGGTGCGGCCACTATCAAAGCCATTCGCTTCTATTGCTTTTCTTCTTCCAACCTTAGCATGACAAAGGTATGGATTTCCAGATCTTTGCCCACAGATGCTGATGCAGCAGACTACACTCAAGATGTAGATGTAACGGCGTCGAGTCTTAAAAATGGTTGGAACGAAATCACTCTGGGTGAGCCATGGGAAATTAATAATGAGGAAATTTATGTTGGATGGTCTTATACTATAAAAAATGTAAGCTATTCTATTCCTGTAGGAGGCGATTATGTTGCAAACGGAACCTTCCTTCATAGTTCAAAAAGCGTCACGGAATGGCAGGAAATAGGAGATTACGGAAACTTAGCCTTACAAGTTCTCGTAGAAGGCGGAAACTTTGTTGACAATAGTGCTACTCCTGTAGATTTTAGCCCTGCTGCAGTAGAATTAGGTAAGACAGCTTCTGTTCCTGTAACTGTTAAGAATAATGGTATTACTCCAATTACTTCTCTTTCATACACAATTTATGACGGTACCACGACTTCTGCAGAAAAGACCGTGCAGACTTCATCTATTCCCTACTCTGGAACAGGTACTGTGAATTTCCCGTTTGAAGCTTCGGCAGAAGTAAGTAATCAAACGAGAACTCTTACGATTACCAAGGTAAATGGTAACGATAACATCTCAGGTTCACCGAGCGCTTCCGGCCGTATCCAGACTGTTGCCGAGTTGAAGACATGGCCTCGCAAAACTCTTATCGAAGAGTTCACTACAGAATATTGCACTTGGTGTCCTAATGCAGCACAGGGATTACATGATTTCTTGGAGGCCTATCCTGAATTGGCTGAGCAGGTTGCCGTTGCATGTCACCACGCAGGTTATTACACAGACTGGCTTACTGTCAGCGCTTCCAGCACATATACTAAGTTTTATGGCGGTGGTACATACGCTCCCGCATTTATGTATGACCGCTACGCATTCGATGGCAAAATTCCTGTAGAAGGTAGCCAAAGTACTACAGCAGGTTTCAGAGGACGTGTAGAAAGTCGTCTAAGCTTCCCATCATACGCTAATGTCGGCCTGACAGCTACCTTTAATGAGGGGAAGAAGAAAATTAATGTTTCGTGCGATCTTGAACGCTCATGGATCTTCACGGATTCTCCTATTAAACTTACTCTTTTCCTGACAGAAGACAATATTACTGCCAAGAACCAGTCGGGTGCTTCGGGTGAATTTATTCACCAGCATGTACTTCGCAGCGTTAATAGCACATGGGGCGCAACTCCCACATGGCAAGACGACAAGGCTTCGTACACTTACACATTTACTGTGAACTCTGCATGGAAGACTGACGACCTCAAAGTGATTGCTATCATTTCATCATATGACAGTTCTGATATCACAAACTGTGTTGTAGAGAATGTGGCTTGTGTCGTTCCGACATTGCCAGCAGGTATCGAAAAAGTTACAAATAACAATGCCGCAGTTGTAGGTCGCTACACGATTGACGGCCGTCGTACAGATAAAGCACAGAGAGGTCTGAACATCATTAAGATGAGTGACGGCAGCGTGCGCAAGGTGCTTGTGAAATAATTTTTGATTCACGCACTTTGTAGCGTTATTGCTACGATAAATAAACCGAGTTCCGAATTGGGACTCGGTTTTTTCGTTTTAATAGTGGATGAAGCGGTTTAAACGTCTTTTCTCCTTGATGTGTTTATCGTCATGCCGTGTCTGTTTTCAGGAAAATCTGACTACAGAGAATTGCTCTGGAAAATAAGTCCGAGCAAAAAACAGTTATCTCCGAGATAATTAGAATTATCTCCCAAGAAGGTTCTGGTAACGAAAAATCTCGCGTATCTTTTCGGCCTTAATTCATCGGTATTTTCAGGATGTTTCGAGGTGCTATTTTTTGCTTCTGAAAAATGGACAAATAGCTCCGAGCAAAAATTTTTTATCTTGGAGCAAATTTTAAATAGTCGTCCCTTAAAAACGCGGCTGTCCTGCCCGCAATGTTAATGATG
>CAMVJO010000021.1 GCA_947167835.1 uncultured Prevotellaceae bacterium
ACTCAAAAATCTTTGAAAAATCAAAACAGCCTAATTTTTAGAACAACCCTAAAGACTGCGCCTAATTTTTGCGTTTACCGTGAGTAAATACGAAACGGAGGATAAGATAATTGATAGGAACCACGACTATGAGTGTGATAATGCCCGACAGTTGTTTGTTGATGCCTATCCAGATGAAAGCGTTCAGCACTAAAATTTCCAACAGGTAGTTTACAATATGACTGCCCAGGAATCCTGCTGCATTCTTCTTAGTGGGTTGTTCACGGAACGTAAAAAACGTTGTCATAACGTAATTAAAACAGAATCCCACGCCATATCCTACCGTATAGGCCAGAGTTGCGCCAACCCATGTCAGCATTACGTAATAAACGGCGTAATGTAACAACGTGGAAAGCCCACCTGTGATGCCGAATCGCAAGATGCGCCCCACATTGATGCCCTTTTTCTGGAAATACTGCTGGAGATTCATGCCTGAAGTCAGGAATATTTTTGCTTTGCTGAGAGATATCGCAGCATTATTCGAGCATAGTCTTCACATTGTACAGCGGACGATGTTTCACCTCGCGGTAAATCTTTCCGATATACAGGCCAACGGTTCCTACTGCTATCATAAGGAATCCGCCCGTCACCCAAATTGACAGGATAAGCGAGGCCCAACCCGGAACTGCCGTACCTGCGAGTAAAGCATGCAGTACATAAATACCGATGCATAGAGCTATGAGCAGGAATATCAGACCTAAATAAATAATGCCGTAGATAGGTTTTATAGAGAACGAGGTAATACCGTCCAATGCCAGACCAAGCATTTTTCCGAACGTATATTTCGACACGCCACCTTCGCGTTCGCTGATGATATCATCGACTGTGGTGGAAGGAAGTCCTATCATCGGAATCAGTCCGCGCAGATAAAGGTTGCGTTCCTGGTACTGCGAGAGGATTTGCAGGGCTTTGCGGCTCATAAAGCGGAAGTCGGCATGATTAAATATGCTCTCTATGCCCATTTTCGACTGCAAACGATAGAAAGCCTGGGCTGTCATGCGTTTTAGTAAGGGATCGGCCTGACGAAGTACCTTTACACCATAAACAATGTCGTAGCCTTTTTCGTATTCCTCGAGCATTTTGGGAATAGCGTTGAGATCGTCCTGCAAATCGGCGTCAATCGTAATCACACCGTCGGCCATATCTTTAGCAGTAAGCATTCCCGCCATGATAGCCGACTGGTGTCCCACATTACGTGTGAGATCCAATCCTTTAACGTACTTATTTTCCCTGTAAAGTCGCTCAATAATTGTCCAAGTGCGGTCGCGGCTACCATCATTTACGAAGAGCATGAAACTGTTGCGCGAGATAGTGCCTTTTCCCACCAGCTCGTCTAACAATGCCGTGAGCCTTTCTGCAGATTTCTCCAAGACGGCTTCTTCGTTGTAGCACGGCGAAACAATTGCCAGTCTAATCATATCTTATAGGTATATGTTCTTATTTATTAGGATTGTGCCTATCAAAAAATTCGCGGTAGGTGATAAATTTATGTCCACGCTTTTTCAGCATCTTCACGAGGCAATCCAAGCGTGCTACCATCTCTTTTCCGCTATGGTTGCGAATAATGAAAGGCATACGGAACTCTGGATGCTCTTTCAGGTCGAAAAATTCCCAAGGGTGGAAGTAAGTGACAAAATATCCGTCATGTTTCAACACACGTCGCACCATAAAATGATAAAGTGCCTCGGGCAGATTGTGAAGTGAGAGCCAAAACAGCGGAAAGCGCAGCCATGGTGTGACGGAAGCGGGAATTTCCATCACAGGTCCACGCATAAACCAAGTTCGTGGCGCATTGAGGTGCATATATCGCCCGGGAATGAATGCAGGGTTGAGCGAAGAATTATAATGGTAGCCCATTCTCTCGATTTCGCTGTCGCTAACAGGAAACATACGGGGCTGCCTATAGCCTACTGCCGTTTGTCCTGTCACTTTCTCTACACGAATTTTAGATTGCTCCACATCCGTTTCTTTTGGCTCCCAGTGATCGCATCCGTGGCAGGCAACTTCGTGGCCTTCGTCCAGTATTCGTTGCATCACTTCCGGAGCTTTTTCAGCAAAATTGGCGGTGCAAAAGAAAGTAGCCCGTACATCGTTGGCCTTCAGCACGTCTAAAATACGCTCTGTGCCGACCTTTGAAACGGCCATTCCCTCTTCTAATGAGAAATCTACGCCATGTTCGCGCGGGACATCGAACTCTTCTGTATCAAAGCTTAGTAAAATCATAACGCATCGTTTCTATAATCGCATTTCTGACAACTGTAGTGTGAAAGCTGCCCGAATCGATGCAAAATTAAACAGAAAAAACTGATTTTGCCGTATTTACGAGCCGAAAAATCTTCATCTTTTTGTAAATTTGCGGAGATATCTATAAAAAGTATTGTAAGATTTTCCTTATGCAGATAAAACCAATCAAATTCTCCCCACTTGTTTTTCCGAAGATCTGGGGAGGAAATCGCATTGCCGCACTGAAAAAACTGGATGACGCACCAAAGAATATCGGAGAGAGCTTTGAAGTTTCGGCACTGCCCAATGAAGAAACTTTTGAGCGCGAAGGCGATGATCCGCGCCAACCTCTTTCGGCCATTGTCCGCAAATACGGTCCGCGGCTCTTAGGCGATAAGATTTATGCCCAATATGGTACGGAATTTCCCTTGCTTGTGAAAATTATTGACGCTGATGAAGCGCTGAGCATCCAAGTTCATCCCGACGATGTCATGGCTAAACGAAAAGGAATGCCATACGGTAAAACAGAGATGTGGTATGTCATTCAGACGGAGCGCGATTCCCAGCTGTTGAACGGATTTAATCGCGATGTGCAGCCCGATAACTTCGAGAATATGCTGGCAGACGGCAGTTTGATGGACACTCTCAATAAATACGAGACACATGAGGGCGACAGCTTCTACATTCCTGCAGGACGCATCCACAGTATCGGAGCGGGAAACATGCTTATCGAAGTACAGCAAAGCAGTGGTGCCACATATCGCGTATATGATTTCGACCGCCGCGACGATAAGGGAAATTCGCGCGAACTTCACATTCAGGAAAGCGAGGAAGCGCTCGATTTCCACGCCACACAGGACGGAAGAATCCATTATGAAAATAAATCGCTGCGCAATCAGGCCGTTTTAGTCAAGAAGAGTGAATATTTCACCGCACGTGTCTATCGTTTGGACAGACCTTTTGTGCAGAACTACGAGAATCTTGACAGTTTCGTCATACTTGTTGCCTGGCAAGGGGCAGCAACCCTGACAGACGGAGCAGGTAACAAAACACGCCTCGCAGCAGGTGAAAGCGTACTCCTGCCTGCCGAAAACAAGAGCCTCGAAATCGTGCCCGAAGCCGGACAACCCGAGTTTTGCTGCTTCGAGACTTTCATTGAGCGCTGACTTTTCTGCATAGAGCCCCGAAATACGCTATCCAAAGTCCAAGATACTTTCGGATAGCCTGAAGAAACAAGGAATTATCTTCGCGGTAAACCAAACTTTCGCGACAGTAAATAAAATTATCGTCGCAATAAATAAAATTATCGCGACAGTAAAAAAATTTATCGCCGCAATAAAACAACCTACATCGGCGGTATCATCGTAAAAACCGGAAATACCCCCTAAATCATCCACATAACCAGAAAATATGGAGCAACTACCCACCCTTATCTCCGACCTTGAACTGATTTTAATCACGGCAGGAATCGTTGCCATCATCTTTAAAAGACTTAAACAGCCACTTGTGTTAGGTTATATCGTGGCAGGATTTCTTGTCGGCCCGCACATGACGTGGACTCCGACAGTAGCCGACAGCGAAGGCATAAGTACGTGGTCCACCATCGGCGTAATATTCCTTATGTTCTCGCTGGGACTGGAATTCTCGTTCAAGAAAATCATTAAGATGGGCACAGGGCCTATTATTGCCGCAGCATCGGTAATGATGTGCATGATTGGCGTGGGTAGCCTCGTGGGAAATCTTTTTGGTTGGGGCGGAATGGACTGTTTGTTCCTTGGAGGAATGCTTGCCATGTCATCTACGACGATTATCTACAAGGCGTTGGAAGATTTGGGCATGCGACAGCAAAAATTCGCGGGGGAAGTATTGAGTGTCCTTATTCTGGAAGATATTCTGGGCATCCTTTTGATGGTTACCCTCTCGGCATTGGCCGTCAGTCGCCAGTTTCAGGGCATGGAGATGGCGGCAAGTTTGCTCAAGTTGGGCTTTTTCCTGACTTTATGGTTCATAGTGGGCATTTATGCCGTGCCCTCGTTTTTCCGTAAGACTAAAAAATGGATTACGGGCGAGACGTTGCTCATTGTGAGCATAGGATTGTGTTTTCTGCTGGTGGAATTTGCCGATAGCGTGGGTTATAGTGCTGCTTTCGGCGCCTTTATGATGGGTAGCATCCTTGCAGAAACGATTGAGGCCGAGTCGGTGGAACACGTTATCACGCCATTGAAAGATTTGTTCGGCGCCATATTCTTTGTGTCGGTGGGAATGATGGTTGATCCCGATGTATTGCTGAATTACTGGCCGGCCATTCTCGCTATCATCGCAGCCATAATGATTGGGCAGGCGGTATTCGGCACTATGAGCTTCCTATTGAGCGGCCAACCGCTGAAAGTTTCGTTGCAATGCGGTTTTTCGCTGGCTCAAATCGGTGAATTTGCTTTTATCATCGCAACTTTAGGTGATTCGCTGAAGGTAACGAGCAATTTCCTGTATCCTGTGGTGGTTGCTGTGAGCATTATCACGACTTTCTTCACGCCTTATATGATTAAGGCGGCACTGCCTGTAAACAACTGGATAGAACGCATCGTTCCCAACCGGTTTATCAGACTGAAAGGCCGCAAAGACGATACGGAGAAGGAGGAAATTGCCCTGAGTGAGCACACCGGCAGCAGAATACTCTGGAAAAACCTCTTGGTATCGACAGGTATCGGCGTAGTGGTCTATACTATACTGAGTTTCACGATAGGTACGATTTCGCTGTCCATACTTCTGCCTATTTCCAACCATTTCCTTGGCGAATTGGCCGGCAATATCGTTTGCTGCGTCGTAGCTATCACACTTGCCTCGCCATTTTTGAGGGCTATTATCATACGCAAAAACCGCACACTGGCGGCTCAGGTATTGCGCAAACGCGGGAATGCTCACAAATGGGGCATCAGACTGCTGTTTCTGGTGAGATTGTCCATAGTAGTTACGCTTATCATGCAGGTTCTTGACTACTTGTCGCCGCTTTATACGTGGATCAATCTGATTATCTCCCTCGCAATCGTCATTCTCCTGATAGTTTCTAAGCGTATCAAGCTGACAAGCATACGTTTGGAGCGCACTTTCAAGCAAAACCTGAGACTGCGCGAGAGGCAGGCCGCCACTTTCACGCCTTCGTATGCCAGAAAGTTGCAGGCGCACGACCTTCACGCCGTACAGATACAGGTTCCCGTCAATTCGCGCTGGGGTGGTAAGACTTTGAGCCAACTTGACTTCAGCAATGCCGACGGTATCGTGGTGGCTGCCATACAACGCGGTGCGATGCGCCTGAATATTCCCGATGCCAGGGCCGTTATCTTCCCGGGTGACAAACTTACGGTGATTGGTGACGACGATGGCTTGCACAACTTCCAACATCACCTGGGAGAAGACATGGTGGAAATGAACGAGGACGAAGAAGAAATAAAATTGCAGCGCGTAAACATCTACAACTACCCCGATCTCGTAGGAAAGTCGCTTGCCGAAAGTGGTATTCGCCAACAATTTAATTGTTTGGTGGTAGGTTTCGAGAACGAAGACGGCTCTCTGGAACTTCCTACGGCACAACGCGTGATAGAGCGTAAGGATACCTTATGGCTTGTAGGGCGCGAATCGGATGTAAATAGTATATAGCGGGGCGCTTTCCGGCATTTCGTGATAACGGGATAACGGTATACCGTTATTACGAGGTCTTTGCGAATAGTTTTATGGGGATAATGGGCTATATGCATGGGTTGCCCGATAAAAGGGGCCCCTTTTTTCGGGCATCCCGAGGATATGTGATTAATGGGCGCCGAGATACGAAAATTTAGCTCCGAGCAAAATAAAATTATCTCGACACTTTTAAAAAATAGCTCCGAGCAAAAAAAATTTGCTCGGAGCTATTTGCACATATATCTGAGGTATTTTTCCGTACGTCCAAATTACGGCATCCGGGGCTTAGGAGAAACGGCTGACGGCAGGAAACTACGCCAAGATAAAGGCAAACAATTCGCGCATAAGGTCGGCAGGCGATGTGAAAGGGTTATCAACACCTTTGGAACGTGCGTCGGTACGACGGATTGCAGAGATGATATGCATCACTTTCGTGGCGTTATAATACTGCATGGCCGGTATCACGTTTTTTTGCACCTGCCATTCGCTCTGCCCCAGCCAGGTAGCGATGCCTCGTGGCGTACGATCGGGTGCATAATACGCCAACATCAGACTGGAAAAGTAGCGAAAAATGAGCGGCAGCGTACGTTGTATGGGATAGGCCTTGGCATTGCTGTCGAAATACTTCTGAATGAGATTGACTTTCAGGGCATTTTTCTGACCGAGGGCATCAAGCAGTTCGTAAACGTTGAACTCCTTCGACATACCTATGTTAGAAAGCACCATATCGCGGTCTATCTTCTTGTTTCCTTCAGGCAAGGACAGGATAAGTTTGTCGGCCTCGCTTGCCACACGGCTTAAATCCGCGCCAATGCTGTCTGCCATAATCTGGGCTGCCTCGGAAGTGATGACAGCGCCCTTTTCGCGCACATACTGACTGACAAACGTGGGGATTTGGTTGTCATAAAGTTTGGGAGATTCAAACACCACACCCGTTTTACGGATTAAACCCGTGATTTTGGTGCGGCCGTCCAAAGTACCGTTCTTGTGCGAGAAGATAAGTACCGTCTGTGGCTGCGGTTGTTTGAGATAAAACTCCAGGCGTTCGAGATTCTCCACGTTTTGAGCCTCCTTCACCACAATAACCATGTATTGCGCTCCCATAGGGTAGTTGCGCGCCATAGCCATGAGGTTATCTATTTCGACATCGCTGCCTAAAATAGTAATAAGGTTGAAATCGCGCTCCTCAGGTTGCAGCAATTTTGAAACAAGAAAGGACTCTAACTTATCTATATAGTAAGATTCAGCTCCCATCAGGTAATAAATGGGAGCAATCTGCCCGGCCGAAACATCTCGCATGATAGTTTCGGCCGTCGGTCCTTGCTGTTTTTTTGAAAATGCTGCCAAAAAAAACGTTATTTCTTATATTCTGGATACTAATGTCGGATTACCAGTCGTATTTCAGGTGGCGAACCGTCTTACGTTGGCCGGAAATGAGTTTCAGAGCCTGGATTCCGATGCGCACGTGCTGCTCAGCAAAATTCTGTGTGACTTTGCGATCGCTTTCCTCGGTCTTGATTCCTTCTTCGTACATTGGATTATCGCTCACAAGGAGCAATGCGCCCGTAGGTATGTGATTATAGAATCCACATGAGAACAACGTGGCGGTTTCCATATCAACGGCCATAGCACGTGTCTCGCGAAGATAAGTTTTGAAGCGCTCGTCGTGCTCCCATACGCGGCGGTTGGTGGTATATACCGTACCCGTCCAATAATCCTGGTTGTTATCGCGCAAAGATGTCGAAACAGCACGCTGTAGCATGAAGGCAGGTAATGCCGGGACTTCGGGAGGGAAATAGTCGCCCGAGGTACCTTCGCCTCTGATGCCGGCAAGTGGCAGGATATAGTCGCCCAGATGCGTCTTGTCGGAGATACCTCCGCATTTGCCCAGGAACAGGCACGCTTCCGGCTTCACAGCGCTGAGCAAGTCCATGATAAGGGCTGCATTGGGGCTACCGATTCCGAAATTGATCATGGTAATGCCTTCTGCCGTCACACAACGCATATTTCCGTCGTAGCCAACAGATTCTATGCCCATCTCATTGCAGAAGATATCTACGTAATTATTGAAGTTTGTCAGCAATATGAACTTGCCGAACGAATCTAACGGTTGCTTGGTGTAACGTTGCAACCAGTTTTCCACTATTTCTTGACGCGTTTTCATTAGATATAGGTTTTAAATCCCTGCAAAGTTACAATAATTTCTGATATTGCCGTTTTTTCACACATTTTTTTCGTCATAGAAAGGCACATAAAAGTAGGAAAAGGCGGAAAGAAAAAGTTTTTGGGGATATTCGGAATGAAAAAGGGACGTTTCTTCACGTTTCATTCGACATAATCAAATCTATTTTCGTAATTTTGCAAACCGAAAACGGACAAAGTTTTCTGCACCCGTAGTTCAATGGATAGAATGGCGGATTCCGGTTCCGCTGATAAGAGTTCGATTCTCTTCGGGTGTACTTAAAAAACAAAGACTTAACAGTCAGAATAAAGGGTTGTCCTGAAAAACTTAATTCTCGGGCCAACCCTTTTGAAAAAGAAAGAGGGACGCATCATTTGACGCATCCCTCTTTTGGTTTCTCTATGGTTCTGGAAATTAGAACTTGTAACGATTGTCTTCAATCTTAGCTTTGTAAATCAAAGCGTTTACAAGAACTTCAGTAGGCTGACCATAGAAAGACTGACGCAAGAAAGATTGCATGTTACCCTGCTGCATTTGTACCAAAGCAGCCTTTTCGTCGTAAGGAGTCTCGGACTTAGTCTTGCTAAGTACCTGAGCAACATAAACTGCTGCGGCACCCTGAACTTTTCCTGTAGATTTACCTACGGCTGTCTTGCTGATAGCGGCTGCAAGCTTGGGCTCACCAACGCCAATCATCTGGACTTGAGGATTTGATGCGAAGGTAACATTCTTGCAACTGTCGATAACAGCTCCGCGCTGGGCTTTAGCTGCTGCAACATCGTTCACATCCTTCATGCGCTCCATAAGGTATTCACCTTTCTTCTTCTGAGTGGCTAAACGTGTCACGAATTGCTTAACGTTATCGGACTCCAGAGGTTGGAAGCCAGGCTTATTGATGCCTGCCACGCCTACAACGAGCAAGTGGTTGGCATTACCTACCTGATACAGGCTGGAAACATCGCCTTCTCCGGCCTCATCGAAAATCCAACGCATAACTTCGCGTGTATTCGCAATATAACGATTATTTACGTCAGGAATATTGCTGTTTGCCGAAAGGGTAATCTTGCGTACAAGCACGCCGGCTTTTGCTGCGTTCTTCTCAATAGCTTCTATCGTCTTGTTTTCAGACAGGAAACGGTTAAGTTTGTTCAATTCTGTGTTGTAAGTTTTATCTGTGAACTTAACAGGACGGCGTACAACGGCTACATTGTATTTTGTCTTGTAGTCGGTGCGTGCTACTACCTGAAGAACCAAACTTCCCTGAGAGGTCTTTACAACTTGTACCTCACCAAGAGGAGCATTGTAAAGGGCACTGAAAAGTTTCACGTTATCATCCGAAAGATTTGCCTTTTCAAAATCACGTGAAGGCACAACCCATGCGCTGTCTCCGGACTGATTTCTGTATTTCTTGGCCAAATCCTTGAATGAAGCGCCACCTTTTATTGCATCTGCGATACTATCTGCCAAAACCTCGCTGGCTTCAGGTGTTTCTGCCACAGCAAAAATCTGACGGAACTGGATAGAATCCGGTTGCTGGGCACGACTGATCAACTTGAACGTAGATATGTATTCATTTCCCGGCTCTCCCGTAGTGAAAGGTGCGCGAACGCTACCAACAGCTACGGTATCAAGAAGATTTGCTACCTCAGGTGCATTTTTACGGAAGACTTCAATTCCTAAAGGCAGGTTTGTGTATGCAACATCTGACTGAGCGGCTGCAACAACACTGGCCGGTTCTTCTTCACCTTGGAGGCGTGCATAAACAGCGTTCATCTCGCTATTGATACTCTCGACATCAGCTGCACTTGGAAGCACATGAATGTCGATAACGCGGAGGTCGCGTGTCTCTTCATCCTGCTTAAAGAGTTTTTTGTTGGCTTCGTAAACTTCTTTCAGGTCTTCGTCAGAAACTTTCACCTCTTTATCTGTTACACTGCTGTAGGGAACGCCTACTACCTCGGCAACAGCCTGTTCTGCATTGGCATCATACTCAAATTTAGCCAAGACAGGGTTTGCGCTTGCGGCTTGATAAAGGAATGCATAGAACTTATTTTCAAGCAGTTCCTTGCGAAGATTTCTTTCTGCGTACTGCCAGATGCGATATACGCGCTGAATATCTTCTACGATGTCGCTACGTCCGGCTTGCTGTGCTTGCATGATATTTTGGTCCTTTTCATTGATGAATTGCTGCAAGGCACTGAAATTTATCATGCCTTGTGCGCTTCCAAAGTAAGGAGCCAAATCTTGCAAAGCCTGAGCGCGCCCTTCACGCAACGCCTCTTGTTCTTCTTCTTCGCTGACAAAGAGGCCGAATTTCTCGGCTTGTTCTGCAATAATGGTGCTGCGAACAAACTGACTCCAGACTTGGCGACGGATTTCTTCGTTCTGTTCGTCAGTAATGGGGTCTGTGTCACCGTTTTGTGCTTTTCTGACTTTATAAGTCTCGGTAAGCATTTCGACATCTTCGTTGTAATCTTGAATGGAAAGTGAATTTCCTGCCACAACACCGACTTGGGTACGACTACCGTTCCACAAAGTTTCAATCATGCGGAAGGCATCTTCAGCAATGAAGGCAAAAAGACCTAAACCGATGATGACAATAAGCCACGCTCCGTGACTTCTGATTTTTTGTAATGCTGCCATTTAATTATGTATTTTTATTGTTTTTTTCTCTTAGACTCAAATGATTTTTCGACCGTCTCGGCGGTCGTGCTATTTTAGCAGCGCAAATTTAATGCAAGTTAAGTGATTGATAAAATAAATTTGTAGTTTTTTTCATCTTAGCGGGCTTTCGACAGTCCTAAGAGACATATTTTTAGTGCCTGCTGCGCTTGTTTTACAGCCTACTTTTCAATTTGGACAGTCAAGCTATTCTGAAATATGCATACACTTTTTCACTTTGCTTCCGATATTTCATCTTACCGCACCGGATTATTCAAAAACGATGGCCGGCTTTTAGACTATTGCCATGAAATAATCTTTCTTTATTCAGGCTTTTTGGATTTTTGTCACGAAACAATCTTTCTAAACTCAGTATTTTGGAACTTTTACCCTGGAATAATCTTTCATTTCTTAGGCTTTTAGGACCCTGCTACGGCATTTTCGTCTGAATCTTCCTGAATTTCGAGTTTTACCGTTTCTATTTTGCGCTGTGTTGCTTTTATTATTTTAAAAAGGTAGTCTCCAATTTGAATGGTGTCGTTGGGACGCGGAATTTGCTTGCAGTTTTCGAGCAATAGTCCGGCGATAGTGATATAATCATCGCTTTCGGGCAAATGCAGGTGGTACTGCAAATTTATTTTCTTGACTTCCATTCTTGCGGAGAACACGAATTCTTTTTCGGAAAGCTGTCTACCTGTCAATGTCACGTAGTCGTGCTCGTCTTCTATGTCGCCAAGAATTTCTTCTATCAAGTCTTCGATAGATATAATGCCGGCAGTTCCGCCAAACTCATCGACAATAATTGCAAGTGACTTCTGTTCTTTTTTCAGTAGCGTGAGCAGATTTGCCGCAGGCATACTTTCGGGCACTACCGGCATGGAAATGACGGCTTCCGGCCAGGAATCGCCTGATACAAAGAGTTCTGAGAGGTGTATGTAGCCAATAATATGATCCAGGTCTTCGTCACATACAACTATCTTCGACTTACCGCTTTCTATGAACGTTCTAAGCAATTCTTCTGTCGGTTCTGTGCGATCTACATACACGATTTCGGTGCGTGGTATCATGCAATTTCCTACGCTCACGCCACCAAATTCGAGTACGTTCCTGAAATATTTCACTTCCTCGTTTTCCTCGTCTCCGTTGTCGCCCTGATGCAATTCCATCCGCAGGAGATCTTCGAGTTCGTCCTCCTGATTGCGAACGCTGGTGAAGGTTTCGGCTTTGATGCCAAAGAAACGTATCACGGCGCAGGCAATCTGGCTCAGTATGTACACGGGGATGATGAAAATGATGCCGTAAAGCAGATAAAACAGGCGGACAAAACGGCGTACATGGTTACCTTTGTCGCGTCTGACGAAGTATTCGGGAATCACTCCATATATATATATAAGGAGCAAGGGGGTAACAATAAGAAAGACGTAGGGATACTCACGTATATAACCACTTAGATTGTTTTCTGCGTAAGTAACTCCATAAAACACCAGACATAGCATGGCCAATATCAGGGCTGCCAGTTGGGTATGTAGCAGAAACAACTGATGATGGTAGATAAAACGGTAGATACCTTGCCACAACCCTTTTCTATCTACGCTCATTCTGAGCCAAAAGGCATTGACACGGGCATTTGAAAAGTAGCAAAGTGCCGTTATGAAGGCAAGTATGGCTAATAATACGAGTTTTGACATTGATACTTCAATCTTGTTTTGCCGTTTCGTCGGCTGGTTCGTCTTCTTCTGCCTCATCCTGCGGCATAGGCATGTATCCACGCGCATCGGTGATGAAGTATCGTGTCAAACCTTCGTCTGTTCTGAATCCTGTTCCCTCCACGTGGTCTTCGGGGCGTGTCAGGACGAAATATTTTCTGGAATACAATTCGTGTATTCCCATATCCCAATAAAGTTCCTCGGTATGCAGCACGGTTCCTTCGGCCTTATTATTGAAAACCACGCGTCCGCGCAAAAGCCACAGGTTCTGGTTGTAGCAATATGCGGTATCGGCCGAGATAAACAGGTCGGGTTGGAATTTACTGTCGAGACGTTCCAGGAATATGCCTTTCAAAAACTCCTGACGTGGCGGCTTCGTCATATCATAGTAGGTCCATTGCTCGGCAACTATCTTATATTTTATCACTCCCGAGTCGGAAATAAGTTTAGATACGCCAATCGTTGTCATAATGGGCAACGAATCGCGATTAGTCACTTCCTTTGCGGTGGGAGGTATGTCATTCTGGCACCCATATCCCAGTACGGATGCCAGAAGCAGGAGTAATATAATATTTATACCGGTATGTTTCAAACTATATCCGAGATAGATTTGTCAGGATGCGTAATAAAGGTCGTCAGGTGTGTAATAAATAGAAATACACCACGAATACATCAGATGATATCAGCGCCAAATTCCGAGTTCCCTACTCTACCTTGAATTTCTGGAACCATCTTTCGCTGAATGTCAGACCTATGCTCAGTCTGAGGTAGTTTTCCGAGAGCATACCTGACTGCTTGGGACTGATATGTTCATACTGCACAGAAATATTCAGCACGGGAACGGAAGTATTTACGGAGCGTCCGTTGTTGGTGTAGCGATTGGCGATGGGAAGTCCCAGTCCTGCGCTGAAAAGGTAGCTTGCCGGGCCTTTTTCTCCGCCTACTTTGGTATAGGGTGAGGTATATGAGAAACCAGCGCGGTAGCGCACACGCTGACGCCAGTACAAACCTTCGGGATTGCGCACATATTCCAGACCTGCGGCCACTTTGTGCAGATCATTGAATGTATTTTTGTCTTTTACGTAGGTTGTCGTCCCGGGAGCTAACTGCGGATAATTGGCCGATGCCCATTTCTGCAGGGTATAGTCGAGGGCAAACGTCAGACTGTTGTTATATTTCCAGGCCAGTCCCACTCCGAAGGTGTGAGGCAGGTCGAAAGCTTTTTTCACGTACTGCGAATCGGCAGCGGCTACGACACCGGAGACGATACGTTGGTCATAATAGTTGGCGGTATTGTTTACAGTATGGCCAAGTCCGTAGGTAAATCCTAAATGCACGTTATTTTTTCTTCCTACACGGAATTTGTATTGCAAACCGAAGTCCAGTTTATAAGTACTTATGTCTGCCTGATATTCGCGGCGGCGCTTGTCGATAGTAGCATCGCTGAACGAGGCGAGAATGGTGTGATCCAGTTCTCCCCATAGGAAGCCTGCGTTCATACCTACCGACAGGTTTTTCACAGGTCGCCATCCCAGTCCCACGTATGCGTTGTGCAGTCCGCCATTGCCGTCGTACGTCTCGGTTTGTATCACATTACCCGAGG
Source organism: uncultured Prevotellaceae bacterium (assembly GCA_947167835.1). Classification (GTDB taxonomy): domain Bacteria; phylum Bacteroidota; class Bacteroidia; order Bacteroidales; family Bacteroidaceae; genus Alloprevotella. The sequence goes on from CAMVJO010000021.1 coordinate 14,090, forward strand.
GACGTACGATTTCGCTGGTGCTTTCCATGCTATAGCCTATCGTACTGAAGGGCTGAAGTCCTATAGACATGCCTAAGCCCCTGAAAAGTCGGAAAGCGCCTGTGATATAGTCCACCGATGTGTTGCGGGCATTGATACTTCTTCCGTTTGATTTGAGGTTTGCATTTTGCAACGACACTCCCACATCGAAAAGGAAGGTCAAAGAGTCTATTTGTGCGTACGAGGCGGGATTCTTGGCGTTAATCAACTGTCCATCTGCCAAGGCATATCCTGCTCCTGCCATACCTTTATTGAAACCCTGCCCTCCATCGCTCAGAAGTCCGAATCCGTAACGCGAATACGGCGAGTTACTGCCATTTGTCTGCGCCGTTGCGCACATTATTCCCATGCAAAAGAGCATTGCCAGGGAAACTATTTTTCTATTCATATATTATCAAGGGTTATTCTAACTTAAATTCTGCATCATCCCCCACCCTTCAGGCTTTTTCGGCATTCTGTCGCAAGATTGCGTTCAGGCCTTTTTCCACCAAGTGGCAGTCTATGCTCACGTATGGCTTCAAATGGGATTTGATGCTCATTGTTTTCTTTTTTCCTCCGGTCAAGATGACTTTCGATTGCGGGTGCTGATTCACGAAGCGCTCGATATATCCGTTTACCTCGTATTGCAGTCCCAGCATCACGCCGCTACGCATAGCCACCTCGGTCGAAGTACCGATTTCTTCCACGTCTCCGTCTTTTTCTATCAAGGGAAGTCGCGCGGTGTGCTCGTGCAGCGACATGAGGCGCAGGCTAATACCCGGAGATATGTTGCCACCGCGATAGATGCCCCTACCGTCAAGAAAATCATAGGTCACACAGGTTCCTACATCGACTATCAACACGTCTGTTTCGGGGAAACAAGTCATGGCCCCCGCTACGGCAGCCATTCTGTCCGAGCCCAGGGTGTGGGGTGTGGCGTAAAGATTAGCAAACGGCAACTTCATTTCGGCATTGAGCACGACAACGCTGAATGGGCAGGACTTCAGGAAATCCTGCAACGGCATATTGGCTTGCCCCACCGACGAAACGATGCACGCGTCGATGCTATTTGCGTAGGCCTCGATGAAACTCTGGAGTTTCTCGGGACTGTTGGCACGGCAGTGCACGGAATCTTGCAGTGTCTCGCCTTGAAACACTGCCGCCTTAGCATGTGTATTGCCTATGTCGATTACTAAATTCATCTTAAACTGCGCAAATTTACAAATTTAGTGTGAAATATCGTCTGCTTTATCAAAGATTAACGTAAATCCGTGCTTTTTTCCCATTATTTCAGGGGCAAAATTCGCTTTATGGCCTGCCTGTTTTAAATAAATAGGAGGCTTTTTCCCTTCGTAGCGATTTTCGTCATACCGATATCCCGTTATTCCGTTATACCGAACACTTTGCGGATTTTTTTCTGGGGAAAATGGGAAAAATGGGCAATTTGGGGTTAATAGGTCGGAGATACAAGAATTTAGCTCCGAGAAAAATAAAAATAGCTCGACACTATTTAAAATTATCTCCGAGCTAATTTTTTTTAGCTCGGAGATATTTGCCCTTATTTCGGGGCTATTTTTTCGCACCTCCCAACACCCCGAAAACACCGATGAATAAAGGGCGCATAATGGTGGATAAATTCCAAGTATCTAAAGCTAATTGGGAGATAATTCAAATTTGCTCCGAGATACTTATTTTTTGCTCGGACTTGTTTTCCAAAGCCGTTTTCGGGACACGGCAGTAAAAAATGGTGGATAAGGGTATATTTTTATTCTTGCGCATTTCTGTTTTATTCCTGCACACAATAACTATAGGGTTGTTCTAAAAATTAGGCTGTTTTGATTTTTCAAAGATTTTTGAGTGATTTTGTTTTTAATGCCGCAGAAGCATAGCGAGCTATGGTTCAAGGTATTAAAGACAATGGCGCCAAAAAGATTGAAAAAGCATACAGACCAAAAAAAACTTCACAAAATTTTAAAACCTAATTTTTAGAACTACCCTATATATAAGAAAATCTTTTTGTAATTTTGCATGACTTTTCGTATAACAGTCCGATGACAACATCACAAATCTTCATACTTTTCCTGCGCAACGGCCTGCAAATGCTTGCCAACTCCTACGCAACGCTCGAGAGGGCGCTGACAGAGGAAGAGAACGTCCTGACAAAAGAGGAATTCGTCAGGACGGTAACGCTTTCGCAGGCTTTCCCGGGCATTTTCTCGCTCAATATGGCGGCTTTCATCGGGAAACGCCTCAAAGGATACGTAGGAATATTCGCAGCCTTGGCAGGAGCCATTATTCCTGCCCTGCTCATCTTCATTTTCATTGCATTCCTCTCCACTATGGGCGATGCACCCGAATGGATACGCCACTTCCTGCGCGGTTTGCGCCCCGCAGCCGTGGCTTTGCTCGTACCGCCATGCTATAAGTTGGGGCGCGATGTGGGTATCCACCTCAGTACTGTGGTCATCCCCATTGCAGCAGCCATTCTCATCGTGATATTGCACATTTCGCCCGCCTATATCGTCATCGCTACGGCACTATGCGGCTATGTCTATGGCAGATTGGTGCGCCCTGTGGAGAAATAATCCGAAAAGATCGAGGCAGAATAAACGAAGTGCGCTAAGAAAAAACAGATATCCAACACAATAATCAGTATATCCCACATGATATTCCTTTTCCTACTACTGTCTTTCCTGCAAGTCGGACTGTTTTCCTACGGCGGCTCAGAAGGTTCGCTTGCCTTGCTGCAACATGAGATTGTGGAGCAGCAACACTGGCTCACCTCTGATGAATTTGCACAGTTGCTGGCACTTTCCAACGTGTTGCCCGGCGATTTTGCCGTACAGTTCGCCGCTTACGTGGGCTATGTAGCACTTACGGGAAAAGGATTCTGGGCTGTCATCGGCGGAAGCCTCACTGCTACGATGGCTGTGGCACTTCCCTCCGTATTCTGGAGCGAATGTTGCGAACGCCTGCGCGGAATTTTTTCTAATAACGACATTAAGGAAAGCATGCTCACACTCCTGCGCCCGTTAGCCCCGGGTATCGTACTGGCTGCCATACTCCTGCTCTGCAATCAGCACATCTTCGGCTCTTTGAACCTGGATAAGTGGGAGTTCATCACCAGCATTTTCCTATTTGTCGCCACACTCTTAGGAATTACCCTGTTCCGCGTAAAACCGCTCTTCATGCTTCTGCTTTGCGGCATAGCAGGCATAATATTATACTGACACATTTCCCCCTTCCTAAGACACAAAAAAAGACAATTAAGATATTCCCCCTGAAAAATACGGCATATTTTTTAAGCGCAATCACTTTTATTTTCATACTTTTGTGCTCAGAAAAACAAAAATACCATGAAAAAACAACACATCCTGAAAACCGTCTGCTTCTTCGCATGTAGCATCTTGGCAGTCCAAAGTATTAAAGCACAGAACGAGAACATCATCAAACACCTCGAACTCCAGGCTCGCGGAGACTACCAAAGAGAATATATTGACGGCAAAGCCATCCGAGACAACAGCGGATTCAAGGGAAAGTACTTCAATTTCATTATTTCCGGCGAGATTACTGAAGGCCTTTCCTACTATTATCGCCAACGCCTCAACCGTATCAGTTCGTCGTCCACATTTTTCGACGCCACAGACTGGCTTTATCTGAACTACGACGCCACAAAGAACCTGACACTCTCGGCTGGTAAGCAAGTAGTGGGAATCGGCGGTTTTGAATACGAACGTGCGCCGATAAATATCTACTTCGCTTCAGAATACTGGAATAATATTCCGTGTTATCAATGGGGTGTCAGCGCTACGCTCCACACTAATTCACAAAAAGACCACTTTCTTTTGCAAGTGTGCCAAAGTCCTTTCCGCACCTACGTACTTCATAACGATATCTACGCATATAATCTGATGTGGACCGGACAACACAACTGGTTTGAGACACTTTGGAGCCTGAATCTCCAGGAATTTGCAGAAGGAAAGTTCATCAATTATATCACGCTCGGCAATGCCCTGAATTTTGGTAAGTGGCGCGTAGAATTAGACCTGATGAACCGTGCAGTAGATAAGCAGACATTCCTGTTTCGCGACTGCTCCGTGATGGGAGAAGTGAGGTTTAAGGCCTCGGATGCCGTATCAGTTTTTGCCAAAGCGACATACGACGTAAACAAAAGTGAGAAAACGGGCGATTACTGCGTGCTCCCCGGCACAGAAGTGACACGAATCGGCGGCGGCGTGGAGTATTTCCCGCTTAAGAACCGCAATCTGCGACTTCATGCCGACTATTGCTACACAATGGGCACACAAGGAAATATTTCGGGCGCACTGAGAGACAAACAGTCGTGCATCAATGCCGGTCTGACCTGGAACGTGAATTTTATCGACAAATAAAGGAACGGTAAGCCCGCAATAATCTTTCTGCTGACAGACTAAACAGCCAAGAATCCCGAGCAAAAACCATCCACCCCGAAACAAAAACATAATACCACACACATGTTTCGCAAAATCTGGAACAAAATTCCCTCCGGCATCGTCTGCCTGCTCGTTGTAGCAGCACTCTTCGGATATATGGGAGCAGTAATGGGTGCCGCCCCCATGCTAAATACAATTATGAAGACGGCGCACGAACTTTTGCTGAACACCTGCTTCTATCTCATGGGCATCTGCGTCATTACCGGCGCTATCGGCAAACTTTTCGTAGAGTTCGGCGTCGTTGATCTGCTCGAAAAATTACTTCGCCCGCTCATGCGTCCACTTTTCAACCTTCCGGGCGTGGCTTCCTTGGGAGCCGTGATGACTTTCCTTTCGGATAATCCCGCTATCATCACGCTCTCGCGCGATAAACGTTTCAGCAGTTTCTTTAGGAAGTACCAATTTATTTCGCTCACGAACTTCGGTACGGCCTTCGGCATGGGACTGATTGTTATCATCTTTATGATTGGACAAGGTTACTTTATCGAACCCATTATCGGCTTCGTAGGCGCATTTGTAGGCTGCATCACTTCTACAAGGCTTATGCAACGCCTCGTTTTGAAGGCTTATCCGCAATTTGCCACCGAGAGAGCTACCGAAATTACCCACGGACAGGACACGTTGGTGCAGGTAAACGAACACGAAACGCCGAAATCGCTTTTTGTCCGCATACTGAATTCTCTTCTCGACGGAGGACGCGGCGGTGTCGATATAGGACTGGCCATTATCCCGGGCGTACTCATTATTTCCACCTTGGTAATGATGCTTACCTTCGGACCTTCAAACGATGGTACCTACACGGGCGCTGCTTTCGAGGGAACAGAATTACTTCCCTTCCTTGCAGGAAAAATCGACTTCCTATTCCGTTGGCTTTTCGGCTTTACCGATCCGCATCAAATCGCATTTCCTATTACAGCCCTCGGAGCCGTTGGTGCCGCCCTCGGACTTTTACCCAATTTCCTGGCACAGGGTTGGGTAGATGGTAACGCTATTGCCGTTTTCACCGCCATCGGTATGTGTTGGAGCGGATATCTCAGCACACATACCGCCATGCTTGATTCGTTAGGCTACAGAGAATTAACTTCCAAGGCCATTCTCTCGCATACCATAGGAGGTATCGTCGCCGCCTTCTTAGCTCACATGATTTATTGGGGATATACCCTCATCATTCCCTGAGCATTTTTGATTTATCCGAGATTTTTCTGAAATTGCAAAGGGCATCTCTAAAATTATTAGCGACTTCTCCTGAAAGATAAAGGACTTCTTCTGAAAGATAAGGAACTTCTTCTGAAAGATAAGGAACTTCTTCTGAAAGATAAGGAACTTCTTCTGAAAGATAAGGGACTTCTTTGAGGCCATAAGCGACCTCTCCAAAATCACAAGCGACATTCCCCGAATTACATCAGACAAACACACAAAAAGTGCTGGCATAGAAACAATGATGCCGGCACTTTTGTTTTCTCAACGCGAAGAGAAAGTTTTCTCAACGCGAGGAGAAAAGATTCTCTTCGCGATGAGAATGTTTTATCATCACGAAGAGAATTAGAAAGTATTCCTGAAACGTACGGGAAAGGTGGGTAATTACGAGGTTGTCCGCAACAAGGACTAATTATCGGCGGGAGAAAACTGAAAACCTGCGCTCGTCCAACGCAAAGTGCGAAGGCGCAAGAGAGAAGTCAGTTGCTTTTTGTAATTTATGTCGAGGCGGTCGTAGGAAAGTCCTACCAACACACAAGGTTGTCCGTCCTGCCATTTCATAGTGTAGTGCAAAGGCGAAAGACGTGCGCGCCATTGCTTGATTGCTGCCTCGTCAGAAAGATTCAGGAAGTCAGAAAACGAGAGTTCTACGGACAAATCCAGCGGTTTCCAGGAGGCATCGAAAAACATCAGCCGACTATCTTCCTGCGGAACGTAGAGCGTGCGAATTACTGCCAATACCGTGTCATTTTGCTCCGTCAGAAACAAGCGTGCGTCCAACCTACTGCTTTTAGTAACCTGCAAATCAAAACCTTGCTCGTTCAGATTTTCCAATACCGACGGCCTGTCGAAATAATTGTCCACCTTGGCCTCCATTTCCGAGCGGAAAAGATCCACCATGTCCATTCTGGCTTCAACGGGAAGGGAGGGAACAAGCGTTTGGGGCATGGAAATAAACAATTCGTCCATGCTACGTTGCGCCGAGACCGACATAGGCATCGACAGGAGCGCAAAAAAGAGGCAGATATGCGAGAAATATTTTGAAATCACAGATTTATTGATTGAAAAGACGATATAATTCTTTGAAAAGTCGCTAAAACATCTTGAAAAGTCGCTAAAAAACGTTAGAAGATAAGCTACATTTCTGTTTTTCTTCGAGAAAATCCATTTCTCCTACGGCCAAAATACGAGCGAAGGCGGAAGAATATCGGAAACATCCCGAAAACAGTCAGCAAAATTAAAGGAAACATCTTGAAAAAGCGCAAAAAAAGATTCTTTTTTTCCTAAAAACAAAATAATCAGGCAGATATTTTTTTCGTTTCAGGATTTTTTCCTAATTTTGCACCGCAAAAATAAGACCATTACACATATACCAAAATATTTAACCCATTTTTCACGAATTATAAAAAAGCAAAATAAATTATGAAAAAAGATCTTCATCCAGAAAACTATCGTCCTGTTGTTTTCAAGGACATGAGCAACGGCGATATGTTCCTTTCTCGTTCTACTTGCAAAAGTAACGAAACAATTGAGTTCGAGGGCGAAACATACCCCTTGGTAAAAATTGAAATCTCAAACACTTCTCACCCATTCTACACAGGTAAGTCTAAATTGGTGGACACTGCCGGACGCGTAGACAAGTTTATGAGTCGTTACGGTAAGGCTCGTAAATAATCCTGCATTACCTTTGTTACACATATCCTCGAAAAATATGTGTTTCATAGATTTCATATCATAGTCATTTGACATTGGTGGATGTGTCTGAGAAGATACATCCATTTTTGTTTAGAGTTTTTTGAGGGATGTTCTATAAATTAGGCTGCATTGTTTTTGTTTAGATTTTGATTGGATTTAGCTTTAATGACGAAGGAGCGTAGCGAGCTACGGTTCAAGGAATTAAAGCTAAAGACGGCAAAAAGATTTCAAAAACAAGCAGAATAAAATAGAGACCAGTTTCTTAAAAACGTAATTTATAGAACATCCCTTGAATAGACTGGAGCAAAAAGGTGATAGCCTCAGACTAAAACGTGATAGTTCGAGGCAGAAGAGCGATAGTTCGGAACATTATTGCTAAAGTCCAAAGCATTTTTGCTAAACTCCGAAGCAATTTTGCAAAAGTCCAGGCATAAGAACAGAGAAACTCCTTAATAAAAATATACGCGCGCGAGAAAACATGAACGGTTCCCTACTTAATTTCAGAACAGACCCCATTCCTGAAGTTCGCATCGGACTTATCGGGACGGGAAGCCGCGGTTGTCAGACGATAGCCCGATATGTTGAAGTTTCCGGCGCACGTATTGTCTGTCTTGCCGACATTAACGAGGAAAATCTGGCACGTGCCAACAAATTGCTTACCGATTCAGGCCGACCCGCTGCCAGAACTATTTGCGGAGCTCAGGCCTGGCAAGAGATATGTAGGCAGGAAAATGTGGATATCGTGTATATCTGCACGGATTGGGCCAGTCACGCAAAAATTGCTTGCGAGGCAATGGAAAACGGCAAGCATGTAGCAGTAGAAGTTCCCGCCGCAACAACGGTTTCAGAGTGCAGGAAATTGGTGGAAGTGGCCGAAAAAACACGCCGCCACTGCTTTATGACAGAAAACTGCTGCTATGACTTTTTCTTCCTCGCCAATCTCGAAATGGCACGGCAGGGAAAATTCGGGGACATCCGTCATTGCGAAGGCGCGTACATACATCATTTGGAAGAAGAAAGCCCTTGGATGATGGATAACTACGCTTTTCATGGCGGAAACCCATATCCTACTCACGGACTGGGACCTATCGGACTTTTGCTCAACATTCATCGTGGCGATCGCTTGGATTATCTTGTTTCTGTCACTACAAGCGAGGGATGTATCAACAATACTTTGATTCGCACCGTACTTGGTCGCACCATTCTCCTACAACTCGACGTTACTACGCCACGTAATTACAGCCGCATCCAGACTATCTGCGGTTCGCGCGGATATTCTCAGCGTTATCCCTTAGCCACTCTTTCTTTTGACGACGGTACTTCTTTTTCCGGCGAAGCTGCGTTGGAAGAAGCCCACCGTTTTTTTCATTCTCACGCCGCAAAGCAATGGCAGGAGGGACATGACAAAGGCGTCATCAACGAAATGAATTATGCTATGGACAGAAGATTGATTTATTGCCTGAGAAACGGACTGCCGCTCGACATTGACGTTTATGATGCCGCCGAATGGTCCTGCATTGCCGAACTTAGTCGCCAGTCTGCCCAGAATAACAGTCAGCCAGTCGCCATTCCTGATTTCACCAACGGACATTGGCAGGACATCAAGGGACATTGCTTCTTTTAATTCCGGCTTCATGCCTCATTTCGCCACGATATGAAGTCGCATCTCCGTTATCTTCTCTATTTTCTCCTGCCCATTCTCTTTTTGGGCGGCACTTTGGAATGTTTGCTGCGCACCGTTCCCTCTTCCTACGAGACTAAACGGCAGCAAATCGACAGTTGTGCCAACGATATCGGCATCCTTTTCCTGGGACCGTCGCATATTTATATGGGCGTGCGGCCTTCGCTGATGAAAGTGCCGGCCTATAATCTGGCACAGGTGTCGCAATCGGGAGAATATGACCTGAAACTACTGAAAGACCTGAGAGAAAAACAGAAATTGCGCAACCTCCATACCGTAGTGCTGAATATCGATGCAGGAATCCTGTTCGATGTTCCGTTACGTCAGGGCGGCGAAGCATTTCGTCTGATTTACTATCGCAGATATATGGACTTAGACCGCGAAAGTTGGATTAGTCTGAACGATTTCGAGGTCTCGTCGTTTACTAACGTCAAGATGAAAATCGCTTCGTTAGGAGAAAGTAAAGATAGCCCCGACTGCGATGCCTTCGGCTGGTACAAAGGCTATGATATATCCAAGAAAGAAGCCGTTCTTACGTCAGCGGAATTTGCCGAAGCCACAGTAAAAAAACATATCGCCGGCGGACTGGATGCTGCCCGGGCGAATATGAAAGTCTATCGCGAACTTGTGGCATATTGCAAGGCACAAAACTGGGATATCGTCATACTACGCACTCCTTGTACGGCAGATTATATGCGATTTATCCCGGCAGGATACGAAAAGTGCTGTACCGATTTGCTTTACAGCCTGCAAAAAGACTATGGAGTACGCATTGGCGACTATTCGCGTGACACTCGTTTTGCAGAATCCGACTTCTACGATTGCGATCATCTGACAAACGAGGGAGCAAGGCGCTTTACCGAAATTCTGTGTCAGGATTTCGGGTGGTAACCCATGGCAAACAAAAAGAATTGGAGAGTCAGGGTTGCTTGCCGACGCAAAAGGCCAACAGAATTGGCAGGAAACGAAAATCACCCGCGAACAAAGTGAGTTTTTTCGCGTATGTATAAAGCCACATGCCCGTGTAAAAACAATATAAAGTGAGCTTTTACAAAAACGAAGTAAGATTTTGCAAAAGCGAAAGCAGGATT
>CAMVJO010000022.1 GCA_947167835.1 uncultured Prevotellaceae bacterium
ACTCAAAAATCTTTGAAAAATCAAAACAGCCTAATTTTTAGAACAACCCTAAATAGTGTCGATCTAATTTTTTTTTGCTCGGAGCTAAAAAATGATACGTCCGAACTAATTGGGAGTAAATCCTATCATTTTTCAGTTTTCGCGCCGTGCCTTTTGAATGTTCTTCGTAAATTTGCAGCATGAACCTAAGAGATTTGTTGCCAGTCTATGCAAAAAATGCACGGCTCAAGGCAATGGAGCATTTGCTCGCAGAAAATGGCCCGAAAACTGTTTTTTGCGAGGGATTATGCGCTTCTTCCTTACCGTTTGTACTGGCTACTCTGAGTTTCAGGGCAGATAAAAGCCGCGTTTTCCTATGTGTTTTGGATGATGAGGAAAGTGCTGGATATTTCTATCAGGACCTTGTGAGTTTGCTCGACAAGGAGCACGTTTTCTTCTTCCCTTCGAGTTTCAAACGTGCCGTCAGATATGCGCGTCGCGACGTTGCCAACGAATTGCTGCGCACAGAAGTGACGGAGCACTTGGCAAATCTTCAGGCAGGCGGCAGAAAAGCAAAAAAAGGCGGACATCATTTTGTAATAACCTATCCAAGTGCGTTGGCAGAGCGCGTTGCTGCACGCGATACCATAGAAAACCATACTTTGCACGTAGGAGTTGGGCAACAGTACGACCTTACGGAACTTTCAGCGCGACTTGTTGAATTAGGATTCCGACGTACGGATTACGTTTACGAACCTGGTGATTTTGCCGTGCGCGGTAGTTTGCTGGATGTCTATTCCTATGCTTCCGAACTCCCGTATCGTATCGATTTCTTTGGCGACGAAGTAGAATCCATCCGCACCTTTCAGTTGGAAAGTCAGTTATCAGAAGAGACAAAGTCGGAAGTAAGTATCATTTCTTCGGGCGGAATGGGAAATGATGGGGCGAAAGTGCCGTTTAGTCACCTAATACCCGAAGATACCATCGTACTAACCCGTTCGATGTCCGACATCAGCCTCTGTTTGAACGAGGTCTATGAAAATGGCTTCTCACATCAGGCCATGCAAGCCGCCGCAGAGGAAGGAAATGACGGCGAAAACTATGTGAAGGACTTCGATAAAACACAAATTCTCGCCCCTGCCGATGAAATCATGGGACGTCTGGAGTCGTGTCGCAGGATTCTGCTGCGAAACGACGGCACCAATGAAACGGATGCCGCACATATTGCCTTCAATGTCCACCCTCAGCCTGTTTATCACAAGAATTTTGACTTGGTACGTTCCTCTTTTTCCGATTTTACTCAGAGGAAATACTCTTTATATATACTTGCAGACAGCGAAAAGCAGTTGGAACGTTTGCAAGATATCCTGCAAAATGATGAAAGCGTGGAGGAGTACCGCCGTATCTCCTTTGTACCGGTTAAGAAAACGCTGCATGAAGGATTTTACGACGACGATGCTCACGTTTGCTTCTTTACGGATCATCAAATCTTCGACCGATATCATCAATATAGCGTGGAAGCAGAACCCGTAAGGAACGGAAAGATGGCTTTGACGCTGAAAGAATTGCGTGAGTTCCAGATAGGCGATTTTGTGGTGCACATCGATCATGGAGTGGGGCAGTTCCTGGGACTTGTCCGTATGCCTTCGCAAGACGGTACGCTGCGCGAAGTCATTAAGATAGGTTATAAGAATAATGACATGGTGTATGTGAGTATTCATGCCCTGCACAAAGTGAGTAAGTACAAGGGACGCGATGGCGAACCGCCACGACTTAGTCAGTTGGGCACGGGAGCGTGGGATAGAATCAAGGAACGCACCAAAAACAAGATAAAAGATATTGCCCGCGACCTGATACGTCTTTATAGCCAGCGGAAACAACAGGAAGGCTTCCAGTTCAGTCGCGATAGTTTCCTGCAACAAGAACTTGAAGCCGGATTTGCATACGAAGACACGCCGGATCAGAATAAAGTGACGCGGGAAGTGAAGGAAGATATGGAGAGTAATCGCCCGATGGACCGACTTGTTTGCGGCGATGTGGGATTTGGCAAAACAGAGGTCGCCGTTCGCGCTGCTTTCAAGGCAGCTTGCGACAACAAGCAGGTAGCCGTTCTCGTTCCCACCACCGTTCTTGCTTTGCAGCACTACAATACTTTTCGTTCGCGTCTGAAAAACTTTCCCGTTACCGTAGATTACCTGACACGAGCCCGAACTGCCAAGCAGACGAAGGAACTTTTGGAGAATCTGGCCGCAGGAAAAACAGACATCGTCATCGGTACGCATCGTTTAATCGGCAAGAGTGTAAAATTCAAGGACCTTGGTTTGCTGATTATCGACGAAGAACAGAAATTCGGCGTAGCCGTGAAGGAAAAGCTCCGACAGATGAAAGTAAATGTCGATACCCTCACGATGTCGGCCACACCTATTCCGCGAACGCTCCAGTTTTCGCTGATGGGAGCCCGCGATTTCAGCGTGATACAGACACCTCCCCCGAATCGCTTCCCCATTCAGACCGAAGTGCTCCCGTTTAGCCACGAAGTCATAGCCGATGCCATAGGTTTTGAATTGAGTAGAAACGGACAGGTCTTCTTTGTGACAAATCGCGTGGCAGCCTTGCCGAATCTGAAGGCACTCGTCGAGAAATACGTCCCCAATGTACGCGTGGCTGTCGGACATGGGCAGATGCCGCCCGAACAACTGGAACGTACCGTTATAGATTTTATCAATCACGAGTACGATGTTTTGATTTCCACCACCATTGTTGAAAACGGCATCGACATTCCCAATGCCAATACCATAATTGTTGATGCGGCGCACACGTTTGGTTTATCTGACCTCCACCAAATGCGCGGAAGGGTAGGGCGTAGTAACCGAAAAGCCTTCTGCTTCCTTTTGTCGCCTCCGCTTTCGCTACTGAAAGATGATGCCCGCCGACGTTTGCAAGCCATCGAAACATTCAGTGATCTGGGAAGCGGTATCAATATTGCGATGCAAGACCTCGAAATACGCGGGGCAGGAAATCTGCTGGGCGCAGAACAGAGCGGTTTCATAGCAGATTTGGGATTTGAAGCCTATCAGAAAATCCTGGGGCAGGCGCTTTCGGAACTCAAGACCGACGAATTTGCCGAACTTTACACGCAAGAGCAACAGAAGTCGCTCGTATTGGACGGTACCTTCTTCGTAGATGATTGTAGTGTTGAGACAGATACAAATGCCTACTTCCCTGAAACATACGTTCCCGGCGCTACAGAGAGAATGTTGCTGTATCGCGAATTAGACAACCTGAAAACGCAGGAAGAAGTACAGGCTTTTCGTCTGCGTATGCTGGATCGTTTTGGCGAGATGCCTACTGAGGGCGAAGAACTCCTCTGTATCGTCCCGTTGCGCACACTTGCCCGGAAATGTGGCGTGGAAAGACTCTGCCTACATAGAGGTAAACTCATTTTATACTTCGTTTCGCAGCTCGACAGCGCCTTCTATCAAAGTGAAACCTTCGGGAAAGTCATAGACTACGCCATGAATCACCTGCGCTCCTGCAAACTTGACGAAAATCAGGGCAAGCGCCGCATGACAGTCGCATCTGTTCAGAGTATGCGCCAGGCTCTCGAAATATTGCGCGGCATCCTGGGCGAATAAGTTGTTGTTATAGATTTCTTTGGGGGATTTTCGTTATAACGGTATGACGGTATTTCGTTATAACGAGCCATTTGAATAATTTTCTTTTGGGGTAAATGGGGTAAATGGGCAATTTGGGGGTGATTAGGTCGGAGGTATCATTTTTTAGCTCCGAGCTAATTTTAAAAAGTGTCGAGCTAATTTTATTTTGCTCGGAGATAAAAATTTTTTTCTTCGAGCAAAAAAATGCTTCGGGACTATGGAAAAAGTCTCGAAGCAAATGTTGAGAAAAGTGGACCGGGAGGGGATTGAACCCTCGTCCAAACAGGGAACCAATACGCTTTCTACACGCTTATCTTCGCTTTGATTTTCGTGTGTCGGCAAGACCGAAGCTACCAACCGACACCTTATCCTCTAAAGTTTCGCCTATGGCGTGAGGCCGCCGCAGACTATTCCCGATTTTCCTGCACCGCCATTTCAAAACGCCTCGGAAAAAACGGCTTTTTGGGCGATGTCTCGTTCCAACTCCTGGAGTCAGAATAAAGCGATCCTACTATACTTCAGATCAAGCAGCGAGAGCCATTCTGTTTTCGCCAGTTAAATTTTTTAAGAGCCGAGTTTTAAGTGCCCACTCTCAAGGCGCACTGCGTGCTTACGTACCCTTTCTCCTGCTGTCAAATCCATTCCGGCCCTTTCTTGTCGAAAAATCTTGCGACAGGTGGAAAAGGACTGCAAAGATACTACTTATGATGAAATAATGCGGGATATACGAAAAAAACTTTCAGTATTTGTTGAAGTTTGAGTACTTTTTGTTTGCTTCGTGCCACTTATTTCAGGTATTCAGGTGGCATTTGAGTGTCTATGCCGTCACGTCGTGCATAAATGTGGGGCGACATGATTTCCACTCCCTCTTCAAAGAAGCGACGTAGGAGGTTCTGATGCAGTTCGGAGTATATTTTCGGCAATTCTGTGGCATTTTGAGTGTAAGCATTGATTTCGTATTCCACATAGAAGTCATCGAGCGAAGTAATCATCATAAAGGGTTTCGGTTGTCGCTTGATACCTTTGGTTTCGAGGGCAGCCGTCTCCATAATGTCCTTGATTTTCTGCCAAGGTACGTCATAGCCTATGGTAACCTTGGTATGTACGATAAGACCGTAGTTCTTTGCCGCAACAGTGAAGTTGGAAGTTTGAGAACCCATGAGATTTGAGTTCTGAATGGTGACAACTTCATTCTTCCTTGTGCGGATTCGAGTGACGAGTACGGTCTTTTCGATAACTTCTCCTACGGTGTCGCCCACTTTAATGTAGTCGCCGATATGGAACGGTCGCATATATGTCATTACCATGCCGGCTACGGTATTTCCTATGATAGAAGTAGAACCCAACGACACGATAATACCGATGAAGACGGACACACCCTGGAATATCTCGGAATCGGAGTTTGGGAGCAGCGGCCAAATCATAATGAGCATCAGGGAATAGAGCAGTACGCGCAGTATAAAAAACGTGGGTTGCGCCCAATCGGGATAGAAACCGTTGATTTTGAGGCGTTCGTGCTCTATTTCGTCGGCAAGGTACTTAGTGGCGCGCACCAGATAGCGGAAACATAAATAGATGATGGCTATCTGGAACAGGCTCGGTAGGAAACTTATGCAGGAGGCGGCAATTTGTTTTACCGGTACCCAGATATAACTCAGTATCGTAATCGTAAGCGTCTTTGTCTCGGGGAAAATAGAGAACAGCACGGGAATACTGATAAGCAGTTGGAGGGCAATCAGCAGTATGCGCGCAATCCTATAGATGAAAAGGAACATAAGTCCCTGTCGGTGCGAATTAAGTAGGCCGTAGTCCCTTATTACCGCATTTTTGTTGCGACTTACTGCCCAACGCGTCAGGCGGAACTTCCATTTCCTGAACAGTTTGAGGGTGAATTTGATGAGGAAAACTTGCAGAACTATGATAAAAACCGCAAGAAGCAAGCCGATAAGTTTCTGTCTCAGCCCATATTTGTCCTGCATATCCGAAATCTTTTGCTGTATCACCTCGGCATATTTCGTTGCCAGCGCCTCGCGTTCGGTGTCCTGCCACAAAGCATCGACATCTGTCACGCTAAGAATCACTATGTCGCCTGCCATCACGTCGGAAAAGTACTCTCCGTTGAATACTACTACGGAATCTTTTTTTATCGTGATGCGACGCCCTAATGCCTCAATCTTCTGCAACATTTCCTTCACGCGCATATCCGGTTGCATACCGCCTTTAGCAGCATAGAGCGTGAAAAGCGTGTCACCCTCCACAACAAGCGGAAAACCCTTCGTCACTTTTCGCAGCGAGTCGATACGCAATTTTCTGTTCACTCGTGCTAACGAATCCATTCGCGCATTTTTTCCGGTTCTTTCCAACTCTTCCTGCATCATAATGCTTTGCAGTTTCAGTTCCTGCAACTGGTTTTGCAGATTGTGTACGAGTGAATCCTGCTCGGCAGCCAGAGAATCGGCCGTAGTGCGTACTTCCTGTGCGGTAATGCTGAGGCTTGCAAACAGAAGCAACAGCAAAAGTAGTATATGTCTGTTCATACGTTCGTTATTTTCCTGCAAAAATATGAAAATATGGCGAAAAGCCTGCTTATCCAGCCAAAAAACCTGTGATAATCTTTGATAAAAGTCGTTTTTTCTTCTTGTAAAAGGCAGTTTGTCTCTCGTTAAGAGGCCTTTCCTCTCGGTAATAATCATTTTGCCCCAGCTTTTTAGTATTGGACGTATGGCATTTTTAGTTATGCGAACAAAAATATCGATTATTGGAAAAAAAAGGGATTTGCCTTGATGAAGCAAATCCCCAATACCTTATTATTTGTGTGAAAACGGACTAAAGGCCGATTTTCTGCACACTAATGTTTCCTTTGCTGTCGGTAACTTTTACAAGCATCAGGTTTCCCCAGTTTTGCGGAGCCTTAATGCTGTTTTTGTGGGTACGTTTCAACATTCGTCCCTGTAAATCGGTAATTTCTACCGATTGCACATCACCACTGACTGAGATAGTGCGCGAAATAATGCTAACTTTTGGACGAGCAGAGGCCAGTGTTGCCGTCTTAAAACCCACTGGAACGGAATTCATAAAGATATAAATTTCGTCTCCCGCTTGTGCGTTGAGTTCAACGAGGTCTGTTGTTATTTGCGTCGGCGTAATTATTTGTCCGTTGATATAGAAATAATTTGCATTAGCCACATTCTTCATTTTCACGCGCAGAGGTTGTCCCTGGTTCGATACGATTCTCACGTAGTCGGCAGCGCCATTCTTCCAAGTGATATCTACGGTGAAATCGCCCACGGCTTTCAAACCCTTGATATGACCACTGCGCCAGAGTTGCGTAGGAAGTGCTGGCAATATCTCCAGTGTGCCGGTATGACTTTGAAGTAACATTTCGGCCATGCCGGAGCAAGCACCGAAGTTACCGTCAATTTGGAAATAATAGGGAGCATGAACATCGAAAAGGTTGTAGAAAACACCACCACTGCCGCTTCCTGGAATCAGAGCGTAGTCGAAAATCTGGTGAGCATGGGCACCATTTTTGGCACGTGCCCACATATTTACTTTCCAAGCCATAGACCAACCGGTAGAGTTGTCTCCGCGAAGTTGAAGTGAGTTTACTGCAGCATTAAATAAGTCAGTTCCTTGTTCAACTTGGCTAAACGGATAAAGACACATGAGGTGGCTTGCGTGACGGTGGCCATTTGCGCCGGCAGTATAGTCACTGTATTTCCATTCGCGCAGAATCTTCGTACCAGAGCTGATACCATTGACGGTATTTCCCCATCTTCCTGTGTATTCTTCGATTGCCAGACCTTTATCAAGGTTCTGATAACGTTCTTTCAGTTTATTGATGTTTTCTTCGCTGATATTGGCATCGCTTCCAAGGACTTCAATAGCATCAAGTGTGTTGCAGAAAAGTTCTGCTACGAGTTGTTGAGCATGAGCTACGGCATTTTCACGGCTAGGTCCGTGTTCTGGAGAATACTCGTTAGGACATTCGTATGTTTCGTCGCTTGCTTTTACAAGACGTTCCATCCAGAATTGAGTAGCACCCCACATTGCGGGGAAAGCCTTCTTCAAAAAATCGCGGTCAAGGGTATAACGATAATGTTGCCAGAGGTGTGTAACGTACCATGCGTTGGCAATAACGTAGTTCTCTTGGAAATTTCCGCGTCCACCGAAGATATTATTCTCTGTGATGCAGGTCCAACCCACTGACTGGCCGGCAAGAGATCTTGCGTTCTGCTTCCATTCTTTTGTCTCGGCCATACGAATGATATAGTTCAGGAAAGGTAGATGTAGTTCCGAGAGATTTGTGGGTTCTGCCGGCCAATAGTTCATTTGCACGTTGATATTGGCATGAATGTCGGCTCCCCATGGAGCGCTGGAGTTATTATTCCAAATACCCTGCAGGTTTGTGGGCAAATCTATGCCGCGCGAACCGGCAATGGTCAGGTAACGACCATAATCGAAGTATAATTTTTCAAGCATCAAGGCTCCTGCATTGGTAGTGCCCTTGTATGTGGTGTAATTGTCCACCAACTGATTGGTAGGCTGGTTGTTCTTAGCAGCATCTATCTGGAAATCTACGCGATTGAAGTATTGTTGATGATCTGCTACGTGATCTTCGTAGATTTGCTCCCATGATTTTTGCGCTGCCTTCGTGATACGTTCCTGCATTGTCGAGGCAAGATTGCTTCGCAGCGTGGCATTTGTATAGCTGTTGGAGTAAATATCGTAATCTGTTCCGGCAGCCATATATATTAATACGGTATCAGCATTCAGCACTTCGATACTTGTAATTCTCGTGCGTAAAGTACCTCCTTTATTTACCACTTTTATTCGGGCATTGTACGATACTGTCTCGAGTTTCCCACTAAAATATGCTTCACCTTCCTCATATTTTGAAGTAGCATCGACACCGGGTTTGCCAGATACGAGATTGATTCGTAAACTTTGCTTTCCAGGTTTGTTAGCGGTGAACATATATACGCCAACGTTGTCCGGATTGCTGACAATGTACTTGCGTTCGTAACTTACGCTCTTGTCTGCATTCTTAAAGGTGACACTTCCAGTTGCAGTGCTGAGATCCAATGTGCGAAGGTAGTCTGTAGCTTTTTTAGACGCGTCAAAATCAAAAGTTTCGGTATCAATATTTTTAACAATGATGTCTCCGAAATTCTGATAGCCGCCATATCCTCCGTTACCAGCGGAATACTTGCTTCCACTTGTGCTGTTGTCTGTGCTTCGGCCGGTCCAGAGTGTTTTTTCGTTGAACTGCAAATCTTCTTTATAGACTCCGCCAATGAAAGTGGAGCCCAACTGTCCGTTACCCAGGGGTAAAGCATAGTCTTTCCACACATCGCCACAAAGTTTCTTGCCCAAAACAGCAGGAACGTTGTACCAAAGTGTGGAGGTGTGCTCGGGAGTGTAGGAACTCAGGCTGTTTACGGTATATTCCAGCGCTTCAAAATCGGCTTCATTGATGAAAGCAATAGGATTGTTGCTGTCTGAAGCAGAATTCCAAAGGCCAACGGTATTTCCTGCCGTTACACCGCCCCAGGCATTGAAGTAATAGCCTGAATGTTCGGATTCTTCAATCATCCAACCGGGGCTATAAGTTGAATTCTCGGTCTGAACCAGACGGAATGTGCCGGCTTGTGATGCTGTTGCCGTAGCTGCGATACGTTGTGTCGAAGTATTATAATAAAGGTAGCGTCCGGATTTTCCTATAATCTTGAAACTTTCCTTATCGCCCACCAGTTTCCACAAAACGTTGTCGCTTCTCGTCATGTCTGCCTGAGCTACGTTTGTGTTGTTGCCCTTATCTGCAATAACAGTCTGGGCTCCATGGCGGAATTGTAGGAAATACCATGTGTCGTTGCCGCTATTACTGAAATCGGGTGTGAGATTATCTATAGCATCGAAGCGAACGGCTGAGAAAGATGTGCCCGAAATAGAATCGCGTACGGTAGAACTTGCCGTAAGCTTGGTTCGTGCCAAAGAAGTGTTTTCTTTGTCCGTGCGTTGCAGTTCCCAATAATCATCGTCTGCCTCATTTCTTATCAGACGGAAGGAAGTTGCTTCAGTTGTTGAGGCTACGTATTCTACAGATGTGCCTGGAAAATAAACGTAGCGGTTGTTTTGACTCATCAGTTTGAAGTTATCTTTCGTACCGATGAGTGTCCATTTGTTTCCTGCGTTTGTGCTATTGAAAGCCACGGCGCGCATTTTGGTATTGTTGCCACGGTCGCTGAGATAGTGCTCTCCTTGCGGGAAACATATGTAATACCATGTAGCATCTTCGGCAGAAGTGGCAAACTTGGGCATTGAAATAGCATTTGCCGAGACAACGCCTAATAATGCTAAAAGGAATAAAAATGTTTTCTTTAGCTTTTTCATATTTGTTCTCGTATAATTATTATTTAAGGTTTCTGAATGATTATTTAATGGTATTCTAAATCATTTTAGCACTTTGAACAGCGTGGTTTCACGGTCTGAAAGAAATCATTTCCCTTGTCATCGACGAGGATGAAGGCAGGAAAATCTTCTACTTCGATCTTCCAAACGGCTTCCATGCCTAATTCCGGATATTCCACGCACTCAATGCTCTTGATACTATTCAAAGAGAGAATAGCTGCGGGGCCTCCGATGGAACCGAGGTAGAAACCTCCGTGTTTCTGGCAGGCATCGGTCACCATCTGCGTACGATTTCCTTTTGCAATCATCACCATTGAACCGCCCTTGCTTTGGAAAAGATCTACATACGGATCCATTCTGTTTGCAGTCGTAGGTCCCATAGAACCGCACGGCAATCCTTGTGGTGTTTTGGCGGGTCCTGCATAGAGAACGGGGTGATTCTTGATGTAATCGGGCAGGTCTTCTCCGGCATCTAAGCGCTCTTTGAGTTTTGCGTGGGCAATATCGCGGGCTACTATGATGGTTCCGTTCAGTGATAGGCGGGTGCTTACGGGATACTTGCTCAATTCGGCACAAACCTCTGACATCGGACGATTCAGGTCTATGCGAACGCCACCGCCTTCGCCTGCATTTCTGAGTTCTGCGGGAATAAGCGAAGCTGGGTTGTCGTCCATTTTTTCTATCCAGATACCATCTTTATTTATCTTGCACTTAATGTTACGGTCGGCGGAGCAACTCACTCCAAGTCCAACGGGGCATGAAGCACCGTGGCGCGGCAGGCGGACAACGCGGACATCGTGTGCAAAATACTTGCCTCCGAATTGAGCGCCCAGACCTATTCTGTGGGCTTCTTCGAGTAATTGCTTTTCGAGTTCCACATCGCGGAAGGCACGTCCGGTTTCGTCGCCGGTAGTAGGTAGTTCGTCGTAGAAATGTGTGGACGCCAGTTTTACTGTGAGCAGGTTTTTCTCAGCACTGGTGCCTCCGATGACGAAAGCTATGTGATATGGCGGGCAAGCTGCCGTTCCAAGTGTTTTCATCTTCGACACAAGGAAAGGTACCAGCGTCTGCGGATTCAGTATGGCTTTGGTTTCCTGATACAGGTAGGTCTTATTTGCCGAACCTCCGCCTTTTGTGACGCAAAGGAAGCGGTATTCCATTCCTTCTGTGGCTTCAATGTCGATTTGTGCGGGCAGATTACAGCGGGTATTCACTTCTTTATACATGTCCAGCGGAGCATTCTGTGAATAGCGCAGGTTTTCTTCCGTATAGGTCTTATATACGCCTTTGGCAATGGCCTCTTCGTCGCAGAAACCTGTCCAAACCTGCTGTCCTTTTTCACCGTGAACGATGGCTGTGCCCGTGTCCTGGCAAATTGGCAGCTGGCCTTTTGCTGCTACCTCGGCATTGCGCAGGAATGTCAGGGCGACATATTTGTCGTTGTCCGAGGCTTCGGGATCTTTCAGTATCTTTGCCACTTGTTCGTTGTGGCTACGGCGAAGCAGGAAGGAGACATCGCGAAATGCCTGGTTGATCATGCGCGTTAGTCCCTCGGGTTCTACTTTCAGCATGGGTTTTCCTTCAAATTCGCCCACCGAAACGTGGTCTTTTGTCAGGAGGTAATACTCCGTAGTGTCACGTTCTATCTGGAACATGGGAGCATACTTGAATTCTGGTACTTGTGCCATAATTTATCTGTTTTTATTGTTTTATTATATTCTTCTTTCGGTATAATAGTTCGCTGCAAATATTTGTTTTACAGTTTGTTGAGCTCTTTTCTTGCGGTATTTACGATATCGGCTGCGGGATGAAGCAGAATCTGGTCGTTGTCGAAAGGTT
Source organism: uncultured Prevotellaceae bacterium (assembly GCA_947167835.1). Taxonomy (GTDB): domain Bacteria; phylum Bacteroidota; class Bacteroidia; order Bacteroidales; family Bacteroidaceae; genus Alloprevotella. Next base: position 11,886 of record CAMVJO010000022.1, read on the forward strand.
TAAGCAGGTCGTTGAGTTTTTGCAATCCTTTCTGGTTGTTTTCTTCCTTGAGCCACATTCTGAGCAGTCGTACCTTTTCGTAGTCCTGTACGCCTTGCCGGATTTTTTCGTAGCGAATGCTGCTGCTACTTGTGCCTGGTCGCGAGGGATATAGCTGATAGCAGTCGCCGGCTGCCCATGTACGGAACCTACTGTCGAGGCACGGATTTTTTGTCCAGCTGTTTAATGCCCAGCGCAGGTAGCCATCATAGTTTTGTGCGGCAGCATAGAGTCCGAGGAAAGCACTTTCGGCAGGTGGCGAGAAGGTAAAAGAATTTGGCAAGGGTTCGCTGCAACAGGTGTAGTAGGTAGATTTCATGCCGTAGCGTTTACGTTGTTCTCTCACGCTGTCCGGAAATTCCCGTCCGTAGGCCACGCAGTAATCGTCCAATTCGTAGGCCAGTTGCTTGTGGAAATGTCCGGCGTATGCTACTTTGAAGAGCGGATCGGCGGAGCGAATCACCTCTAATGTGGCGATAACGTGTTCCATCTTCCTTTCGTCTATTCCTATGTAGGTGCGGTCAAACCATCCCTTGGACTTGAGATGTGCTGCAAAGTCGATAAGCATACGTTTCCAGAATATCTCGAAGGCTTTGCTGCCGGGTTCGGCTTTCAGGTAGGAATATTTCTTTGTTGCCTCGTTGTAAAAGCGGAATGACAGCTTCCAGGGAATCATGGAGTAGCACGTAATCTGTTCTGTCACGCCCATTCCCATCATAAACTCCACCCAACGGTCGAATATGGTGTAGTCAAAAGCCCATTCTCCGTTTTTCTTTCTGCGCCATTCTATCATACTGTCGAAGGCATCCTCGGTCTGTCCGTTCCATGGGCGGTAGATGATGGATGTCGTGATGACTTTTCCACCTGCTTCGGCATACCGTTTCATTATGGGGCGTATCAGTTCAAAATGCTCGTCAGAGAATGGTTCTACTTTGTAGAAACGGCTCACGGCATACGGATTCTGCCACAGGTCGAGGTGGAATTTCCATTCTTTCGGGGCCGGAAGTGTGCGATGCGACACGTCTATTCGTAATTTGAGGCGTTCTATCGGTTTGTTTTCTGCGTCTTGTATGACAATAGTGCCGCAATATGCACCGCTTTGTGCGTCGGCAGGAACGTGTATGCTCAACCAAACGGGACGGGTGTGGTGACTATCTATCTTCAGCACATCGCCAGCTTTCATCGGGTCGAGGAAATCGGCCACAAGTGAGGAGTCGAAATCTTCTTTCTTGCGGTGTCCGCATCCTCCCTTGCCGTCTTTGTTGAGTTCATCGGTCATCACGTATTTCACGGCATAGATATCCACGTTTTCGGGTACGATACGTGCCTTTTTCCCCATGTTGAGGGCAATGGGAAGCAAAGAAACTTTCGTTTCCTCTTTGGCGGAGATAACGATCTGTGCATTAACCGTTTCTCCCTTCCATGCATCAATCTGAAGTGTCCTGATACGTTCCGTTGCCGGCGCTTCCTGTTTGTAGCGCACGTCGGTAGAGCCCCATGTGGCGGTGCATTTCTTCGTTTTCTGCCACAAAGCCATGTCGGTCTCGGCAGGATTCGGCAGTTCGTCGAACTCACTATTTTGTGCCACCATTGTAATGTTCGGCAATAGGCAGCATAATAGCAATATGAGGCCTTTTTTCTTCATTTTTCAGGAATGTTTTTCATTTTCAGCCGTAAAAATAGTCAATAATTGCCACATGAGCAAAAACGTTTTGTTAAAACTTCGTTTTAGTGCTTGTTTCGTCGAATTTTGGGGGTGGAAAGGGTAGGGTGATGCCTTGGAAATTGCTTTTTCCTCGGTTTTATCTGTGAGTGGGGCGTCGATTGTTATTTGGTCATCGGAGGATGTTTTTTTGCAATCGTTTTTTCGTGATAACGGTATGACGGTATTACGTTATTGCGAACTATTTGCGAATGGTTTCTTGGGGAAAATGGGGTTAATGGGCGATTTGGGGTTAATGGGCGCCGAGATAAGAAAATTTATCTCCGAGCAAAAAAAATTCTCTCGACACTTTTTAAATTTAGCTCGGAGATAAAAAAATTTAGCTCGGAGCTATTTGCACCTATTCTGTGGGCAAATTTTTGTATCCCGAAAAACCCCGAAAATATCGAATAATAAAGGGCGCATAGAGGTGGATAAATTTTCACTATCAAACACTAATTGGGAGATAATTAGAATTAACTCGGAGATACTCATTTTTTGCTCGGATTTATTTCTCGGAGCATTTTTTGAAGTTGGTACGAATGTTTTTGTGCGTGGATGTGGATAACTCTATCAACGAGATATCGCAAGAAATCGTTGGGAAGGCTTGTAGAATCAGGTGCTCTGGCACTTTCCTTAGGGGCATAAAAAATGAGGAAAACCCTGCATGACATGATGTCTTCGCTTAGGTTTTCCTCTGTACCGTGTCGGAAAGAGGCGACTCGAACGCCCGACCCCTACGTCCCGAACGTAGTGCGCTACCAACTGCGCTACTTTCCGATTTCGGACTGCAAAGATATGAATTCTTTTTTAAATAGAACGCTATTTTTGCTTGTTTTTTTGCAGAACGTCAATTGTTACCTTTCCGTGGCGCGGATCGTTGGTAATCATCAGGATGCGGAAACGACCGCGCGAATCCTTGAATTGGCGGTTCACACTAACTTTCAGTTTCACCGTTTCGCCAGATTGTATCACGCGCTTAGGCAGACTTACTCCGATAGAAGGATTATATACCTGCAGTTTCTTGATCTCGAGTGGCGTGCGACCTTTGTTTGTCAGCAACAGTTCGCCTTTTACCTTCTTCTTTTCAGGAGATGCCACGATGACAAGTGTGCTGTCTATGCTGATAATCGGAGCCATCTCCAAGTGAACGGGCATATTCACGGCTTCGGGCAGTAGTGTGGCGGAGATATGGATGCTTTTGTCCTGTCCGATGCGGTCTCCCTCGAAGCGCGAGAGATATATCGTGGACTGCGAAAGCCCCATCTCGTTGAGTTTGCGACTGTCCAGCGTGATAGTGATTTCTCCCTTGCGTCCACCACGTATTACCTCGGGCTTGCACGTAGCATTCAGGTAGGGAGGAAGATGCATCAACGAGGGACGGTATGTTGATTTCGAGCCGTTGTAGATTTGTATGGTTTTCGATGGAATATCTCCGAGGTTGATGTCGTCATATTCTATCTCGTTGGTGCTAAGTTGGAGTTCTCCGATTTTTATGGGGAGTTCGTCGGGAATAACCTGTTTCTCGATGACAACGTCTCCCGTGAGACGAAGTGTAGTAGGCTGTTCGCTCAGATTGGTAAAGACCAAAATGGATTTATTGAAGTGTCCCAGCAGATTAGCCGTGAAACTCACCTTGATATTTCCCTTTCCTCCGGGCGGTATGGGCGCTTTCGTGTAGGTTGCGGCGGTACATTCGCAGTCGGTGAGGACTTCGGTAATATTAATCTCGCGTGTGGATTTGTTTACGAAGTCATACGAAACCTCAATGGGCTGCTGCCACATGATGCTTCCCGTGTTCTGGATGATTTCGCTGAAATCTATCCAAGATTGTGCCACCATTTGAGGCACACAATATATATATATAAGGAGTAAAAGTAGTCGAATTTTCATATAGTGCATGATTTTTTTGCAAAAATAAGAAAAACTTTGTATTTTTGCTTGCATTATTGTCGTAAAAGACGCAAAGGCGTAATAAATAAGCGAAAAAACATGAAATGTATCTCATGGAATGTAAACGGAATTAGGGCTTGTATGGGAAAAGGCTTCGCAGAAACCTTCAAGAGCTTGGATGCCGATTTTTTCTGCCTGCAGGAAACGAAAATGCAGGCAGGACAACTTGATTTAGCCTTCGATGGCTACGAATCTTACTGGAATTATGCCGACAAGAAAGGTTATAGCGGAACGGCAATCTTCACTAAACACCATCCGCTGGCAGTAACCTACGGAATAGGGCGTGACGAACACGACCACGAGGGAAGAGTCATCACGTTGGAGTACGATAATTTCTACTTCATCACCGTATATGTGCCAAACTCCCAAGACGGATTGCGACGCCTGGACTATCGTATGCAATGGGAGCGCGACTTTCTGGCATACATCCAGGAACTCGACAGTCGTAAGCCCGTTATTTTCTGCGGAGACCTGAATGTCGCCCACAAAGAGATAGATTTGAAAAATCCGTCCTCAAATAGAAAAAACGCAGGCTTTACTGATGAAGAACGCGAACGATTCAGCATCTTGCTCGACGCGGGTTTCGTGGATACCTTCCGACATTTCTTCCCCGATAAGGCCGAAGAATATTCGTGGTGGTCATATCGTTTCAGAGCACGCGAGAAGAATGCAGGCTGGCGCATAGATTATTTCGTGGTGAGCCGACGTCTCGTGCCCAATCTCCAGGCTGCTGCGATACATCAGGAGGTTTTCGGCTCCGATCACTGCCCTGTAGAATTGCAGATCGAACTTTGAAATAAACAGATACGCGGAAAGTTGAAGGATGTCGCCCTTATCGTTTCATTGCTATCCTGATAAACTGAATACTTCCGGAATAATTCCCGAAAAGTCGAAATAACAGAATTTTTACAACATAATAAAACACAACAGATAAATGAAAGATTTTCTGAAATACGTCTTAGCCACTATTGTCGGCATCTTCTTTGTAGGTGTCTTCATGGCAATTCTTTCTTTCTTCATGATGATTGCCATTGTCGTGTCGAGCAGTACCACTCCAAAGGTGAAAAGCAATTCGGTGTTGCACATAAAATTAGACGGCGTCATTAACGAACGCGCTGAAGAGAATGTTTTTGCAGGTATCTTCAACGAAGTAAATGAAACACAAGGACTGGAAGATTTGAAACTCGCTATAAAAGAAGCCAAGTCCAACAAAAATATCAAAGGCATCTTTATCGAAGGCGGTACTGTCGCAGCCGATTATGCCGTGTTGCAGGAACTGCGCAAAAGTCTGGTTGATTTCAAAGAATCCAAGAAGTTTGTGCTGGCTTATGCCGACAATTATGCGCAAGGTGCCTACTATGTGGCAAGTGCTGCCGACAAAGTGGCATTAAATCCGTCGGGAATGTTGGATGTTCACGGCATTGCTGCGCAACCTGTCTTTTATAAAGATCTTTTGGAGAAGGTAGGCGTGAAAATCCAGGTATTTCGCGTAGGAACTTACAAGAGTGCTGTAGAACCCTTCATAAATACAGAAATGAGTGAGGCAAATCGCCTGCAAACCTCGGAGTATTTAAATAGTATCTGGAAGAGTGTTTCAGAAGAAATGGCAGCAACGCGTCCTTTCACGGCAGAAGCTTTGAATGCGGCCATAGATACTTGCTACATTCCTTTTGAAAACAAGGATTATTTCAAGGCTGCGCAATTAGTGGACACACTTTGCTATGTAGATAACGTACGTGATATGCTGCGCAACTACACTGGTGAAAGCGAAGTCAGCATGGTTGAAGTTTCCGACCTGGCTAAAATTGCAAAGGACGAACGTGCCTCAAATACCTCCGAGGATCATGTGGCTATCTACTATGCCGAGGGCGAAATCGTGGACAGCAAATCCAATTTCAGCTTTGGAGGCGAAAGTAATATCGTGGGTTCTAAAGTTATTCAGGACTTAGACGAACTCCAAAAGGACGAAAATGTAAAGGCTGTCGTACTACGTATCAATTCCCCTGGTGGTTCTGCATACGCCTCCGAGCAAATGTGGCGTGCCATCCAGCAACTTCGCGCAAAGAAGCCGGTAGTTGTCTCTATGAGCGGACTGGCTGCCAGTGGCGGCTACTATATGTCGTGTGCCACCGACTATATTTTTGCTGAGCCTACGACAATTACGGGTAGCATCGGAATATTCGGAATGATTCCCGACTTTTCTGGCGTTCTTACCGAGAAACTTGGTCTTCACTTCGACGTAGTCAAAACTCACGCCACGAGTGATTTCGGAATGATGGGACGTCCGTTTAATTCTCAGGAAAGTTCGGCTCTTCAAGCCTATATAGAGAGAGGTTACGACCTATTCCTTACTCGTGTTGCCGACGGAAGAAAAATGACTAAGGAGGCAGTGAACGAAATTGCCCAAGGACGCGTTTGGACTGGAGAACAAGCCATCAAAATCAAGCTGGTAGATGAACTTGGTACGCTGGAAGATGCCGTTAATAAGGCAGCAGAATTGGCTAAGATGAAGAAAAATCCCGTTACAGCTTCATATCCGCAGCCAGAAGACTGGTTTGCTCAATTGCAGCAGGCAACTAAACCGAATTACTACGAGAATAAATTGCAAGATATCCTGGGTGTGTATTATCGCCCCATGATGTTTATCAGCAACTTCGACAAAAATGATATGTTGCAGGCACGTCTGCCATATATTCCCAATCTAAATTAAAAAAGTGATGTGGCTATTGCGTCCGTTCTCGTGGATATATGCTGCTATCATGGCCATCAGGAATTTTCTGTTCGACCATTCCATACTTAAAGAGCAGCAATTTCCTATTCCGACCGTGAGTGTCGGAAATCTGAGCGTGGGCGGAACGGGTAAGACGCCACATACGGAATATTTGCTCCGGCTATTGCAAAAAAGTGGGCTGCAATGTGCCACTTTGTCCAGAGGCTACGGACGTATGTCGCATGGATTTCGATGGGTGTCCGAGTGTAAATCTGCTATCGAAGCAGGAGATGAGCCTTGGCAGCTGCAAAATAAATTTCCTGCCGTTCGCGTAAGTGTTTGCGAGGATCGCTGCGAAGGTATGCGTCACATCCTGAGCGAAAGTCCTGACGTGAAAGCCGTTATCCTTGACGATGCTTTTCAGCACAGGTACATAAAACCAGGGTTATCAGTACTTCTGACAGATTATAGCCGACCTTACTATTCCGACTGCGTACTTCCAGAGGGAAGGTTGCGCGAAAACAAGAGTGGAGCCCGACGTGCTGACATTATTGTCGTCACAAAATGTCCGGATGTCCTTTCTGAAGAAGAACAGCAGCAGATTATCCATCGTTTGCGGCCATTACCTCATCAGCAGGTCTTCTTTAGTAGGATTCACTACGGAGATTTGCAGCCTGCCGTCGGAGAAAGAAATGAAAATCTCAGGGCTGGTAAAAATGATGTCGTAGGTAAGGAAAAAGAAGTAGGACCTCTCTCCGAAGAAGCCGGACCTCTCCACGAAGATAACGGACATCTTTCCAAAGCCCTCGGGCATCCTTCCGAAAATGTTCCGCAAATTGAAAAAAATCGGGAGAAATACACAACAGACTCGCCATTGCTTTTGTGCGGCATCGCCAATCCTCGTCCGTTAGAGGCATATCTCAGACAGAGGTTCCCAGCGCTTCGCACAAAGTTCTTTGCTGATCATCACAACTTCGGCGAAAACGAACTGAAAGTGCTGGAAAATGAAAAAATGATCATCATAACCGAAAAAGACCTCGCACGTCTTTCGGCTTTACACCTATATAATAATATAAAGGAGCGATTGTTTGTCATTCCCATCGACATTCAGTTTGTTTCCGACAAACAACAGGAAATTTTTAACCAAACAATCATAAACTATGTTAGAGAAAATACAAGAAACTGCTGAGTGGTTGCTTAATCACTCGGCAATTCGCCCAAAAGTGCTCATAGTTCTTGGCACAGGGCTCAAACGTTTAGCGGAAGAAATCGAAGTTGTCGATCGTTTTCCCTACAAAGACATTCCAAACTTCCCCATTTCTACGGTAGAAGGTCATAGCGGACAGTTGTTATTTGGCTACTTAGGAGGAAAAGAAGTCGTTGCAATGGAAGGACGTTTCCACTATTATGAAGGATACAGCATGTTGCAAGTGACATTCCCCACGCGAGTAATGCGTGAAATGGGAGTAAAGAATCTTTTCGTCAGCAACGCAGCCGGAGGTGTCGATCCCGATTTTGAAATCGGCGACCTCATGTTGATTACCGACCACATCAATTTCCTTCCCGAGCACCCATTGCGCGGTAAGAACTTCCCATACGGACCTCGCTTCCTTGATATGAGCGATACATACGACAAAGCTTTGTTGCAACAGGCAAGAGATTATGCTAAGTCGAAGGGAATCCGCCTGATGGAGGGAGTATATCTCGCAAATACGGGGCCGACATACGAAACGCCTGCGGAATATCACATGTACCACGTTTGGGGCGCAAATGCCGTAGGCATGAGTACTGTTCCCGAGGTTATTGTGGCTCACCACTGCGGTATGCGTATTTTTGGCATGAGTGTCATTACCGATTTGGGCGTGAAAGGCAAAATTGTGGAGGTTACACACGAAGAAGTCCAGCGCATAGCAGATGGCGTGCAGCCGATAATGGCTGATATCTTCCGTCATTTGATTGCTGGCCTTGACTAACGAAAGGGTAGGTGAGACCTCAGTACGATTAGGCGTTCAAGTTCGTTTCTTCTCGGTTACAAAAACAGGATATTTTCGTAGAAACGAATCTTTTTGTCCAAGATGATTAATGACTTGACGCAGTAATTACTTTTTTAATCCAACAAAGACATTATGAAAAAGACATTATTGATTTTCACCCTTGCTTTTATGGTTATTAGCAGCGGGTGCGCCAACAATCCCAAGTCTTCAGAAAAAAATGCTGTGGAGGTTACGGAAGAGGTGGTTGAGGAAACCGAAAAACTGTCGGAAAATCCGTCGCTAAAGTCCATACCTACAGATGTAATGGGAAAGGATATCATCAAGTTTGTAGCAGAAGCCAACAAAGGAAAGGTCGTTTTGATTGATTTGTGGGCTACTTGGTGTGGTCCCTGCCGCATGGCTATGAAAATGCTGGACGAAGTGAAACCGGAACTCAAGGGAAAAGGTTGCGTGTTCGTATATATCACGGGCGAGACCTCACCTAAGAAAGATTTCAACGAGATGATGCCCGGCATTGAGGGAGATCATTATTATTTAACAAAGGAACAGTGGAAATCTGTCTCAGATGCCTACGAAGTTCAGGGCATTCCTTTCTATTTTGTAGTCAATAAGGATGGTTCTGTGGCACAAACCCATCTTGGCTTCCCAGGTAAAGACGTCATCAAGGGCAATATGGAAGAAGCGCTCGAAAAGTAATCTTTTTCTGCCCTGCATTTTATCTGCCGCCTCGCATATTTTTTGAACGAGTGTGGCATAAGGCAAAATAATCCCCTTTGCAAGAAATTGCGGAGGGGATTTTCTTGCGTATAAATGTGGCTTTTCTCGGCTTTCTCCCGTTCTTTTGTTTCTGAATCCGTAGGCCTCTTTCAAAACCTCTACTATAAGGAAAAATAAAGTGGAGATTATTTTTTTGTGCCCTAAAGGAAAAAAAGTAATGTCATTTGTAACTTTTTTCTTTTTCGAGGTAGAGAAATCTTTCTTTTTTATGTATTTTTGAAGCTCGAAAGGAATTATTGTAAGTAATCAGAAAGAATAAATTACATTTTATATTTTATGCCTATGAAGAAAATTACGCTTCTTTTACTCGCAGTTTTCTTAACTGCTACGGTAAGTGCACAGTCTGTTCTCGGTAGCAGAAATCAGAAACTCAATCCAAAAATGGAGTATGTGCAGCAGATTTTGAAAAGCCACAAGACTCCTCAGTTAATGTCCAATCATCGTTCGCAAAAGGCCAAGGCTACTTCCAGCCACAAGCTTCTTGCCGAAGATTTGGTAAGCAGTCCCGTTACACCTCCCGCAGGTTTACAGACAGAGAGCTACATTTATTACAGTATCTACAATGATGATTCCGGTGCTGCCACAGTAAACCGTAACGTCAGGGTAGGTTTCGATGGCAAGGATGTATATATCTCCGGCTTGAGCTATTATATGGCTAACGATGCCTGGGTTAAGGGTGTTTTGAACGATGAGGGCAATGCTATTACCTTCCAATCTCCACAGTATTACGGAAAGTATCTGGATACTTACGACCTCTATTTCATCATAAACTTGTATAAGAGTGAGGATGACGACTCTTATCCTACTTCTGCCACGGTTTCATACAACCCTACGACAGGTGAAATCTCCTTCCCCTCTTATTTCTATATTTTGGAGGGTTCTGATGCTGTAAATGAATACCAATGCTATGGAGAGATGTCCAATATCAGCCTTACAAAGGGTGAACTTGAGGTATATGACCTCGTAACATTGCCTTCTAACGCAGAACCCATCCAATATAGTTTCTCTGCTAAAATTCCGGACGACCCTGAAGACTTAAATACCACATATCGTGATGTAGTTCGTAACGTTTTCGTTGCTTTTGTTGGCAATGACGTTTATTTGTCAGGAACTTGCGATATCTTCGAGGAGAATTGGGTGAAAGGTACCCGCGACGGTAATAAGATTACCTTTGCTGCCAATCAGTTTGTAGGAGTTTATGACAGTTACCTCAACTTCTTCTTCAGTCCCGACTACGATGTCGTATTTGATTACGACGAAAGCAGAGGTACTCTCAGTACTGCTCATTTCCAAATCATAACAAACGATTTAATTTGGAGTGATTACTCAAATGTTGTCTTAACTAAGATTGTTGAGGTTGCCGGTACTCCGCAGAATCCCAGCATCTCTTATGTAGGTGAGGACACTTACGGAGATAATTTCATGGAATATAATCTTCCTACCTTAGATACCAATGGCAATCCCATGATTACATCGAAACTCTATGCAGAATTCTTCTATAAAGACGGTGGCGCAGCTAAAGCTCTCGTATTTACACCGGATTATTATAGAAATCTGACAGATGACCTTACACGTGTTCGTTATGACTTCACCGAGGATTACGATTTCTATCAAGGTGCTGCATATCTCAACATGGATATCTCAGATTGGACCGCGGTTGGTGTCAAGAGTATCTACCTTGGCGGTGGAGAAGAGCACGCTACTGAAATTCAGTGGTACACCCTCACCGACGATGAAGCCGATGGCATCGAAAGTCTCAACGTTACGAACGGTAGCACAGCTGTTACCTATGACTTGAGCGGACGCAAGGTTTCAGATGACGCCAAAGGCTTGCTCATCAAGAGCATTCGCCAGAGCGATGGCACAGTTAAAAACGTAAAGGTGCTGAATCGCTAATCTTTGCCGTAAGCAATAACGCGCTTACAGCGTATTATCGCTAAATATCAAGGCGAGACACATAGTCCCCACGGACTTGTGTCTCGCTTTCTTTGTGTTTTAATTTGAGCATTGTCACGCCTTGGTTTCTATTGTGGCTTTTCGTAATACCGTTATCCCGTTATTACGTTATAACGACCTGTTTGCGGATTTTTTCTTGGGAGAAATGGGGTTAATGGGCAATTTGGGGTTAATTGGCTCTAAGATAACAGAATTTAGTTCCGAGCAAAAATAAATTAGCTCGGCACTATTCAAAATTAGCTCGGCACTATTCAAAATTATCTCGGAGCTATTTGCCCTTATTTCTGGGGTAAAAAAATCGTATCTCCAAATATTGCGAAAATACCGATGAATAAAAGCAGCACAACTGTGGACAACTTTTCGTTTCCGAAGCCTAATTGCAAGATAAATAAAATTAAGTCCGAGATATTTGTTTTTATCTCGGACTTAATTTCTTGGGCATTTTTCGTGCCTCATACTGAAAGAAAGTTATTGGTGTCCGGTAAAAGTTGAGAATCGCTAAATAATGTGTCCGCAGTGCTGA
>CAMVJO010000023.1 GCA_947167835.1 uncultured Prevotellaceae bacterium
AGACCAAAAAAAGCTTCACAAAATTTTAAAACCTAATTTTTAGAACTACCCTTAACTAAAAATACTGTCTGCCGCCTTACTGTGCCGTAAAGCTGGTGACACTTGTGGTACCTACGTGGCTGCTTCCCAGATATAAGCCGTGGAATTCGGTTTCGGCGTCAGTGGGCGCAGTAGTGCTGTACTTAACGGTGTAAGTGCTGCCTTTTGTCATGCCTTTTGCCGTAAAAAGTGCCAGAGAGCTGGAGATGCTTGCGGGGAAACTGTAGGTAACGAGATTCTTACCGCTGCTATCAGCCAGTGTGTAGTATCTGCCGGATGTATATGACAGGGTACTCGTCACGAAGTAGTAGCCTTGTGCTGCGTTCGAGATGGTATTTCCAGATGACTGGCCGCCAAATCCACCGCCTCCGCCTTGTGCGCTGCCAGCGCTGATGCCAATTCCGTTACCTGTGATTTGAATATAACTATTGTTGTCGCAATCAATGCCTTCTTCGGGACTTCCCTTAGTGGTGTAGGCAAAAACTACACCATCGCCGATAGTAATAGCACCCGTGCGGCCGGCATTTGAATCGATGGCGTCATTGCCATTGGAATAGCAGACTGAAACTCCGCCATTGAAGTAAATATTTCCGCTGCAGTTGATGCAATCGTCATAGCAGGCGAAGTAATGTTTACCACCCGTGATAGTTACGCTGGTTTTTGACTCTAAACCTTCGGCACCGTCGGTTTGCGTGGTGATATTGGTCTCACCGCCATATATAGTGATGGCTCCTTGCACTTTAATGCCCTTGGCAGATCCGCCACCGCTGCTCTCTCCTGGGAAACCACCTGGGAATCCGCCGCCACCGCCGCTCGAGCTGCTACCGAATCGGCTTCCGCTGGTGCTAACGGTGAGTTTAGGACCGTTATCTTCGGATGTTCCGCCGCCAGCGCTGGAAACTCCCTGCGTATATGTGCCGTTACATTTGATACCCTTACCACCGTTTCCAGTCATGGTGATGGAAATTGTACCGGCGTTGAGGGCAATCTTGCTATCAGCCTTCAATCCTTTGGCAGTGTAGTCATCGCTATTACCAGATTGGCCTCCGCAGGAATTAGTGATGGTTAAAGTTCCGCCATTGGTGGTAATATTTGTGGCAGATACGGCACGTCCGGCAGCACCTGTGCTGCAATTTATTTTAAGTACACCATCGTTTTGATAAAAATCGACAGCTTTTACACCAGCTGAGTACGAAGCATCGTTATTGATGACTTGCATTGCACCGGTGGGCGTCAAAGTGATATTGCCACCGTTGATTGTGACAGTAGCCTTCGACTTAATGCTTTTACTCATCGCACCGCTGTTTTTTACTGTCACCGTACCGGCTCCTATCGTCACGTTTCCGTCTGCTTTAATGCCGGCAGCGTTGTATGCCGTGCCGGTATCCTCCGAAAGGTCGGAAGTACCACCGTAAGTGCTCGTCACATTTGTAATGGTGTACGTGCGAGTTGATCCGCTCGTGCTGTAACTGTTGCTGATGCTGTAGTAAACATCCTCTCCGTTGGAGGGAGCGCTGAATGTGCTTGACTTAATGGTATAGTTCGTGCCTCTGGAATTATAGTCGTCGCTCTTAAAATAATAGGTGCCGCTGTTAGCAGTCTGGAAGTCGTAGTAATAGAACGTGGTGTTCGAGTAACCCGAACTTTTCTGCACGGTACTTGTCAGTTGCTGCACCAAAGTGCCGTCGCTCTTGTAGAGATAAAGATTGCTCCAGGCTCTACCGCCGCCTCCCATGCCACCTTGTGAATTTGGTATGCTGACATAAACTTTATATGACGCAGGAGTTCCTGTTCCGCCACCGCTTTCGCCGCTTGTCTCGGCAGTACCGCCAATACCGTTGGCAGTAATATTGAGTACTGTCGTGGCATTCGTTTCATCAATGGTAACATTCTGTTCGGCGCTCAGACCTTTTCCGCCATTAGCCGTATTATTGATGGTGATAGTTCCGCCCGAAATGTTGATGTCCTTGTCGGATCTCAGAGAAGTGACGTAACTCAAATCATTACCATCGACTACGAGATTACCACTTTGGGTAATATTCAGCGTACCTTCCATGATTTCCACATTTCCTTCGGCCTTCATACCTTTTGCGCCGTCGCCTGTGGTGTTAATGGTGACTTTTCCGCTTTTTACGGTGATAGCGCCAGTATTATCTTCGTCGGTTTCAACGTTTCCGTCGTCATCTGTAGCAAAATCCACTTGGATACCGTCGCCTTTCACGCCACTGATATTCACATTTCCCGCATTTTGCTGGAAATACTGCTCAATGTGCATTCCGTCGCTCTCAGCTGCTGTGATATTGATCGTACCTGTGAATTTTTTCTTCAGCTGTGTGTATTCGTGGCTCCGATATGCGTGTTTGGAATTGCCCACAATGTTGAGGGTTCCTGCGCCCGAAAATTCTGCATGTCCCTTAATATAGAAACAAGCCTTCTGCGAACCTGAAGCAGCATCGACTAACGTATTAGTTGTGCCGTCTGCCACTTCAACATTGATGCGCTTTCCGTTGTTAATGGTGACAGCGCCGCCCGTAAGACTGGTTAAAGAAACGCCATTGAGGAGCAAAGTGGATTTATATTGGCCATCGACGGTGAAAGATCCGTCATTTGATGTTCCGCTCAGGGCGTAAGTGATTTCTTCTGCCACGCTACTGTCCTGTGTGATGCTGACATTTCCTCCGCTGACGGAGATATCCAGATATTTCGCCACGTTCCCTGCTACGGTCACGGAGGCACCTGATGTGGTGTACGAGACATCTACGCGGCTGTCGGTGACATCGGTGGTGTTCACGCTCATCTCGGAAATTTCTGCCAGTTGCAGCGTTTTTCCCATGATGCTAACGTTTGTTCCGTCGGAGTAAGTCATTTCTCCTGCCTGGGAAGCGGGGAACAGGTAGGTCACGTTGCCCACTTTTACGTTCAAAGTCTGCGCTACTGCTGTGCTAACAGTCAGCAGGGCTATGATAATAGAAAATAACTTCTTCATTTCACCACGGTTTTTTCGGTTTTTCCATTCCTATATATGATATATACTCCGTTAGGCAGGCCGTAGAGACGGTTACCTTCCTTCGGCGCTTTTGCTACTCGGACTCCTTGCAGATTATATACGTAGCCTTCTTCGGCCATTCGCATATCAATGGAGTTAATTCCCTCAAGTGTAGAAGTAGCCGAGAAGTACATCTTGGCCAGTGTGCTCAGCGGAATACTTGCTCCGCCTTTGTCGCTTGTAGCCACGAGATTGCCGTCGCTGAAGACGATCTTCAGATTCTCCACGCTGACAACTTTTGTACTACCGTCGCTGTTTTCAAATACCAAGTAGGGGTATTCGTCGGCCCACGCTCCTAAACTTAGGATTGCGGCCATGCAAAGAGTGATAAAGCGCTTAGTCATATTGTTATGCTTTGATTTGTATCGGATTTCATCGGCAAAAGTAAAACTAAATTTCTGAAACACAATTGGTAAGCGCTTTTAATGTAAAGAAATTTCGACGTTTTGACATAATTCCGAGCGTATTTAACATTTATTTGCATTTTATTTTATTTGTCTTTTTCTGCTGCGTACGAAAAAAAGGTGGCGAAAAATGCGTCGTTATGGCGTTTTATTTCTAACTTTGCGGTGCAGGAACTATCCTGTTTGTGGATGTGAGAAATAATAACCCTAAAAACTTTATACTCCAATGGCTTTTTTAACTAACGAAAAACTGGTAATTGTCGGTGCTGCCGGCATGATTGGTTCAAACATGGTTCAAACGGCGCTCACTATGCGCTTAACCAACAACATCTGCCTGTATGATGTATTTTCGCCCGAAGGCGTGGCCGAGGAAATGCGTCAGTGTGGTTTTGGTGACGTGAATATCGTTGCTACTACCGACGTGAAAGAGGCATTTACCGATGCTAAATATATCATCTCCAGCGGTGGTGCTCCACGTAAGGAAGGTATGACCCGCGAAGACCTCTTGGCAGGAAATTGCGCCATAGCAGAAGGTCTGGGTAAGAACATTAAAACGTATTGCCCCGATGTAAAGCACGTAGTTATCATCTTTAATCCCGCCGACCTCACAGGTCTCGTTACTTTGCTCTACAGCGGTTTGAAACCCTCTCAGGTTACTACACTTGCTGCCCTTGACAGCACACGTTTGCAAAGCGCATTGGCAAAGAAGTTCGGCGTGATGCAGAGCGAAGTCGAAGGTTGCGCTACGTATGGCGGTCACGGTGAACAAATGGCCGTATTCGGTTCAAATGTCCGCATAGCTGGTAAACCTCTCAACGACCTTGTAGGCACAGATGCCTTCCCCGAAGCAGAATGGGAGCAGATGAAGAAAGATGTGACGCAGGGCGGTGCCGCTATCATCAAGCTTCGCGGCCGTAGCTCGTTCCAAAGTCCGTCTCACCTCAGCGTAGAAATGATTCGCTCGGTGATGGGTGGCGAACCCTTCCGTTATCCCGCAGGTACTTTCGTAAACAATGAAAAATACCAGCGCATTATGATGGCAATGGACACCACTCTTGACAAGAATGGCTGCACTTATCGTATGCCGCAGGGCACTGCTGAGGAGTTGGCCAAACTTGATGCAAGTTATGAGCACCTCTGCAAGATGCGCGACGAACTTGTTACGTTGAACATCGTACCTCCTGTAGCACAGTGGGGCGAAATCAATCCAAACCTCTAAGAAAAAATCCATCGGCTCAAGGCCAACAGATTTTCCTTTAAGGGAAAACCAAAAAACAGGAGCAGATCATTTTGATTTGCTCCTTTGTTTTTGCTTTTTTGTGCGGGGATTCGTAATACCGTTATACCGATATCACGTTATAACGACCACTTTGCGAAGATTTCTTGGGAAGAAATGGGCGATTTGGGTAATTTGGGCGCAATGGGCGCCGAGATAAGAAAAAATAGCTCCGAGAAAAAATAAATTAGCTTGACACTATTTAAAATTAGCTCGGAGATAAAATAATTTAGCTCGGAGCTATTTGCTCGTTTTTCGGAGGCGTTTTTTTAACACCTCAAAACAACCCCCAAAATCCGATGAATAAAGGACGCACGAATGGGGACTGTTTTTCGCTTTCAAAAGCTAATTGGGAGATAAAACAAATTATCTCCGAGATACTTAAATTTTACTCCGAGCTATTTCCCAGAGCGTTTTTTTGTTCTCCCAAACAGGTTTTTATACAAAGAACAAAGAAACGCCTACGACGGAAACAATGGCGCCGATCACCATGGCGAGTGTGATTTTCTGGCCGAACAACCAACGCGAGGGAAGTAAAATCAGGATAGGTGTGGTGGCCATAATCGTAGAGGCGATACCCGCTGCGGTATATTGGACGGCCATCAGCGAAAGTCCTACTCCAAGAAACGGACCTGTAATGACGGCCAGAATCATAGCCATCATTCCCGTGCGATTTGACGTACTCGCAAGCAGTGTGCGGCGCTTTCCTGCCGGTTTGCGCAGGTTTGAAATCCATAGCCAAGTGCTAAAACACAAGAGTCCGGCCACACAGCGAATCATATTGCTACTAAATGGCAACCAAACCTCAGTTTCGGGTAAAAGGTGTGCAGGAACGCCCGCAATGTAGTGGTCTAAACCGATTTTGCTCAGCACTAAACCCACGCCTTGCCCTATTGATGCCATGATTCCGAAGACAACACCTTTGAGAGGCAGGCGCAAACGCATCTTATGTCCGTCATCGCCAGGTCCTATGATGGAGATAGCGATGCCTCCCAGCGTGATAGTCATGGCTATCAGGGACATCAGACTGAGTTGCTGTCCGAGCATGATCCATGCCGCCAAAGCAGTAAACGCCGGCGATAAGGTCATGATGAGTTGCCCGAAACGAGAACCGATGATGACGTAACTATTGAAGAGAAACCAGTCGCCGAAGAAATATCCCACGACACCACTCATCAAAAGCCACATCCATGCCTCGCTTCCTGCGTAGATAGGAAGCGGTGTGCCCAAGACAATCCATAGTAGTGCCACGGAAAAAGTGAGTGTAAGCAACATACGCCACACATTCAGCACCACAACGCCCAGACGTCGGCTGGCAACTTCGCTTGCAAGCGAGGCTACTGTCCAAAACATCGAGACACCTAACGAAACAAACTCTCCTAAATAATTCATGGCATGGGCAAATTTATCAGATTCTCCGCTTGTGAAGGAATGGCGCGGAGATGCTTTTTCAAAAGCTGATGCAAAAATACGCTATAAATACGATAAAAACTGATTTTTGCACAAAAAAATTAGAGGCAAAGCTCACGCCTTACCTCTAATCCCAGTTTAACTGTAATTAATTATGAAACACGAAGTGAAACTGCCGTGAATATATTTCAATTCAAGGCATCACTCCTTTTTTTACTTGACAATGAGTTTCACATTGCGTACGGGTTTTCCGTCACGTGTGACACGCAAAACGTAAACACCGGCATTGCGCAGGGTGAGACGCATCTTCTGTCCGGCATTGACGTCTTGTCTTCTGCTTGCTACGCGCTGACCGGCAGCATTGTAGGCAGAAACTTCGTAATTGCCGGAGTTGTCAAATTCTACAAAGACCTGGTTGCCCACAGTGTAGGACTTCATGTCGGTAAGGCTCTCCATTTCGCCGATACCGTCGGGATAGCCCACCTTAATGACGCGGAATGTGCGTTCATCCTGGCCTAAAGCATTTTTCAAAGTGAGCACAGCTTCGTAATCGCCTGGCTTCTTGAATTTAATGGTGGCCTTTCCGCTTTCATCCTTACCTTCGCTTGAAACAACAGTACCTTTGTGAACATTCCATTCGGGTTCTGTTACAACGGGAAAGGCTTCGCCTGCGATAAACGGACTACCTGCAGTATATTCCGGCTCAATCCAGTCGAGAACGCCCTGACCTTCGCCGCCTGAAGCGGTATAGTTGTGCAGACCTGCCTGGATGCTGCTGCCACTTCCCTTAGAAAGGAACATTTTGTCGGTAGCAGGTTTTTCAAGTGACCAGAAATATGTCAGGTCGGCAGGCAAATTGTTTTCATTGAGGTCGCCCATAGAAACTTTAACCTCGTCGGCGGTAAGAGCCTTCTTCCAAATCTGGAAGTTGTCGATAACGCCGTCAATACCTGCGCGGCCACTTGCAGAACCTCCGACAGCCAGAATATCATTGGTGGTAATCTTATATGTGAAGGGGAAGAAACCGTCTGATACCTCTGTGCCATTTTGTTTTACAGCCGAAGGAGTCTGTTTTACACCGTTGATATAGAAATCAGAGTGGAAGTAACCCGATGGGTTGAACTGGACAACGAGTGCTACGTGCGCCCAGTTTCCGATTGGCAGCTTGCTGTTGTAGTATTCATACTTGATAGCAGGCGGATTCTCGGCACGACCATCATTTCTGAACGTCATTTCAAATGTTCCGCTCGTACCAACGCCGCTCCACAGCCAACCCCAGTCGGTTAATGGCCAGCCATTCTGCTTATTTGCGATAGACATGAATTGTGAGTACTGATCAATCTTATTTATCTTCAGCCAATAAGCAACTGTGAACGTCTGATTGTTGTAAACACCGATGTCTGCGCAACGAACACCGAAGCGCTGTTCTGCAAGATTGACACCCTGTGAACCGGCTCCGTCAGCTTTGCGGCCAGTGTAGGCCATTTGAATTTCTTCGTCGGTAACAACTTCGATATCGGCATCCTTGCTATTAGCAGTAAGGGTATAAATCTGCGGAATGGCACCAATGCCTTCGCTTGTTACCTGAACAAAACTGTTAAAGGTGCGAGTTGTCTTCGTACGTGTGCCTTCGGCGGCAGTACCTGAGTAAACCTGACCTTCAATCTTGACATCATAACTGCCAGTGGTGGCCAAACCTTCACTAACGGTGACACTGCGGCCACTTGCTGAGAATACTTTCTGGCCATTGCCGTCATAAATTTCCCAATTACCGACTTCGTGCTCGGGATCTACGTATGAAAGTGTGAAAGATTCGCCTGGTTTGATAGTATTCTTGCTGATTGTGATATCATCGTTGTATTCGTAATCAGTAGGTGTCATATAATCAGACCAAGTTACGTCAGATTCGCTTTCGTGGTCCATAGAAACGGCACTTACTCCGATGCGAACTTTGCGTGTGCTCTTGGTAATGTCGAGCGGAGCGGAGAAAACCAATGCTGCCCAAGATGTAGTGGTAGATACCAGCACGGGATCACAACCTTGCTGCTGGGCATATACTTTGAAGTACGAGGTATTTACGTCTTCGTTGTAGCAAACTTCACCTGCGGCCTTGCTATTTGCCATATTGAAGATGATTTTTGCATCATATCCGCTGCGGCTGTAAGAAAGCACCTTGGCAGAGGTGAGTTCCGGCGCATTCGGTTTTGTTGCATGCTGGCGCTTGATGCTTACCTCGCCGAGATAAAGATTCAGGTCCTTGGCATTCTTGAAATGCAAGGCGATAAGTGCCAAATCCTTTCCGGCAAGATCGCTTCCTACGGTGAAAGTACGTTCTTCCCACACATCTTCGTCAGTATCGTCGGAGGTTGTGAGAAGTTTGAAGTCACTTTCGCTAACAGCTGACTTCTCATTTCCTACGGTTGTCAGCACTAAATTCATGTTTGCCGCACCTTTCGTGATTTTGTAGCGCACGGTAATCTGGTCGCCGGAGGCTAAACCGAATTCAGTCTTGAATAAATGCAGATATTCGTTGGATGTTGTACCGAATACGCGGACACAAGAACCGCCAAAGTAGGCATCATCCCAAGTAAATTCGGCATCAAGTCCTGTTGAAGGCACGGTTCTTGACAAAAGTGAGGAGGCAAACCACCAGCGCCACGTGGGAAGGTAGTCTTGCATACCGATATTATACCATTCCAGGTCGTTTTTGCGTACGCCATTCAGATTAAAGAAACGGCCGTTACCCAGATTGAAGTAAGAAATGAAGGGTTCCGTAGCCAAATCCCACTTCAACGAACTGCGGGCTGTCATAAACGAAGACATACCGTGGAAGTTGTAGTTATCGGCGTTGTACTTCATGGAACTTATCACCTCGGGAGTATTTGCCGGGTTGCGGGTACCGCCTGTGAACCAGCGTTCTGTGCGCAACATGTACGTACGTTGTTTTACGTCTGCAGCACTACCTTTTTCTCCGCGGCTTTCCCAGAACATATTTCTGCTATGTGCTCCCCACAATCCGATACTTATTCTGTAATCTTTCAGCAGTGGCCAACTGGTTCCGCCGGGTTCTCCACCCTGCATATTGACTCCTGCATAGAGATATAGGGGATCGCGGCCCATGGATTCGGCCTTTGTTACGGAAGATGAGAGCAAAGAACTGCTATTCCAGTTGTAATTGAGGAATAGTGAGCAGCAAATGTTGTCTTTGTCGCCAAAAGTCTTCTGGTTGTGCGAACCTAATCCTTGGTCGAACGTCACTGATCCGTTATCGTTCGTACCATCGTACCACATATTCTCGAACAAAGGATCTTTATCCAGCATATTCTTGTTGAGAGCGATGTGGAAATCGCGGAGTTTACGGATTGGCGTACCGGAATAGCCGTAGAACTCTGAGTTATATCCCAATCCGTCCACACCATAGTAGGAAAGGAATTGCGCAGCCTTGTCTGCCTGTGAGTTAAGGCTGTTCAACATGTTTTTCCAGTTGGCATTGCCCGAACTTTGCAGGCTTGCATTTGGAATACTTGCCACAGACGATACGGCAACGCCGTTTTTGTGGGCTACATCAAGGAAGGCGCCGGGCACGCGTCCGAGCGGTGCAGACCAGTCTCCCCAGTGTGTAACATAAGGCCACATGCTGAATACTTCTGCGTCGTAAACGCCGTCGGGAATGGCGTTGTGTTCAGAATCATCTATGGGCAACCATGCGACAAGTCGCTTGTCGTTTTCGGCTGTCAGGTCGCTACGAACCTGTGTAGCCTGATTACGGAAGCGTAGTTTGGGCTTAATACGTGAGATGAAGAAGTTATCGTCTTCTGTCACCTGGCTACCGGGTTGCCAATTAGTCAAAGTCGTGGCAAAGTCAGGACTTCCAGGACCCCAATTGACATAACCCGATTTCAGTTCCTGTGCATTGGCGCATACCGTTGCTGTCAGAAACGAAACAAGGAGTAATGTTTTTAATTTCATAAGAGTATTATTTAGGTTTTATGATATACACGTGCAAATTTAAGCAAATTTATTCTATTTCTGTGTTTTATTCCAGAATATTGTTGCTAAAAAAAATGTTAATCCTGACTTAGATGACAATAATGTGCGAAAAAACCTGCTTTGTGTGCAATTTTTTCCTGTTTCGTGCGTTATATAAGTAAGATATATATCCTGAAATTCTTTTTATCACATTGTGAAAATATCGATTATTACCGCAACATATAATAGTGCGCGGACTATAGAAGATACCATCAAGTCTGTTTTGGCGCAGACCTACGATGATATAGAATACATCGTGGTGGATGGTGTTTCGTCTGATGATACCGTAGAAATTGTGCGCAAATACGAGCCTTTATTCAACGGTCGTTTGCGTTGGGTGTCGGAAAAAGACAAAGGCCTGTACGATGCCATGAACAAGGGTTTTGCTATGGCTACGGGTGAGGTAGTTGGTATTCTTAATTCCGACGATTATTTTACTTCCAACGATGTTGTGGAGCGTTTTGTCGGAGCGTTCAACGACAAGGACGTGGATGCTATATATGGCGACATACATTTCATCAAGGATGACGCACCTGACAAATGTGTGCGCTATTATTCCTCAAAACGCTTCGCACCTTTCTGTCTGCGCTTCGGGTTTATGCCTGCGCATCCCTCATTCTATTGCCGCAAGTCGGTATATGAAAAGGCTGGCTACTACAGAACCGACTACGAAATCGGTTCTGATTATGAAATGATGGTACGTCTTTTCCTTGTTCACAAGATTCGCGCAAAATACCTGCCCATCGATTTCGTTACCATGCGCACGGGTGGTGTCAGCAACCGCAATGTGCATAGTCGTCTGGCGCTTATCCGTGACGATGTGCGCGGTTGCCGCGAAAATGGCATATATACCAACACATTGATGATATGTGTGAAGTTTTTGTTCAAACTCTTTGAACTGAAGTTTTAGGATTTTCGTTTAGAACGGCCCTTTTTTGAGAAGATTTCTTGGGGGAAATGGGGCTAATGGGCAATTTGGGATTAATGGACTCGGAGATAAGAAAAATTACCTCCGAGCAAAATAAAATTAGCTCGACACTATTTAAAATTAGCTCCGAGCAAAAATTTTTTATCTCGGAGCTATTTTTCCCTTGTTTTTTAGAGCGTTTTTCGCTGGTGTACGCAAAAAACAGAATCATCAAGTATGCAGGATGAAATGGGCGTTTCTAAAGATGATAAATGAGCTAAATGAAAAGTTATCACCTCATTCTTCTTCGCGCGCTTGCCTGAAAAGATAGAAACCACTCCAGTAAACCTTTTCGCCTCGCTTCATAGGCATCCCAACCTCGCCAACCAGACGGTAATATACCTTGTTGTAGGGCGAAGTGAAGCAATATTGGCGGTCGGTATCGACATCGCATTTATTAAAGCGATTCTGTGTGCCCAGACCTATGCTATCGAGCACACAGACTACCTGCCGTCCGTCGGGAAGTGTGCACGTCATTTTGCTTACGCGCGTCATGGTGCCGTGATATCCGTCTGTATGGAAAGTTTCAATACCCTCTGTGGTGTACATCTGCACTAAATTTCCGTAGCACGACTGCAAGCCGTAGTAGTTGTCGATTACCAAATCTTCGAGCGCCGTAATTTCCATTTTGATGCCTATGGTGTCGCCACTGAAACGGTATGTCACATCTTCTTGTAGAACTTCGCGCCCCGTTCCGTCTTCTTGTTTTGTATTATCTGCCTGAATGAGGTGTTTTGCTTTGACTACGACTTCACTACATGACTGCTCTTGCCACAAATGTTCGGTCAAAATGCCGTCAATGAAGACCTGTTTCTCCACAAGTCGGGCAGTGGGCGTACCAGTGCCGTCTCCGTTATAAGCATGCCAGCCTCCCGTAAAATTGCCGCGCCGGTTGTTGCCCTCAATGGCGTGCAAAACGTACGGACCTATCCAGTCGCTCGTGGTAGCGAAGAGGGTAGAAAGCGAATCGTCCGGTTTCAGATACCTTAGTTGGCTGATACCCATCAATTCGTTAGGGCCACAGGGCGAAAGCACGGTCTGAAGGTTGATTTGTGGCGTATATTCGCGCGAAATGCACAGTCCTTCCTCCTTTTCTGACACGGATAAAGTCTGTTTCTGTTGCAAAACAAAATCGTCTGTCACACCCTGATTGCAAGAATCAAGGATGTGACAGACGATGATGGCAGCAAACAGGCATCCGTATGCCTGAAAACGGGGGAAATGTGCTTTAAGACTCATGTATCTGGGATATGTCGTCCGTTTGCTAAGCAAAAGCGTTCAGCAAAGCCACGATGCGTTCGGCTTCTTCCATTGTAAGTACCTGACTGATGGGGATACTCAGTTCTTCTTGGTGTATCTCCTCAGTTATCGGGTAACTTTGTTCATTCCACTCCCTGTAACACTCTTGTTTGTGGGGAGGAATGGGATAATGTATCAGGGTTTGCACACCATTATCGGTCAGATATTGCTGCAGGCGGTCGCGATCCTTGCATAGCACGGGGAAGATGTGATATACATTGTTGGTATCGTCCAGTCGCTGCGGCATAGTGATAAGCGGATTGCTGATATTTTCGTAATAGTATCGGGCTATCTGCTGACGGCTCCGATTATCATCGTCAAGATGGCGCAGTTTTACGTCGAGAATGGCGGCCTGAATCTCGTCAAGTCGGCTGTTGCGTCCGCAATATTTGAACACATATTTCTTTTGTGAACCATAATTGGCCAGAGCACGGACTGTTCGGGCCAGTTCTTCGTCACTGGTCGTCACAGCGCCGGCATCGCCGAAAGCACCTAAGTTCTTTCCTGGATAAAAGCTGTGGCCTGCTGCATCGCCAAGGCTTCCCGTGCGTTTACCTTCGTAGCGGCATCCATGAGCCTGGGCATTGTCCTCCACCAAGCGGAGGTTGTATTTCTTACATAAGGCTCCGATTTTCTCAGTGTAGGCACAACGACCGTAAAGATGGACAATCAGCACAGAACGTGTGCGGGAAGTAATGGCTTGTTCTATCAAATCATCGTCTATCTCAAGGGTATCCTTGCGTGGCTCCACCAAAACGGGACGTAGTCCGTTCTCCGTAATCGCCAGGATAGAGGCAATATACGTGTTTGCCGGAACAATGACTTCGTCCCCGGGTTTCATCACGCCCATCTCGACATAAGCGCGATATATCCAGATGAGCGCATCCAGTCCGTTGGCCACACCGATGCAATGCTCCGTGCCGATATATTCTTTGTAATGGGTTTCAAAGCGTTCGTTGGCTTTTCCCTGCAAGTACCAGCCCGAATCAATCACTTCGTTGGCAGCCTGCTTCAGTTCGTCGGCATAAAGTTCTGTAATGCCCTTGAGATCCAAAAATTTTATCATGGTATTCTGTTTTTTCGTTCGTAAAAATATGGTGTACTCGTAATAAAAATATAGAAGTTGCGTATCTCCTGTGAGAAATATCCCTTAAAGTTTGGATTCCTCCCAACCTTTGTGCTTATGTACCTTGAAATAAATCTTTTGCACAATGCCGATATTTCTGAATACCGCCTTAACGCGCGTAAGTATGCGGCTCCAAAGAGATTTCTTCTTTACCCGGAATGAATGTACCTCCTGCCCGAAATATTTCTTCAGGTTTTTGGCAATCAGCTGCATGTAAGGTTGGAAAAAGAGTTCGTCAAATCGTTTGCTGTAAGGGCAATCGAAAAGTTGGAGCGTCATCACGCCATTTTCTGCGCTCACACGCATTCCGTGATAGTGGTAAAAAACCAATGGTGCCGATACACCCTCGTATTCCACCATGCCATCGTGGTATTCATACAGTTCCATATTCCATTCTGCCACACCCACACCGCGTTGGTGCACGATAGCCACTTTTTCAAACAACCTGGGAAAATCGTCCAGGTACTTCTGGTCGCCAAACTTGCCGTCTTCGTAACGTGCGTAGCACCATTCCAAACAACGGTCGCGCCACCATTTCAGACAGCCCATACCTTGTTCGTCATTCTTGAAGAACATGAACTGTACGCAGTACTTTCCCGTCAGATTGCTGTTCTTTGCATATTGAGGTGTGATGGCAACAGAAGCATCGCCTATCTCATCGTAAATGACATCATAGGTAGAGAAAAACATGAGGTCGGAATCAAGATAAGTCACGTCGCTCAGTCCGTATTTCTCTATGATATGCAGAATAATCTCGGGGCCGCATGTCCAGCAGTACTCGGCACGTGTGCGTTCCTGCTTCAGTTTCAGGAGTTGCTCCGTCTCGATATCCTTTAGGTTATCGACTGTGAGCGATTCGCATGACAAAGCGCTCAGGAACTCATACGATTTCTCGTCGAGTGCCATGATATGCAGGCAGAAGTCAGAGGCTACATTACGAAGTGACTCGTAAAGTGCCAGTCCCTTCCATACGTATGCAGAATCAAAGTAGGTACAGAAATGTCTCATGGCTGTTCCTTTATGTATTTCAGATAATCGTCATAATTTCGGATATAATCCTCTTCGGAATATCCCTCGGAAGCCAAGACAAGGCAGATGCTTCCCGAAGAAAATCCCTGCTCGGCAGCCCAAATGCCGGGCGGAACATGCAAACCCCAGTAGGGACGGTTCAAAACGACGGTGCGTTTATTTGTTCCATCGTCTAAAACCACTTCAAAACTGCCACTTGCGGCAATAATGAACTGATGGCAGGACTTATGTGCGTGGGCTCCGCGGTCTTCGCCGCCCGGAATATCATAAGAATAGAATACGCGGTTGATAGGGAAGGGGACGTGCACGTTCTGGTAGATATACGTCAGGTTTCCCTCGGGATAATGGAACTTATTCAGTTCACAAAGTGAGCAATCAAATACACTAACCATTTTGTTCCCTCCATTTTTTATATTCTTCAAAGTCAAGTATGTAGTCGTCCTCAGAAAAATCACTTGAGGACAGGACTAACGCCAGCGAGTTCGTAGAGAAATTGGTCATACAACGCCAATATCCCTTCGGAACCAGCAGGCCGTAATAAGAACGGTTGAGCGGAAAAACGCTTTTCGTTATTCCGTCGCTGATTTCCACGTCGAAACTGCCGGAGAGTGCCACGATAAATTCATCGGTGGCCTTATACGAATGGCCGCCTCGGTCTTTTCCGCCCGGAACATCGTAGATCCAATGCACACGGCGGATTTCAAACGGAATATTCTTGAACTGCTCAATGATAGACAAGTTTCCGCGTGGATCTTCTATCTTTGGTAATTGAATGATTTCGACTTTTTCCATAGTACTCACGATTTTTCAGTTTTCAGCGCGTATGAAATGGCATTTAGGAACCCATCTGCCATCTTTTGCGGCGTGGCATTTTGCTCATAGTACTCACGAGCGTTGCGTCCCAACTGCAAAAATTTATCAGGTGACGAGATCGTGTCTTTGATAATCGACACCAAATCTTCGTATCGGTGGTATAAAAACCCATTATAGCCGTCTTTGATATTCAATCGTTCACCTCCTGTAATGGCATCGTGACGTGTAGCAAAAGGAACGCCATATCCCATGCTTTTCAGTACAGAAAGTCCTGCCTGGTCGGGAGAAATGCAAATCATAGAGCGGGAGAAAATATCACGGAGTGTGGCTTCGTCGAAAATAGCGCCGTGGAAAATCACCTTTTTCTCCAAAGACTTCTCTTTAGCTAACTGCTCCAGAGAATTTCGTAAGGCTCCATCGCCCACAAATTCGAGGTTTGGCATCTGATCTACCTTGTCATATTGGAAAGCATCGATATAGGCGTGCAGTAATTCGTCTGCTTTTTTCTCAGCATAGAGCGAACCTACGAAAGTAATGGAGTGGCGTGGTTTTTCCCAGTCTATTCCTTCCTCAATGACGGGTACTGTGTTGTGAGCCACAAAGAACTTTTCCTTTGGCAGGCGTTTCGTAACCCAATAGGGGATAGGTTCGCCCATATAGAAGACTACGGCATCGGATTTGCGGAAGACAGCATCCATCAGTCGGTAGTACAGTCCCTTTTTGGGGAAGGGTAGTACATAACGTCGCTTATACGAAGCGCGCACGCCGATTGTCCAGGGGATAGCCTTGTATTTCCTGCAAACAAAGGGGATGAAAAACATACTAAGGCAGACAGGATTGCAATCAAATATGACGACATCGAAAGATTTACAGAACTTGAACATTCCTTTCAGGAAGGTAAATTTCCATATCTCCGATGTTTCAAAGCGATGCTTGGCGTAAGTCACATTTTCGTCGGAAGCATCTTTTTTGAAGTAGCCAACAGTCAAATCTACTTCCTGCCCTATCATCGAATAGATGGGCGAGTTATATCGCGTAATCTCATGTTGCAGAATCAATACCTTAGGATTCATGGCCTACTCCTTATTATAATATTATAGGTGTCTAAAAAAAGTCGTTACTAATCGTTTGTTATCGTAGGGCATCGACAATTCGTTCGCAAGCTTTGCCATCGCCGTAGGGATTGACGGCTTGGCTCATTCTTTTGTAGGCTTCGGAGTCGTCAATTAACTCGGAAACTTCTTTTACTATGGCATCGTAGTTAGTACCTACGAGTTTTACGGTACCGGCTTCGAGGGCTTCCGGGCGTTCGGTGGTATCGCGCATCACAAGTACGGGTTTTCCCAAACCAGGTGCTTCTTCTTGAATACCGCCGCTGTCTGTCAGGATGATATTGGCCTGTTCCATCAGGAAAACGAAGCTTAGATATTCCAGAGGTTCGATGAAAAACATATTTCCGAGATTGGAAAGATCGCTACCGAAGACCTGATGAATGGGTTTGCGTACATTTGGATTCAGATGCATGGGATAAACGAAATCTACCTCGGGGTATTTCAGCGTTAAGTCCTTGATAGCCGTACACATATTCACGAAACCTTGTCCGAAGTTCTCCCTTCTGTGTCCGGTAATCAGCACTAATTTCTTTCCATTGGCCAGTCGTGAGCAATCGTAGCCGGATTCTTTCAGTTTTGTGGCGAGAGCGGCATGAAGTTTGGCGTCATTCTTAATCTTATCTACCACCCAATAGAGTGCATCTATGACAGTATTTCCGGTAACGTGGATATTCTCGTCTTCAACGGCCTCATTCAGAAGATTCTGTCGGCTCAATGGTGTCGGAGCGAAGTTATAGGTGGAAATACGACTGGTAATTTGGCGGTTCATCTCCTCGGGAAACGGACTATATATGTTGAAAGTGCGTAAACCTGCCTCAACGTGTCCAACAGGTATCTGCTGGTAGAAAGCAGCCAAGGCCGCAGCCGTACTTGTGGTGGTATCGCCGTGAACAAGTACGACATCGGGTGTGGTTTCGCGGAGCACATCGCGCATACCCAGCAAGACATTTGTTGTTACATCGTACAAATCCTGCCCTTGCTTCATAATATTCAAATCGTAGTCGGGCTGAATATCAAAAATGGCAAGCACCTGATCCAACATCTCGCGATGCTGTCCCGTTACGCAGACTATTGTCTGGAATGTGTCGGGATAGCGCTTGAATGTCTTGACTAACGGTGCCATTTTTATGGCTTCCGGACGTGTACCAAAGACCAACATGATTTTTTTCATACGCCTTATCTGTTTTTCTGGTAAACTGCTTTTTGTTTTGGGATTGTTCTTTTTCCTTTCGGAGAAGTCTGAGACTTTTCGAGAGATATCTGTTATCTTTTTGGAGAAGTCTGAGATTTTTCAAGTGATGCCTGTTCTCTTTCTGGAGAAGTCTGAGATTTTTCAAGTGATGCCTGTTCTCTTTCTGGAGAAGTTGGAGAAACTATGAGCGCCACATTTTATTTTTTGAAAATGCCGCAGAAATCTAAGATGACCTTATCGTCGCGCCATTCCAAGGTTTTGAATTGGTTGTGGGCGGTAAGGAAAACTATGATGTCGGCTTTTTCGTAAGCCTCCTTGTAATCGGTGAGTTTGAATACGTTATGGGTAGTAATGTTCGGCTCAACGACTAATATGTCAGCATTACTGCTTGATTGCATGACCTTAGTGGTAATGTATTTGGCAGGAGATTCACGTAGGTCGTCAATATTGGGCTTAAATGCCAAGCCCATCATGGCTGTTACCGGCTTACGATGATGTTCCAGTTCAAAACGTAAAATTGCGTTCTGAACTTTTTCTGCGCACCAGAAGGCTTTGTAATTATTCACCTCGCGGGCTGTGGCTATCATCTTACTTTCGGCAGGGAAGTCGCTGGAAATGAAATATGGATCGACAGCAATGCAATGTCCTCCGACGCCACAACCTGGTTGCAGAATATTAACGCGAGGATGCTTGTTGGCTAAATTGATGAGTTCCCAGACATTGATACCTGCCTTGTCGCAAATGATGCTTAACTCGTTAGCAAAAGCAATTTGCGAGTCGCGACTGGAATTTTCCGTGAGTTTGCACATTTCTGCCGTCTTGCTGTTTGTAGGATGCAGCGTGCCTTGTACAAATTGACTGTAGAATTCCTGCGCTTTTGCGGTGGAAGCTTCGTCCATACCGCCGATAACGCGGTCGTTGTGCACCAATTCGTAAATTACGTTGCCGGGAAGTACGCGTTCGGGGCAGTATGCAATGTGTATTTTACCTTTAAGTTCGGGGCGCTTAGAGAAAATCAAATCTTTCATCTTGTCAGTTGTACCTACTGGAGAGGTAGATTCAATAACGTACAAGTCGCCTTCCTTCAGATAAGGAATAACGGTTTCTGTTGCGGCCTGAACGTACGAGATGTCCGGTTCGTGATCACCTTTGAAGGGAGTAGGAACGACTATCAGGTAGGCATCGCTCACTTCCGGCGTAGTAGAGGCATGTAGCATGCCGCTTTTTACAACTTCCTGCAGTAATTCTTCCATACCTGGCTCGATAATGTGAAGTTTTCCTGCGTTGGTGACTTCTACAACGTGGGGGTTGATATCAACTCCCGTGACTTTTACTCCATGCTTGGCAGCAATGATGGCTGTTGGCAGGCCAATATATCCAAGGCCCATGAAACATGCTTTCATATCTTTCGTATTTTTATTAATTTCAATATTGTATTTTAGGGTTGTTCTAATAATTAGACTGTTTTGATTATTCAAAGATTTTTGAGTGATTTTGTTTTTAATTTTGCAGAAGCATAGCAAGCTATGGTTCAAGGAATTAAAGACGAAAGCGCCAAAAAGATTGAAAAATCATACAGACCATAAAAGAACTTCCCAATATTTTAAACTAATTCTTAGAACAACCCTTTAATATTTCAGAATAGTAATATGTAAATTCGTACGGCCAGTATCAGATAGCACAGCAATACAGCACTGATGCCGAGAAACATTTCCTTTGGTGCCCACTCTGTCTTAGCTTCGCGCTGAATACTTAGGAAAAGCAGGTAGCGCATGATGGAATACAGCACTACATAAGTAAGCAGTGCGACGTAAATCCCTGTATGTGCCAGACATGCAGCGAACATTCCGCCCAAACCGAAAATGGCACAGAGGATGTCATATTTCAGTCGGATATTCTGTTTGTCTATCACCCTGTAAATGGGCAAAAGTGATTCGGAAAGAATAATGGGCACGGAGATAGCCGAAAGGCAAAGGGCAAAATTACCTGACATAGCCCATTTCTCTCCAAGATACCACGTTATAAACAGGTCGCCGCCGCACATTACGAAAGCTATAGGCAACAAAGCAAGAACAAATGTGAGCTTAGTGACTTTTTTCGTCACTCTGCCCATATCTTCCTGCGTTTCTGCTACAGAGATATCCTTGTAATATACTTTTGCCATTGCAGAACCGATGAGCGAAATAGGAAGAATCATAAATTGGTAGATGATAGAATAGCATCCTATGTCGCTTTTCGAGAAGAACAGAGACAAAATGATGAGTGCCAGGTTGCCAATCGAAACTTCCAGTATCATTCCGGGAGCATCATACAGCGGAAAATTCTTGTATTTGCGCAATACCGATTTTATCTGCGCACCTGTTGCCTTCGTTCTCAGCAATTCCTTTGTTTTACAGCGCAGTCCTACTAAATAGGATGCGGCAGCCATGAATTGTGCTACGACGTTTCCGAGGATAAGTCCGTTTACGCTCTTCACAGCGTAGAACAATAGTCTGAAAAATGCCTGACCTGCACCTTGTATCACGTTGGTAACGGACATTAGCGTGTACTTTTCGTAACGATTGCAAAGGTTATAGAAAAGTTGTGTAAGGGCGCTGATGGCTAAAAGCAGGATAAACAATCCGAGTTCGGGAAATCCAGTAAAGAACCCGATGCTCAAAGCCTTACCACCAAGGAAAACGACGGCTGTCAGCACGATAACGGAAAATGCTACCACGAGACAGGCTCGGCACAGGACGGGAACTTCTGTTTCGTCCTTGGTTTTCACTATGGTGTTCTCGTAAGAAAAAAATAGTAGCGCATTTACTATCATGTAGGCACTCGAAAAAATTCCCCAGTCGCCATAATTCTCTTGCGAGTACAGACGCGAGAGAATTGGTGTCACGATTATAGGTAAAAGGAACATAACCGTGTTGCTCAGAGACAGTTTCATTGTGTTTCTGACAAGAGGATTTTTCAATATGTTGCCATACTTTTCCTTCATTCTTGTTTGAAATCGTATTTCTTTGGCGAAGGCACGTAGAACATGGTGATTCCTTTTCGGCCTAACTCCAGCATTTTTTTCAGACAGCGGTCTGCACGCAGCATTTTTACTTCTAAATTCGAGATTTTGAGCATCTGCCAGTCTTGGAAGGTGAAGTATTTCGTCACACGTCCCTCGTGCAGCCTTTTATCGGCGTCCGAATTATAGTCTATGTAGGTGCAAACTTGATGTTGGTCGTCGTAATATTTGTATTCCTTCTTTTCGTTGAAGAATTGCTTCCAGTAAGGATGTTCATGTTGCAGGATACTTTCCGTGCAATGCTCAAATGTACCGATATAACTGCGAGGCATTCCCAGATTAAACACCAATCCGCCTAATTCGCACAGCCTTCCGTATGGAGACATGGCGTCCCAGCAATCGTGGCCTCGGTGATGATCGCGAATAAGGTAGTCTGCATTTTTACCAATGGCGCATACCGAATGACGCACGTTGATGCTGCGTTTTACGCCTGGGTATTTTCTGAAAGTCTCGGCCAGATATCCAGCTTCGGTGCGGTCATTTTCACGGTCGAATACGTAGGTATCGTCTTGTTGGCAGGCGACAGGTGGAAATGCCGGCATCATCAGTGTCCCTTCCTCGCCTATAACCTTCAATATTGCGTCGATAATTTCCGTTGCTGTGCCCTTAAAGTTATAGAACTCCTTCATCGAAGCGTGTATGCAGACGGTACTTCCTTTTTCCAAGCCCAAGTCTTGCATGATCCCCACTAAATCCGCCGTTTCGTATTTGTCATGATATAGCAGCTTCCCTATTCTCTTGTGCAAGTCCTTGCGCAAGAGTGAGAAGTCGCGAATACCAAGCATTTGCTTCGCGATACGTCCGATATGTGTGTAGATACTACGATTCATCTGCTACAGATTCTTGGGTTTCTTCCTTATCGGTATTCTTTGTGTCGGTATATCTCAGCAAAATCAGGCAGAACAGGAAACCGCATGACACAAAAGCCGTAAAGAGTGAGATATTTGTGAAGGCAAGTATGGCTCCTGTCAGCATAGCCAGCACAAACGACATATCGTGGTTGTTGGAAAGTTTGTTTGTGTAGATTAAAACAAAGAAGAACACGATGGAAATGATAATGACTCCCGCAGTACCCATCGCGGCATAGCCATCGGTGAGCAGGAAGTTGGCATTTGCATTCGTATTCACGCCCCAACCGCGATAAATAGTCCATACGGCATTTCCTAACGAGGGATTATGGAAGGGATACATCCCCGTAAAGAAATTCACAATGCCTATATGCGAGTAAAAGGTGAAGGGATAACTATTGAATACCGTGATATATCCCGTAGCCAACCAGCCGGCCACACCGAGGGTGCGCATGAATAATACGGTTGCGGCGAGATACAGTATCTTATTGTCGGTAGCGGCATAAATAGCGTAGAAAATCAAGATGATAACTACGAAGACGGGCAGGAAATACTTGATATTTGTCATGCGTTTCAGCCGCATCAGGTAGTATATTCCTACTGTAACGAAAGGTAGCAGGATGGCACTTTTCGATCCTGTCGCCATATATACGATGAGTGCGGCGAAGAATCCCAATGCTGTGTATATATATTGTTTTTTATAGCATCCGTAGGCAATAAACAGGGGAGCAAAGAAATCTGCCGTCCACATACAGAAATAAGGTATGAACGAAGCGCCCTGTGCGAACTTATCATTTTCGGAACGCAGGGAGTAAATATCCGTAAACGATACAAATCTGAGTTGTGTGCCAAAGAAAGCAATCAAGGTGACGAGAATCACGATGCCTGCAACGAAGAATACGCGGATAGGTATGATGTTTGTGTTGGTTTCACAGCGTTTTTTGCTGATGGGATGCCACGAAGCGAGGAAAAACAGGATTTGTGAGAAGGTAAAGGCCAACTGATACACGATAATGTCGTCATACTCCTTGAATTGATACTGCAAAGTTATCACAGTGGGGATATGTATGACGAGATAGGTGAGGATGGCGATGAAATCGGAGGGGACTTTCTTCGCTTGAAAGAAGATAATCGGAATGAAAGCCAGAAAATCGGTCAAAGGTATTTCGTAAGAGGTATCTACTATGTTCTTAAAACCGATATACTCGAACAATTTGACTAAATAATCTGCATATATCACCCGAAACAGGATGATATATGCAATGGCCGAGAGACAACTGATGATCAGCGTGCTCATGTCCAATTTATAGTCTATGTTCAGTTTCTTTAATTCCAATCTTTTCTTTTTTGCTGTTGTTTAATGGGTTCAGATGACGTTGCAATACTTTTCTTTCCTTATAGGGTAGTTCTAAAAATTAGGTTTTAAAATTTTGTGAAGCTTTTTTT
>CAMVJO010000024.1 GCA_947167835.1 uncultured Prevotellaceae bacterium
TTGAACCATCATTAACATTGCGGGCAGGACAGCCGCGTTTTTAAGGGACGACTAGATATAATGAGGGGAAAGCGCATTTTTCGTGCGCCTTCCCCTCTGTTTTTTAATTATTCCGAACGAATAATGAGAAATGGTGGGCGGAAATCGGAAGTTATGTCTTATTCCGCTTTGATTGTAGCCTCGGTAACGACGTTTTGTCCCATGAGAACCATATTTTGCTTGAGCACAATCGTATCCATCCAGCCGTTTGCTTTGAGTTTGTAGTCGATCTTGTCATTTGCCTCGACTTTCAACAAACCGGAAGCCTTTAACATATCGAAATTCTGCTTGACAGCTTCCACTTGCTGGGGTGCAGTTTTGGCTACCTGTTCGATAACGAATGCTTTCACGTCGTCTTCGGTCATTTTCAGCACGGCATCAGAATTTATCGTGCGGCCATCTTCGGAAACTGTGTAGGTAGTCTCCATTTTCAACCCCTGCGCATTTGTTGTTATGGCTTTATCGCCGTTTTTAATGGTCAGTCCGTTCAATGCCATAGGACTTGTTGGTAAATCCCGCACGCCTTTCAGCATTTGCTCAACGGTCATGGTAGATTGTGCCATAGTCACAAATGCTTCTTTCGACGTCTGCATGGCAAAAAGGGAGTTTGTCTTTACGATCTCATCATAGATTTTTCCTATGCCGTCGGTCATCAGTTTTTTCGCCTCTTCAAAGTTTACGAAATCCACGATTCTTCCGTTTAGGTCGGTCTTCAAAACGATGGGCACGTTCAAAAGCATTTTTTGTGTGACGGTCATTGCCGCTCTCGTCGTTTCATCGCCGCCGGATGACGTCATTTCTTCCAATGTCTGCGTCACAATATATCCGTCGTCCAGTTTATCGGTTACTACGTAGGAGTTTTTGCTATCTACCACGATTTCCATTCCTGCTACCTTCGTAATAAGGTGACAAGTATAGACGGTTTTCATGCCTTTCTCCAACTTAGTGGCGATTTTCACTTGGGCCTGTGCCATTATTGCGCACATCAGCACCAATAGGGTAGTGATAGTTTTTTTCATCTTAGTGTGTTTTTTAGATTAATGGTAGTTCTAAAAATTAGGTTTTAAAATTTTGTGAAGCTTTTTTTGGTCTGTATGCTTTTTCAATCTTTTTGGCGCCATTGTCTTTAATACCTTGAACCATAGCTCGCTATGCTTCTGCGGCATTAAAAACAAAATCACTCAAAAATCTTTGAATTCTTCGCGCACACTCTGTTTGTTGTCTGCCCCGTAGGGTGAAGCTCTGCGGGTTGCAGGAACAAACGTATAGAGAGTGTAAGCAAATCAAAACAGCCTAATTTTTAGAACAACCCTTAATGGTTTATAGGTTTATTTAGTCATTTCCAAATACAGATTATAGAACTGCTCTGCACAATTATTGTTGGCAAATCGCCGGATATATTGGCGACTGAGTTCGATACGTCGCTGTCGTTCCTCAGTATTTCCGAGCCATGTCTTGACGGCTTCGGCCATTCCCTGAATATCGTCGGGATTCACATAGATATTGTGGGGACCTCCGGCTTCTTCGAGGCACGAACCAGTGCAAGCTACGACCGGCAGTCTCATATTTACGGCTTCTATGATGGGAATGCCGAAGCCTTCGTAGCGGGATGGGTACACGAAAATTTTTGCTCCGGCATAGATGGCGGGAAGGTCGGCATCGGGAACGCCATGCAGGAGGTGTAGGCGATTTTCCAGGCGGTTTTCTTTTGC
Source organism: uncultured Prevotellaceae bacterium (assembly GCA_947167835.1). GTDB lineage: Bacteria > Bacteroidota > Bacteroidia > Bacteroidales > Bacteroidaceae > Alloprevotella. The sequence goes on from CAMVJO010000024.1 coordinate 1,752, forward strand.
CCATCGCTTTATTTTTTCGGTATATGGCGTCGGGCGGCCTACAAGTACGAGATGTATGTCATTATCCAGGAGCGGGAGTGCTTTGAGTGCGAGTAACATATTCTTACGTTCCTCAATGGAACCCACGCCCAGGATGTAATTTTCCGGCAGTCCGTATTTTTGGCTCACACGTCCTAAATCCGCAGCATCTGTTCCGACAGAAAATCGCGGAGCACAACTTTGGTAAATCAAATCTATACGCTCTGTGGAAATACCTCCGAGTTCCGAAATATCGTGGCGGGTACATTCGCTGATAGCCACGATGCGGTCGGCATCACGCAAGGTCTGGTGAAATTTGCGTCGGTATATTTCCACATCCCACCAGTGGTAGTATTCGGGATGACGGAGGAAGATCAAATCATGTATGGTAACGACGGAGCGTATGCCCGACTTCCGTATGCCTGCGGGGAGTTCGCCCGAAAGACCGTGGTACAGATCCACTTTGTCGGCCACCAACTGGCGGTTGATGCCGCGTGAACGCCAAAGCGCCTTGCTCAACTTGTTTTTTGCACGCAGCGGCAGGACGTAATGCACGTTCTCCCGTTCCATAACCTGGGAGCGCAAATCGTCACGTCCGAGGTCGGGCGTGTAAAGTCGAAGGTCTAAGTCGTTATGTCCTGCCAAGTCATTGACAAGTGTGCGGCCATAGTTTCCAAGTCCTGTGCCGTTTCTCACTATCCGCTTGGCATCAAATCCTATCTTGAGCATACTGTTGTTTTATGTGGTTGTAGGTGCCGTTGCATCCCTGTTTTTACTGCCTTGCATGGCAATTTCGTTTGCGGGGGCGTAGTTCTTGGTGCATATCTCCCAGCAAAGTTTCAGCCATACCAATGTAACGGGCAAAGCCTTGAGTGCAAATGGATATACATACTCGCGACGCAGATATGACGGGAATATATCGCTGGGCGAGAGGCTGGTAAGGATGAATACGAATACCATAAGGAAAATGTCTGTGTGGCTACGTTTCCATGGTGCAGCGGTGTACCATATTACCACCCCGACAAGGGCTATGATGTAGCTACTGGATTCGCTTCCTGTGCTGAAAAGTACTACAAACATCAAGACAGAGGCCAATAGTGTCTGCCTAAATGCAGAAAACTCGTATTGTGTGCGCCGTAGGTAAGGCAGGGAGAAAAGTATCAGGCCGGGAACGATGAGCCACAGGTCGCTATAGGTGAGCAGGCCCGTGCTTTTGCGCACAATGCCCAGGAGCGACACATTTTGCATGGTGCTCAGCAGGTTTTCCGTGTTCTTTTCCGTCAGACTTGCGTACCATTCACCGTATTGTGCCCGGAGATAATCGAATCCGTGGAAGATAGCCGGAAGTATCAGCATGATAACAGCCCAGAATATCAGCGAAAAGATGAAACGCCCCTTATGTTTCGAGAAAAAGAAGAAGGCTAACCCCACGATGCCGTAGAGTTTTATGAAAGTTCCCAGCATGATGAAAGCCGCAGCCCAGAAGTCGCGTTCGCGTTCCACGCAATAGTACGAAAGAAGTATGATAGCGGCAATGGCAATGTTGAACTGCATCATAAAGACGGCCGTCAATAATTCGTGGGCGCAGAAGAAGATGATGAAACATTGCTGCGAAAGCGAGAAAGTGGAGCGCCGCACGGCCATATATAGCCACCAAGTGAGGAAAACCACCCACAAAATCAGTCCTATAAAGGCGGGAGGCAATGCAAACGGCGCTACAAAAACGGAAAACAGCGGTCCGTAGTGATTGGTGTCGGCATGTTCGAGCGGATAGGGCGCATAAAGCGAAATTCCCTCCAGGGCGTGCCAGAATGTACCGCGGAAAATCAGGAAATTGTTGCAGTGGTGTCGGAATGATTCCGGATTTCCGTAAGAAAACAACTTGCTACACGCACCTGCAACGGCAATCAGCATCCATAGCACCCACCATGTGCGCGGTGACTGCCAGAAAGGACGCGAAAGTAGCCATTCGCATTTTGCCTGTAGTGATTGTTTTGACATGCTCTTCGTGCCGAAATCCTTTTGTTCGTGGCAAATGTACGCAAAAAGCGCGAAATAGAGCAAGTCCTTGGCACATTATATCGCTTTTGCGAAGATGAGAACAAAAAAAAGGATGAAAAATTTGTGTAATACGAAAACTTCGAGTAATTTTGCACTCGCAATTCAGTAAGCATCCTTACTAATTTGCTTAGGGATTGGGACGTAGCGTAATGGTAGCGCAGCAGATTTTGGTTCTGCCTGTCTGGGTTCGAGTCCCGGCGCCCCAACTTCAAAACAGGCCGTTCAGCACATCGTTGAACGGCTTGTTTTTTATAGGGATGTTCTATAAATTACGTTTTTAAGAAACTGGTCTCTATTTTATTCTGCTTGTTTTTGAAATCTTTTTGCCGTCTTTAGCTTTAATTCCTTGAACCGTAGCTCGCTACGCTCCTTCGTCATTAAAGCTAAATCCAATCAAAATCTAAACAAAAACAATGCAGCCTAATTTATAGAACATCCCTTAAAAAAAACTAACCTTTGTGATAAAATGGCGCTCTTTGCACTTTTTTTTGTAAATTCGCAGCGTAAAGTAACTGAATATGGCAGAAGAGATACAACAACAGCACCAACGCGAAGAATATGACGATTCAAAAATACGTCACTTGGAGGACACAGAGCATATCCGCACACGCCCCGGTATGTATATCGGGCGATTGGGCGACGGCTCCCATGCCGAGGACGGTATCTACGTGTTGCTGAAAGAAAGTATAGACAACAGTATCGATGAATTCAACGAAGGATTCGGTAAACGCATAGAAGTGGATATTACCCCTGAAGGCGCAGCCTCTATCCGCGACTACGGACGCGGTATCCCCTTGGGTTCGTTGGTTGCCGCCGTATCAAAACTCAATACAGGTGCAAAATACGATACTTCCGTGTTTACAGCCAGCGTTGGCCTGAACGGAGTCGGTCTGAAAGCCGTGAATGCGCTCAGCGAAAGGTTTGTTGCGCGTTCTTTCCGCGACGGACAGATGCACGAAGCCGTATTCTCGAAAGGTGTCCTGCTGGAAGATCACTACGAAGCCTCGCAAGAAGAAAACGGTACGTACATATACTTTGAACCCGACCCCACACTTTTCCAGGGCTTCCGCTTTCGCAGCGAGTTTGTCAGCAATATGCTGCGCAACTACACCTATCTGAACACAGGACTCAACATATTCTACAACGGACAGCGTATTGTAAGCAGAAATGGTCTGGAAGATTTGCTGAATGACAACATGACCGAAAAATGCCTCTACCCCATTGTTCACCTCAAGGGAGAAAGCATTGAAATAGCTTTTACCCACACCGGACAATATGGCGAGGAATATTACAGTTTCGTCAATGGACAGCATACAACCCAGGGCGGTACGCACCAAAGTGCCTTCAAAGAACACATAGCACGCACCATTAAGGAGTTTTATGGCAAGAATTTCGACGTACAAGACGTCAGAAATGGATTGGTGGGCGCTATTGCCGTCAGAGTGATTGAGCCAATGTTTGAAAGTCAGACGAAAATAAAACTCGGCTCCCTAACAATGGCTCCCGATAAGGACAAAAACGGCAAGCCCTTCCTACTAAGCGGCATTAGTGTCAATAAATATGTGGGAGACTTCATCAAAGAACAAGTTGATAACTACCTACATAAAAACCAAGAGGTGGCAGATGTGCTTTTGCAGAAGATACAGGAAAGCGAAAAGGAGCGAAAAGCCATTGCCGGCGTGACAAAACTGGCCCGCGAACGAGCAAAAAAAGCCAACCTCCACAATAAAAAACTGCGCGACTGCCGTATTCACTATAATGACCCCGCTCCCAAACCCAAAAAGGGCGAGGAAATAAATAAAGATAACGATCCCCGCTATCAAAGTAGCATCTTCATTACAGAAGGTGACAGCGCCAGCGGAAGTATTACGAAGAGTCGCGACGTAAATACGCAGGCAGTATTCTCGTTGCGCGGAAAACCGCTGAATTGCTTCGGACTGACGAAAAAAGTAGTCTATGAAAACGAGGAATTCAACCTGCTACAGGCCGCTTTGAACATAGAAGAAGGATTGGACGGCCTGCGATATAACAAAGTCATCGTGGCAACAGATGCCGATGTCGATGGAATGCACATTCGCCTGCTGATGATTACGTTTTTCCTGCAGTTCTTCCCCGATCTCATCAAGAAAGGACACGTATATATCCTGCAAACGCCCCTCTTCCGCGTAAGAAACAAGAAGAAAAAGCCACGTAGCGACAAACGCCGCAAGGCTGTGGATGAAAAAGATGCCGGAGCCGCAATTTTGAAGAAGACACAAAATAGCGATCGCTCCGATTTCGAGACAATCTACTGCTATAGCGAAGAAGAGCGCCAGGAAGCCATAGAGAAACTCGGACCCGACCCCGAAATAACCCGATTCAAAGGATTGGGAGAGATATCTCCTGAGGAGTTCCGCGAGTTTATTGGCGAAAATATGCGTCTGGAAGATGTAAGCCTGCACAAAAGCGATCAGGTAAAGGAGCTTTTGGAATACTATATGGGCAAGAATACTTCGGAGCGCCAGAATTTCATCATCAATAACCTCGTAGTGGAAGAGGATCCCGTAGAGGAAGATGCCGAAACCGTAGAATTCTGAAAACAAGTTGGCGAAACACACTTTTAGCCACGAAATAGAAAAATATATCATGAGCAAAATAGCCTTATTCCCCGGCACATTCGATCCTTTCACCGTAGGACACGCCAATATCGTGGAACGGGCATTGCCGTTGTTCGACAAAATAGTCATTGCCGTAGGTATCAACGACAGTAAGCGCCCACTTTATCCCACAGAGCGCCGCGTAGAGTTCATCAGTTCGCTATACGAAAACGAAAGTCGCATAGAAGTGGTGAGTTATGACGACCTTACCATCGATTTGGCCCACAGAATCAATGCCAACTACATACTTCGCGGACTAAGAAGCGTCAAGGATTTTGAATATGAACGCGATGTGGCTGCAATGAATCGGAAGTTGGGAGGCGTAGAGACCATCTTAATGCTCACAGAGCCGCAGCACGCCGCAGTATCCAGCAGCGTCGTGCGCGAACTCATACGCTATGGTAGAGATGTGAGCGAGTTCCTGCCGAAAAAATAGGGATTCAGAAATACAGAAAAGAAGAAAAATTATTTAGACCGATAGAAATGAAAAGACTTTTACAGGTAATTGCATTTATCGCCATCATATCCACACAAAGCCTCAGGGCACAATACGAAATCAACCCGAATGATATCGATATGGACATGATGCGTAAGGTTCAGTTGGCGCAAATTGCCATCAATGGGCTTTACGTTGATAGTGTCGATGCAAAAAAAGTGGCCGAAGACGCCATAAACGGGATGCTCTCGAAACTGGATCCCCATTCTGCCTACAGTAATGCCGAAGAGACGAAGAAACTCAACGAACCCTTGCAGGGAGGTTTCGGTGGCATCGGCATACAGTTTAATATGTTGGACGATTCGCTCATTGTCATCGCCACAGTACCTAAAGGTCCGAGCGAAAAAGCCGGTATCTTGGCCGGCGACCGCATTATTGCCGTAGATGGCGTGGCGATAGCCGGAGTAAAAATGAGCCGTGACACGATAATGAAAAAACTGCGCGGAGAAGTGGGTACAAAGACCGTGCTTACCATTGCCCGCGGCGGGAAAAAGAAACCTTTGACGTTCAAAATCACGCGTGCCACGATACCTATGCCCACTATCGACGCATATTATATGATTGCCCCAGGGATAGGTTATGTTCACTTGGAGCGTTTCGGTGCAGAATCCGACAAAGAATTGAGAAAAGCTATACAGGAAATGCAGAAGCAAGGGATGCACGACCTTATCCTGGACTTCCAGATGAATGGCGGTGGGTATCTTGAGGCTGCCGTCGATATAGCCAACGAATTCCTGACACATCGCGATCTTATCGTCTTTACAGAAGGCCGTTCCTCGCCACGCCGTAATTTTTATGCGAAGGGCGGTGGCATTTTCCGCGACGGACGTGTGGCTATCCTCGTAGATGAATATACTGCCAGCGCAGCAGAAATCGTGAGTGGCGCCATTCAGGACCACGATCGCGGCATTATTATCGGACGCCGCACATTTGGCAAGGGATTAGTCCAACGTCCCATTCCTTTACCCGACGGTTCTATGATACGCCTCACCGTTGCGCACTATTACACCCCATCCGGGCGTTGCATTCAGAAGCCTTACGAAAAAGGAAAGAAGGAAGATTATGAAAAAGACCTGGAGAATCGTTACAATCGCGGAGAATTTACCTCGATAGACAGCATTCATTTGGATTCTACCAAGGTTTATTATACGTTGAAGGCACATCGTTCCGTTTATAGCGGCGGTGGCATAATGCCGGACTACTTTATTCCGCTCGATACCACCAAGGTTACAAAATATCACAGCAAACTCCGTCAGACTGACGTCATTGTGAACGAAGTGCTCAGGTATGTGGATTGCCATCGTGAGGAAATCAAACGTAAGTATCCCGAATTTAACGATTTCAAGGCACAGTTTGTAGTTCCGCAGGCACTTGTAGATTCTATTCGCAGTCGTGCCGAAAAAGAAAAGCAACTGAAACCCGAAAATGAGGACGAATGGAATCGCACGCTCGAAGATTTGCGATTTAGTCTCAAGACTCAGATTGCATATAACCTATGGGAACGCAACGAATACTACCGTTTCTTTAACGAGCGAAGCGATATTGTGAAGAAAGCCCTCGAACTTTTGGGTGATTCCAAAACTTCTGAGTAGATATGTAGGGAAATATTCTTTTAGCCAAGGAATTTTTTCTAAAGGGTTGTTCTAATAATTAGGCTGTTTTGATTATTCAAAGATTTTTGAGTGATTTTGTTTTTAATTTTGCAGAAGCATAGCAAGCTATGGTTCAAGGAATTAAAGACGAAAGCGCCAAAAAGATTGAAAAATCATACAGACCATAAAAGAACTTCCCAATATTTTAAACTAATTCTTAGAACAACCCTAAAAGCCAAGGGCAATATTCTATTAGCAACACAAAAAACCGAAATATGAAAAAACACTTGAAAATGAAAACGCTGTTTCTTTCCATTTTCGCCGTAATGACAACTGTTAGTGTCACGGCACAGGAAGAAACTCCCTCGGTAAACGCACCTTTGTACGTGGCTTCGGATGCAGAACGTACACTTTCGTTTAACGAACAGAACTTTGTAATAGGTGTAGGCGGAACAAACTACACTTTAACCTGCGATGCTGATTGGGTTACGGCAACAAAAATCACCAATGGTGTGAAAGTAGCCGTTAAGAGCAACGCAGGAAATGCACGTGCGGCAAAACTTACTTTTGCTAAGGACGGAAGTACAAAAACTGTCACGCTGACGCAGGCTGAAAACCCGCTGATAAATTATACTGACGGACAAATCACCGTTTTGTCGGCATCAGCTTCCTCTACTGAGACGAGTAAGGAAAGTGCTCCGATATCTAATGCAATAGATAACAACACCGCTACGTATTATCACAGCACTTGGTCGTCTGCTACCAGTTATCCTGTAACATTGACCTTTAATTTTTCTGAAGCGAAGCACGTAGATAGAATTATTTACGTACCACGTGGCAATAGCACCGGTATTTTCAAGGAAGTTACCGTGCAATACACTAAAAACGGCACGACATATACCACTGCCGGCAGTATAACTTTCCAAAATACGAATGATTCCCAAGCTTACACGTTCCCAGACGGAGGTGTGGACGGAGTACGTGCCGTTCGCCTGAAGGTAGCCAGCAGTTACAGCGCATATATTTCTGCTGCCGAGATTAAATTCTACGATAGTTCCAATGCAGTCGGTTCTCCCGACGACTTTGCAATTTTTGCCGACAATATATGTTCAAAACTCAAGCCGGGAACGACACAAAGTCAGATATCTGCTATCAAAACTACGTTGGTACGCCAACTTGCTCAGGACCTTTTCGACGGAGTCTATGACACAGAATTCAGAGTCGGCAAGTTTGCTCCGTATCGCCCGATAGCAAATCTGCAAAGTGAACTGAAAACGTCTGCTTACTACGACCGACACGAAAATCCTACGGGCATCTTTTTCGATGACAACGATAAAGTAGCAATTATGGCTGACGGAATCGGTACACGCTCGGTAAATCTTGAAATTTACAACTTCGCATTAGATGATATGGGCACATATAGTACGCATAAGTTGGTAGATGGATTGAATATCATCAGCGTTCCTACTCACGGTCTCGGATATGTGCTCTATTATCCCGACGATTATCAAAGTGCAGACTCCATTTCCTTGCATTTCATCAACGGTAAGCAAAACGGATACTTCGATTTGAAACGTCACGACAACACAAAATGGAAATATCTCCTTGCAAATGTAAAAAGTGAGTGCATGGATATTCTTACTCCCCACATTCACATGGTTGCTCCCGTATATGCTTTGAAATCCCAGTGCCCTGCCCGCGGATTTGAACTGGCTCAGAAATTAGATAGCGTCATTGCTTTGGAATGGGAGATAGAAGGATTTTTCCGCCACGGACGTGCTCCGAAAAATCACCAATTTGTTCGTCCTTCGCAGAGCGGTCTTTTTGCAAATGCCGAAGGTTCTCATTGTGCATGGGGAAGTTTCGGAGGATGGGTCACACCTGTTGCTCTTGAATCCTGGGGTTTGGCTCACGAACTCGGCCACAATAATCAGGTACCTGCCTTTACATGGACAGGAATGACGGAGGTATCGAATAATTTGTGCTCGGCATGGGTGCAATATCGCCTACCTTGGACACGACTCCGCCTGGAAGACGAAACGATTAAGTGCATTGTCGGAAATTATCGCGGCGGTCGTATGCAAAACTTCCTCAATATGGATGTAGTAAACAACGCTGGAACGGATTATTACTGGCAAACCGAAACAGACTTCGGAGGAACTACTGTGGATCACTTCGTAGCGCTCGTTCCGCTTTGGCAAATGGTGCTTTACACGATGGTAGCCGAAAAATCTCCTTACGCATTTATGGATTGGTATGAGATGATTCGTACTAATGCCACGCTCAATTCGGCTTCTGCGGCGCAAAAACGTGTGAACTTCCTGAAAAATATCTGTAAGACGGCAAAACTGGATTTCTTCCCATTCTTTGAGAAAGCTGGTATGCTGAAACCTATGAGTAATGTGCATATAGACGACTATACCAGCGGTAATATAACGATTTCCAAGGCGACCATTAATAGTGCCAGGGCAGAAATCAAACGTCAAGGCTATCCGGAAGTTCCTGCCGAGCTGGTATATATGAATGGCTACAACTGCCATATTTTCCGTGACGGAGGAAAACTTGAAGCCCGCTTCCCAGTGAATACCGGCTGCACGAAATCGGGCGATAATATGGTGAAAGTCGATAATTATGTATGGCAAAATGCTGTAGGCTACGAGACATACGATGCTGATGGCAACCTACTCAATGCTACTATCTACGGACTGGGCGATAGCGTGGCCAGCGACAGATATACTTACGTGATTTGGAAAACTTCTAACGACACAGCGCAGCCTGCCTACATTATGGCGGTTGGTTGCGACGGAACTCGTGTGAAATGCTATGAACCATAATATAAAAAGTACCTACCGATTATGAAAAATATAATATTATCTGTTGTTGCATTGTTTATATGCACCGTTAGCCTCTCGGCAGGCGAAATTGGTTCGCTCGAAGAATTAGACAGAGGCCAGACCTATCTGATTAGTGTCTCGGGAAAGGGTTTTCTCTACGCAGATTCCAACAAAGCCATGACGAAAAGCACCAGTGATGGCGATGCTTCTCGTTGGATTGTGTATCATTTGGAAACTACGGGCGCTACATATATATATAATGTGGAGGCCGGATTGTTTCTCACGGCAAATGGTTCTGCCTGTGTGCTGCAAGAAGCTGCTACCGACGTGGCACTTTTGGCTACATCGACACCTGGTCAATGGCAAGCCTACAGTAATGATTGCTTGATGGGAGTTGGCAGTATCAGTGGCACAAGTCCTATTTATTTCTCCGACAATATTTCGTCTGCCCTGACGTTTAGTTTTACCGAGGCGGGCGCCGCTTCTGACGAAATGGTGAATAGTGTTCGTCTCAAGGCATTAGAAGCCGAAAATGCCAAGACTGAGGTGAAAGTCATCCAGACTATCGGCAACAAGATCACGGCTCTCAGCGGTTTGCAGGAAGGTACTACTGTTTTGCTCTTCAGTCAGGGATTTTCCAAGTACGCTTATGTTTCGGGAGGCACACTTACCTTGAATGCCACCGCACCTTCTGCCAACAACCTGACGGGTATGAATTACGTCTTCACGCTTCATAAAAATGGCGACGACTATACCTTCGAGACAGGCTCAGGTAAATGGATTTCCGGCGTAGATGGTGGAAATGTGTACGTAGGAGAGACTCCCGATGTCTTCAAAATCACGGCAAGTGAGACAAGTGGCTGTTTCAATATCTACAGTACTGCTAATGGGCAGTATATTAACGCACAGAGTGGCAAACCTGTAGGCTGGGGACAGGCCGAAGGCAATTCGCGCTACGCCTTTACCGAGGTAACACTGACAAATAGCGAGAAATACTATCCGTTTACCTACGATTGCTACGAAACTGACGGCGAACACACGCGCAGTCTTGGTGTCCAGACCTACACTAATGCCAACAATCGCCTTTCTGTTCCTACTTTTACCGGATATCGCCGCTTAGAAGTGATATATGACGGAAAAACTATCGCAGCTACTGCCACGATGCGTCAGGCTTCGGTTGTTACCGTGCTTTATGAACGCACTTTGAGGACACAACCATTCAAAACCACGTCTATAGCCGGAACTGCCTTCGCAGACACCACACATTGGTACCGTATGAAGGTAAACGGCTACTATCTGGAATACGATGCTGCCGCCAAAAACCACTATACCCTGAACTCAAAAACCGTAAATCCGGTTGAAGACCGCGCACTCTGGTGCTTTGTGGGAAATAACGTGGAGGGCTATCGCATTTACAACCGTGTAGCCGGAACTGCCCAGAGCCTTTCGCTCGATGATGCGCCGGCAGATGGCGATGTGCCGTTCATCTATGATGGTGCCTCGAAGTATTGGGGCGTCAGCAACGGTGCTTCATCCACTACCTACTACCTCTCGCCCGTAGGCTGCGACGTAGCCTATAATTTGCAGGACGACACGCAGGGTAAGTTGAGTATATTCGAGAAAACCGGCGCACAGGCAGGCGTTTCCTTCGAACATGCTGCTGATGCTATGCAGACTTTTGCTGCCGAGGTCGAGGCTAAGACGGGAGAATATGCAGGTATGTATGTTGCCAACGCACAAACCGAGAATCTGAAGCAGGCTGCTGCGGCTTATGCAGGTACAAACGCTACTTTCAACCGTTTGCAGCAGGCTTATAACGACTATATGGAAAATGCGTCCGTAGTAAATCTTGAGGAAAACCGTTTCTATCGTATCGTAAACGTGGCACAATCCGACAAAGCCCTGGGCGCAGCAATAGATGCTGCCAAAGTCAGTGCGGTAACGGCCAGTGCTGCGGATAAAGATCAGTACTGGATGATATTCCCTTTGGGTTCTACGGGACAATATGGCCTGATCAGTCCGAATAGCGGCAGCCGTTTGGTAACAACCCGCAGCGGACAGGAAACAACACTGAGCACCACCGACGGTACTCACTTCTATAAGATCAACAGTACGGCAGCCGGAGAATTTACGCTGCAAGATGCCGGAACATCAGGCACATCAAACTATGTATGTCTGAACAATTCAGCAGGTACTGTCACGGGAGCAACACTTGCCACCGAGGGAAATCGCTGGAGCTTCGTTCCTGTGAATGATTTCGAGGTAAATATCAGCAGTAGTGCCGAGAAACCATATACTACCCTCTGCCTGCCGTTCACATACCGCGTGCCGGAAGGCGTTAGTGTGCTGGCTGTAAATGCTATCGACGAGAACGGTGCTAATGTGGCCGACCTCACCAACCATGTCGTGGCAGCAGGAACTCCTGTCGTGCTCTATTCTGAAAATCTGAAGACGTTCAATGTCACCTATACTGACGAAACGCCTGGCGAAGCCGTAGAAAATATGCTTCTCGGCAATGTAGTACGCAGTAGTGCCGAGGCCGGTTCTGCTTTCGTGCTTGGCAACGACGGTGCTTCGTTTGTAAAGCTTACCGAAACGACTCTTCCGGCTTTCAGTGCCTATCTTGACAAATCTGTCAGCGACGCATCTTCTTTGAACCTGTTTATTCCTACAGGTATCGGACAGGTTGAAATCGGTACCTCCGGTAATGCTGCTATTTTCGACCTGCAAGGTCGCCGTGTGCTCCAGCCACAGCGTGGCGGCATCTACATACGTAGCGGTAAGAAGGTGATTTTCTGATTGCCCTCGACGGTATTCATAGAATCGGCCCCGCAAAACTGGTGTTTTTCTCACCTTGTTTTGCGGGGCCTGTTGTTATTGTTAGTTTTCGGAAAAGTCCTGAATATTCCGTCCGTCTTATCAGATCGTTTGTCGGAAGCAACGGCGGCGTTTGTGCTGTTCTACTTCAAAGTATTGCCATTGTTTCTGCACATTGTCGTTGATTTCCAATTCGGGGTTGGACTCTGCAAATTTGAATCCGAGTTGCTGATAGACGGGTATGAGGTCTGTAAATATCAGGGCGTTTACGCCTTTGCTTTGGTAGTCCGGATGAACACCGATGAGGAGCAAATCGAGCATTTCGTCGCGTTTGAACTTGAGTGCCTTGAGCAAGTGCCACCAACCGAAGGGGAAGAGTTTTCCCTTGGCGCGTTGCAAAGCCCTGCTTAGGGATGGCATCGAAACGCCTACGGCCACGATATTGTTTCCGGCATCTTCGACGAGTGTTACCATGCGCAAATCGAGAATGGGTATGTATTGTTTCACATAACCGTCTATCTGCTTATCGGTCATCTTGGAATATCCGTAGAGAGGTGCGTAGGCATCGTTGATAAGTTCGAAGATGCGGCGGGCAGTGTCGTTTTTATGCGCATCCTTGGCCGACTTCAGTTTGTGAATGTGCAGGTTGTATTTCTCTGCCACGATTTTCGAGATGCGCAAGTGCTTTTCGGGAATGGCATCGGGGATGTAAATCTTGCGTTCCACCCAGTCGCAGGCTTTTTCCATGCCCAAACGCTCCATGTGTGTGGGGTAATACGGATAATTGTAGATGGTAGCAATTGTTGATAGCTGATCAAATCCTTCTACCAGCATACCTTCTGCATCCAAGTCGGTAAAACCGAGCGGACCTTCGATTTCTGTCATTCCGCGTTCGCTGCCCCATTTTTTTACGGCGTTGATAAGGGCTTCGCTCACCTCGAAATCGTCGATGAAGTCTATCCAACCGAAGCGTACCGACTTCTTATTCCACGTTTCGTTGGCGCGATGGTTGATGATGGCGGCCACACGTCCCACTTCCTTGCCGTCTTTGTATGCCATGAAGTAGTCTGCTTCGCAAAACTCAAAGGCTGCATTTTTTTTCGGGTCGAAGGTGGCTATCATGTCCTCGTACAGATCGGGTACACTATAGGCATTATCCTTGTAAAACTCGTAATTGAAACGTATGAACCGTTTAAGTTCTTTTCGCGAACTGACTTTTCTTATTTCTACTGACATGAGAGTGAATATTGTGTGGGAACCTGTATGCTGCGCGGCGGAAAAATGGTGTTGTTTGCCGCAAATCGCACCTTGCATCAGGCCATTTTTTCTAATATGGCGCAAAATTACTAAGTTTGCAGCAAATAGTTTCACTTTTGAACTGAAAAAATGGCTTTCTTCGTTCCTAAAACGACAGAAATCCCTGTTTATCATCGGTTTTTATTGCAAAAAGCCTAAAGGACTGAACTGAAAAGACCTGTCCTGCGCCTTATGATGAAATAGCTCCGAGCAAAAATTTCTTATCACCGAGCTAATTTTAAATAGTGTCGAGCTAATTTTTTTTTGCTCGGAGCTAATTTTTTGTATCTTCGTGACTATAAATGGGCGATATGGGCAATATGGGGTTAATGGGCTATAAGCATTTTCTATCACGCCCAAATTTTCCATTCCCCGTCAAGCAAAAATCCTATAGATAAGAGGATTAAAGAGAGTAAAGAGGCGCAATATCTTCCTGAGCACGACAATAAAGAGGAAGTAGGCTGCAATAAGCAAAAGCCAAAGGGCTATGATGGCGGCGTGCGCTCCTATTGCCTGTGAAAGGCTGACGACGATAGGCGCGCAAAGACGTACGAGAAGGCCGTGCGACAAAAGGATGACAATGTTATGACGTCCCAGATAGGAAATCAGGCGCACATGGTCGAAGAAGGCCGAAAAAGCCAGAACAAAGCCGATGCCGATGATTCCCTGTATATAAAACAGCATGATGTCGGCCACTACGGATTCATGGCTAAGGAGAGAGGGGAGATAGGCGGCAAAGAGTACTGCGGGAAGCGTCACTATCAGATAAAGCAGGCGCTTGTTGATAAAAGTAGTGTTCAGTATGAAAACGTCTCTCCTCTTTGCGATGCAATAGCCCACGAAGAAGAAGGGAAGGTTCTGAAGCGTTTTACACAACGTGGCGATATCCTGCGTAAGTGCGTAGCCCGCAATATTTCCCAGCAGGGTAAAAGCCGCTACCATCGCAATCATAGCCGGTATGCGGTGGTTAGGAAACCATTTGGTGCTGATACGGCAGATGATCCAGAAGAGAATATTCATCAGGAACAGACTCCACAGGAACCATAGCGGGATATTGGGATATTCGCCCGGCCAGATAAACGCCCAAAGCGAGGGCCATCCCAATACCGTGCCGAAATCCATTCCGAAATAGTAGTGCAAAAAGTTTGGCAGGGCAACCGCCGTCAGTAGGTAGAAGCCCATGAATGGTATCAGCAGGCGAAATACTTTTTTAAGGAAGAAAACCCTGGCGCTATCGTGCTCTTTGAAGAACAGTCCCGAGATACAGAAGAAAGGCGGCAGCATACAGGCCGAAAACAGGAGGTTTTCGACTATTGTCCCGTATTGAACGTTCAGGATACCCTTGATATGAAACAGCATGACGATACACATGCTGAGTCCCTTGGCAAAATCTATGTAGGCAACCCGTCTGTTCATTTTGATGCAGGCGATAAAGGATTTTGATGCGAAAATGTTTTCCGAAAAAGCGGCAGTAGATGCCGTTTTATCTTCTCGTTCTGTCGAAGAGCTCCCTCTTTTCCTCTTCTGTCAGGCTCTGATATCCCGAAGCCTTGATTTTGTCAAGGATTTCGTCTATG
This sequence comes from uncultured Prevotellaceae bacterium, assembly GCA_947167835.1. Lineage (GTDB taxonomy): Bacteria > Bacteroidota > Bacteroidia > Bacteroidales > Bacteroidaceae > Alloprevotella. Next base: position 17,079 of record CAMVJO010000024.1, read on the forward strand.
CGGTCTTCATTAGCCTTCTTCTGTGCGTTGTAATCGTAGTCACTCGAATGAGAAGTCCTGGCCGAATCTGCCTTATGCCAGCGTCCGTTGTTCATTTCGTCGTTATCCGGGCGGTTAATACCGAAGAAACGACGGATACGTTCCATGATACTCAGATTCTCGCGCGACGATTGCGCATTATAGTTGCTCCAAGAGGTGAAAGTGCCCATCGAATTTTTCCTGTCCTCCTTGCGCCAATAGAGAATGAGGAGCCAGGCAAAAAACATACCGCCTAAATGCGCAAAATGCGCCACATTACTGTTTGAAGAGAAAGAGGCAAGCAATTCTATCACCGCGAAACCGGCCACGAAATACTTGGCTTTCATCGGTATGGGCGGGATAAGCAACATGATGCGCTCGTTAGGGAATGTCACACCGAAGGCCAGCAAGATTCCGTACACGGCACCACTGGCTCCCACGGTGATTTGCATATTCATAAACGCATTCATGGACGTTTGTGTACCATCGGGGAACGATACTATGGCATAATTTCCGTAACCATAGTAGAAATATTCGCCCAGTTGCCACAGTTCCTGACAGAGTCCGGCACCGATGCCGCATACCAGATAGAAAATCACAAAACGCTTCGAGCCCATCGTCTGTTCTATGATGCGGGCAAACATCCAGAACGAGAACATATTCATTAGTATGTGCTCAAAACTTCCGTGCAGGAACATATATGTCACCAACTGCCAGATTCTGAAATCATCTGCCAAAAAAAAATGCAATCCCATAGTCTGCGCCAAATCAAACCCGTTGCGTTCGGTGGCAAGTTGCGCCATATAAATAATGAACGTGATGATAAGCAGATTTTTTGTGATGGGAGGTGTGTTTCTGAACATGCTTTTATAAGAGGTTTAAAAGATGGTTGTATAGGATGGCCGGAAAAAACTGGGACGATCCTATAAAAATCAGAAAAGGCCGTTCTGAAAAGACGATTTGCCTGCCAGAACGACTTTTTCTCTTGTCTTTTCTAAATGTTGCTGTGTTCTTTCTCAGAACAGGTAGGCAGCTTGTAATTGGAAACTGTTGCCTTTGAAATTATAGTCAGAGGCACCGTCCATTTTGTAGTAGTCGCTGATACCGAAGTTGTAGAGAAGTCCGATTTCCAGGTGACCGGCGAGTTTTACACCGCCACCGACATTCCAGCTCACGCACATGTGTTCCTTTTTGAAGGAGGCAGTGGCTTCATACAGCGTGCTATTACCGATATTGAAGCCGAATTGCGGACCTGTAGCCAAGTAAATGGCAGCTATCGAACTCATACCGAGAGTGTAGCGCACATTAACGGGAACTTCAAACGAGCGGAAAGTATTCAGGTCGCCGTTTACGTCGATTTTCTTCTGCGAATAAACCAAGGCTGCGTCGAGACCGAGGCCTACTACGGGGATTGTGACGTTTACCTTCGGACCAAGATACCATCCGGCCATATTATCCGAATTTGCCATCGTAGATAAATTATCGGAGAAGTTAAGTTTTGTCAGGTTCATACCTGCTTCTACTCCAAACTGTACTTGTGATTTTGCAGGCATGGCCAAAACCATGGCCAAAGCCAGAAGCATGAATAGTTTTTTCATGGTTATAATTCTTTTTTGGGTTTGTTTCTTATATGTTGTCCTGAAAAACAGGCTGTTCCAAGTAATTATTTTCAAGTTTTCGGGACTTAACAGGGTGGTAATCCGCAGAAAACGGTAGTTTTGACGAACCTTTTTTCTGGTTTTCGGAGATCGTTTTTCAAATGGCTTAGGGAAAGGGAAAAACTTTTTAGCTATCTTTCCTGTTTTCCCGCTTCTAATCTGGCGTTATAAGCCGATAACAGCTTTTTCAAACCAGTAAACCAACATTCCGGCCAAGTAACCTACGAAAGCCACCCAGGTAATGCGTTTCATGTACCAGCCAAAAGTGATTTTCTCCAATCCCATGACAATCACGCCGGCAGCACTTCCGATGATCAGCATGGAACCGCCCACTCCGGCGCAGTAAGCCAACAATTGCCAGAAGATACCGTCCTGTGCAAAGTCGCCAACGGCTTCCATCGGGTACATACCCATACATCCTGCGACGAGCGGAACATTATCTACGATGCTTGAAAGAACTCCTATGATGCCGGTGATTATATAGTGGTTGCCTTCAAAAGTTTGGTTCAGGTAAGTGCCGAGTTGCTCCAACACGCCGATGGTTTCCAGGCAGGAAACGGCCATTAAGATGCCGAGAAAGAAAAGTATCGTCGAGATATCGATGCGTGAAAGGATATTTGACACGCGTTTCTGCGTGCTACCTTTTTCTTCTATGCCGCGAATTCTTCTATAGAAGATTTCAATGGCCGTCCATACGACACCAAGTACTAAAAGTATGCCGACAAATGGCGGAAGGTGCGTGATACTCTTGAATATAGGCACGAATATCAATCCGCCCACGCCGAGGAAGAATACCCACTTGCGTTGTTTGGATGTTAAGTCATGGCTTTCGCCATCTTCGTGCGCAGTATCTTTCGTTACCTTCAGATCGCCTTTCAAAGAGTACTGCAAAATAAGTGCCGGTATGGCCATTGATACGATGGAGGGCACGATAAGTTCTTTTATCACGTTGGCAGCGGTAATTAGTCCTTTGTTCCAGAGCATGATTGTCGTCACATCGCCGATTGGCGAGAAGGCGCCGCCGCTATTGGCCGAGATAACTACGAGTGAGGCGTATATCAAGCGGTCTTTCTTGTTGCTTACCAGTTTTCTCAGGATCATAATCATCACAATCGAGGTGGTAAGATTATCCAGAATAGCAGAAAGCACAAAAGTCATCGCGGCAATACGCCAAAGCAGGCTGCGCTTATTTGTGGTGCGCAGGGTTTCTCTCACAAAGTTGAAGCCGCCGTTTTGATCTACGACTTCCACAATTGTCATGGCGCCCATCAGGAAGAAAAGTGTCGTGGCCGTTCCACCTAAGTGGTGCTCTATTTCGGCACTTACGGCTTGTCCCACGTTTCCGTTGAACTGTTCTAATACATGGGGTATATACAGACCGGGATCAATCATGAAAATAGTCCAACATCCCACAAACATCAACAGTGCAATGGCGGCTTTGTTTACCTTCGTCACACTTTCAATCGCAATGAAGAAATATCCAATGACAAATACGATTACAATTAAAGTTGTTACATTCATTTTGATAAAAGTTTTACATTACGGCTGCAAAAATAATGATATAAACTGAAACAACGTAGATAAAAGTGACAATAATTTTATACAAACTGCATTTTCAATCCTGCTTGTTCCATTTTTTTACACTAATTTTGCACAAAATGAGCGAAAAAAGAGGGGAAAGTATCGAGGAACGGACAAAATCATCCCGTCAGTTTCTCTCTTCCTTCGCATATCAGGAAAACATTATGGACATATCAGTTCTTATACTCTTCTTCAATCGTGCCGAGACTTTGCAAAAAGTTTTCGACGAGGTGAGAAAAGCACAGCCTGCGCGGTTGTTTTTATATCAGGACGGGCCGCGTTCCGAAAAAGATGTGCCAGGGATAGAAGCCTGCCGCAAAATAGTAGAAAAAATCGACTGGCCGTGCGAGGTCCACAAGCTATATCAGGAAAAGAACTACGGATGCGATCCTTCGGAGTATATAGCACAGAAATGGGCGTTCTCTTTGACGGAAAAGTGCATCGTGCTCGAAGATGACGACGTGCCGTCGCTCTCTTTCTTCCGTTTCTGTCAGGAAATGCTTGACCGTTATGAAAATGACGACCGCATAGCGATGATTGCCGGCTTCAATCCCGAGGAACATACGGAGGATGTGTCGTCCGACTACTTCTTTACGCAATATTTCTCCATTTGGGGCTGGGCTTCGTGGCGGCGCGTGATCGATACGTGGGAGGAACACTACGATTTCCTCGACAAACCCGAGGCTGTCGCGCAACTTGGACATCTCATCAAGGAGAAAGGCCTGCAAAAGCACTATCTGGATATTGCCCGCCGCCACAGAGAGACGGGGCGTGCCTACTACGAAACGATTTTCTGCTTTGCGGCCTTGCTTCACTCGCAGTTGGCCATTATGCCTACGCACAACCTGATCAATAATATCGGACTGACGGGCGATAGCACGCACTTTGCAGCATCGGTAGAGGCACTTCCACGCGGATATCGTCGTATTTTCACTATGAAGCGCCACGAACTCACCTTCCCGCTCCGTCATCCCGAATATATCATCGAACATATTCCGTTCCGCCACCGCGCTTACAAAATCCAGGGCTGGAATAGTCCGTGGATCAAGGTAGGTCGTTCGCTTGAAGAACTATGTATCAACCTGCGCCACGGCAATTTCAAGCACATTCTGCGTTCTGTCAGAAACCGCCTCAGTATTTGGTTTTTCGGACGTAAGAATAAATAGTTTTTGGCGAAGAAAATTCCGATTTCAATTGCCGTTTTTTTAGCATAAACCTGATTCCTCATGCAACTGCTCTTCTTTCTGACAAACTATCCCGGATATGGCGGCATAGAGCGCGTCACCACCATTCTTGCCAACGAACTTACGAGGCAGGGCGTGGGGGTTAGCATTCTCTCTGCCCACAATCTTTTGGGAAAGCGGCCGGAAGACCTACACCAGAGCGTGGCTTTGCATCATCTGCCGCGACCAAAATGTCTTTTATCGGGAGAAAACAAGCGGTTTCTGCACCGGTTGTTGGACGAAACGCCCTACGACTATGTGATATATCAGGACAGTTACATCGATACCCACCGCCTGCTCACGGCTATCGGCTATTCCTGTAAAAAGCGCCTGGTGGTAGTGGAACATAACTCGCCACTATGTCGCGAGAAACTCCTTGCTGTCACTCGTCAGACCTTGTCTGATTTGCCTTTGGTGGCACGCATCCGCAAATCACTATGGTATCTCAGCGAACGCGTACAAGAACCCCGCCGTTTTGCCCGTCGTCACCGCCGTTTGATGGAGGATTGCCGCCATTATGTGCTGCTGTCCGAAAACTTCAAGCCCGAACTCACGGCACTCATGGGCAATGTCGATTTCAGTCGCGTGAGTGTCATCGGCAACCCCCTCACTCTCGAGCCCGAAGTCAGGGCCGAGGCTGTGCAAGGCAAGGAACTGCACGAAATAGTCTTCGTTGGCCGTCTGGTACGGCAGAAAGGTATTCATTATCTGCTCACCATTTGGCAACAATTCGTGGCAAAACATCCCGATTACCACCTTACCATCGTGGGTGACGGACTTTTGCGCCCGCTCATCGAAAAAAGCATTTCCGAAGGCCTAAAAAATGTCTGTTTGGTCGGAGCTCAGGACGATATAGCCCCATATTACGAGCGCGCCTCCGTAGTCATGATGACTTCTGTCTTCGAGGGTTTCGGATTGGTGCTTACCGAGGCCATGTCGCGCGGTTGTATTCCCATAGCCTTCGACAGTTACGCTTCTTTGCGCGACATCATCACCCCCGATGTCGATGGTTGCATCGTTTCCCCCTTCGATACCGATGCCTATGTCGCCGCCCTCTCGCGTTTAGTCAGCCTTCCTGCCGCAGAACTCCAGGCTATGCAACAGGCCGCCCTCGATAAAGCCGAGACCTTCCGCGTTAGGAATATCGCCCGCCAATGGATGGATTTATTGTCCTGAGGCAGTTATAACGGTATTCCGTTATCCCGTTATTCCGGCCTCTTTGCGGGTGTTTTTTTATGGGGTTAATGGGGCTAATGGGCAATTTGGCGGTTATTTGGGCAAGATGGATTTAATGGGCTTGGAGCTATCAAAATTTAGCTCCAAGCTAATTTTTTTTATCTCGACACTTTTTCAAATTATCTCCGAGTAAAATTTTTTTATCTCGACACTTTTTCAAATTATCTCCGAGCAAAATTTTTTTATTGCTGTCCGGTTAAAAATCATCTTTACTCCCGCAAAATTAGGGGCT
>CAMVJO010000025.1 GCA_947167835.1 uncultured Prevotellaceae bacterium
ATTTTTATCCAAACAAACCGCGCTATCAGAGGCGATGTAAGGCTATACTTTGGCGAGTTAGACAAACAAACTACATGCATTACAGCAAATCATTTTGGTAGGAATCTTCCGAGGCGGTTGACTTTCTCCTTGATAGTCATCAGAAGGTGATGGTGCAGCTAGGAGTTGGCTTGGATGACGACGTAGCTGTATTTGTTATTACATTGCCTGTAGTTTTACTCCTATTGACAGGCCGATGATGTCTTTTAGCGGAATGCTGTTGTCTTGGAACTTGGAGCGGATATAGAGATCGCAGGTACTGACTTCGTAGAACAGGCTGATGCTCTTGGCATATTTGCGACGGTTGTGAGGGATGTCCCATGTGATGCGCTGGCCGAGGGCTATGTTCAGGCGGAACTTGGTGGACATGAACTCATAGTATTTGTCGGGGTAACGACTAGGCTGCGACTTCCAGAACTCGTGGCCATAAACGGTGTTCACATATATGCTGGCAGTGAGCGGGTTCAGCGACCAGCCATGCCTAAGGAAATCATCTGATGCATCTTGCGAGGCTGACAGACGTACATTCCAGGGGATGTAGTTCTCTTTCAAGGTCATCGTCAGTTTGCCGCGCGTGCTCTGATGCTTAGGAATGTAGCCGAAGAGCAGATGCGTCTCCCAGTGCCCGTGACCATAGCCCCAACCGGTACCCACTGACAAAACCCCCATGTTGCCGGCATTCTGAATGACAAACTGATTGGGAATGAGCGAGGCCCAACGGTTTTGAAGCCGTTCGACGCGATGGCGATACGCCTCGCTGTCCTGATGCTCCGCCTCACGCTTCACGCCAGTGCCGTCCTGCGCCAAAACGGCTGCTGCTATATGGAGGAACAGCACGATACTAATAACGAATCTGCTCCATCTCATAGCCGTCAGGGGTTATTGTCATGATACGATAGTTGCGATGCTCGGCACAGTCAATGCCGTAGAAGAGAAGTCCGTCGCCATAAATTTCATCCACTTTGTCGCTGTGGTTATGCCCGTATACGCAACTCATCAGGCCAGGAAAGAAGTCTAGGTAACGGCGGAACGCCTTGCATACATTATTATTAAACTGGTCGCTGTAGGGCGGGGCATGCATCACGATGACAGTGCGGTCAAAACGGGCAGAGTCTTTGGTAAACTCTTCTTCCATATAGTCGAAGTTGGGCACTGCAGCCATATAGTCATACTCCGTAGCGTTGGTGTTCAGGCAGACGAACTTCACCCGTGCTGCTATGAAACTGAAGTCCATCGCTCCATACATCATGTTGTAGGTCTGGTCGCCGGTGCCTAGGAAGTCGTGATTGCCGACGAGTGCCACAAACGGATAGCGCAAACCGCCGAGGATGTCGCGGCTCCACTCATACTCCTTGGTGGTTCCCGTGTCGGTCAGGTCGCCACAGTGGATAACGAAGTCGATGTTCTCTCTGCGATTGATGTCCGCCACCTCATCTCTTGCATCAGAGTGCCACAGGTGGGTGTCGCTGATGAAAGCCACGCGCAGCGTGTCACTGTCGGCAAATCGGCGCTCAATTTCTGCCGTCTGCCTGACATTTATGCGAGTCTCGCCCTTGAAATCTACATCGTAGGGATGGGTCTGAAACACATCCTCACACGACAGCAGCAACAATGCAACAGCCCACAAGATGGCACGCTGCCAATTCCTGAATAGGAATGCTATGACAAATGTCAGGACTGCCAATCCTATTGCTATAAATACGACTTGAAGTATTGCTGTCATTCTATTACCTCCCAATGGCCACCTTTGTCAGGGCCAACACGTTTAATTATTCCTTTGTTCTTCAGATTCCTAATATTATAATTGATACCATCACGAGTTAACCCACACAGTTCCGCAAGTTCTTCTATTGAGATTGTAGGGTTACTTCTCATCTGCTCTACAATCTTCTGTGTAGTTTTCTGTGTAGTTTTCTGTGTAGTTTTCTGTGTAGTGTCAATATCACTACCCTGTAAAGTAGGAACATAAGGGATTTCTATGCGGTACACGTCTTGCTCCTCAATGACGGGCTCTTTGCCGTTAGCGTATAGAGGGGTGTACTTGAACATCTTCCTCATACCACTACCAAGCTCTTCTACGATTCCCATCTGAGAGAATACCTTGGCTATCTTTGGATTCTTACGATGTGGACGCATGGTCTGGAGGTCGATGTGGCCATAGACGTATGGGATGTTCCAGTTCTCCGTAACGATGCTATCACGATAGATGGTAAACGTCGCTGGATAAGCACTGCTATACTCACGATGAATAATCATGTTCAGTATCACCTCTCGTAAGATTGTATCACGAAGGCTGAAACGCTGTATGCCTTCAATATAAGGCTGTTCTGGCAGGTGCTTCTTGATGAAAGCCATCATGATAGGATAAGCCTTCAGCAGATTACAGCTCAACAGTTCCCTGTCATCATAGAGTTCTGTATTGTTTACGCGGCAAAGCAAATCTATGCGGTAAGCTGGAAGGGCTGTGGTGATGGCATGGCTATTACCAAACAGAAGAATAGCTGCCAACGTCAATCCTTCTTTACCCGTTTCAGGGTCAACAGCAAGCAACTCTGCCGAGCGAATGATTTCTTCGTTCGACAGATTGAGCCAAGGATGTTGTGAGTTCTCGATACGGATGCCCCTTTTCAACTCATCGAATGCTTCCTCATCCAAATCCTTCATTCCCAACATCGGATATACCCTATCCTCAGTCTTCATCTTGCTCTTGCGTATAAACAAGTTCGCAATCTGTTCAGTACTGCGTAGCTCAAAATCACCATCTTGATTGCGGTCATAGAAGACACCTTTGTAGCTGTGCCCCTGAGTGCTTTCAGGTACATAGAAGTAGATGACCTTCTTGCCATCTAGATCCACTGGCTCAAAGTTCAGATAGTAAGTAGGTTTGAACAGCTGAGGGTTGTTCATGTCCTTTGCCAACTGGTCTAACTGCTCCTGAACTTTCGAGGGATTGATGCCGACGACGTTTCTGTCATTATCAACTCCCAACACGACATGACCACCTCTGCGATTCAGAAACGCACAGATGGATTCATAGACCTTACGAGCCAAGCTGTCTTTCGACTCTTTCAGCTCGACTTCAGTTCCTTCGCCTTGCGATATAATCGCTTTTAGCTTTTCTGGTGTCATCATTATTTCTGTTTGACGCTGCAAAATTACAATTTTTCGTTGAGATTCTTTCACAACAAGGCTTCAAAATGCTGATTTTCCGAAAGTTTGTTTCAAATTGGCTCTAACAAGCCAAGATTTAGCACAAACTATATAAGACAATAAAAACACCAGCGAGACAAACAAATAAAATTTGCTTATCTCGCTGATATTTAAATCGCTTAGCAGCCCCCCTTAATACTCATCCTCGTTGAAAAGGAAGTCTTCCTTGTCGGGATAATCGGGCCAAACGTCTTCGATAGTTTCATATATCTCGCCTTCTTCTTCGAGTTCCTGGAGGTTTTCCACTACTTCCATCGGGGCGCCCGAGCGCATGGCGTAGTCAATGAGTTCTTCCTTAGTTGCAGGCCATGGTGCGTCCTCAAGTTTTGAGGCTAATTCTAATGTCCAATACATGTTTTCCTATTTTTTTTTGCGTTGTTTAGAAATAATGTCCTTTAATGGAGCGCAAAAGTAATATTTCTTCTTTTAATTGCAAGGCATAAACCCGATAAATATTCCGAATGTACAATTTTTAACATAAAATCGGGTGTTTTTTTGTCTTTTCGGTCGAAATTTCGGAAAAATTGAGGAAAATCGGTCAATAATTGATGATATAGTCTTGTTTGTTCAGACGACTTTCGGTATAGGCCAGACCTATCTCGTAAAGGTCCATAGTAACTCGAATTTTTTCGGACTGTTGCAACTGTTTCCACCAGGCCAATGTCTCCTTGTCCTGACGGATGTTGCGAATGATGACAAGTGTGCGATCGTTTGTCAGCGACAATAGTTTTTCTACGGTAGGGCACTCCTTATATATATATATGAGCTGAAAATTGTCGGGACGCTTTGCATCATTCTCCGTATAGAAATGGCATTTCCTGCACCCTGCCTTCAGATAGTCCGCACCAATATCGTTGGAAGGGCAGAGCAAAAGTGCGGTTTCCGGCTGATGGTCGTTGATAAGTCGGAACAGGAGTTTGTCGTCGTGCTCATTCGTGGTGCAATCCCGCTGCTCCCGCAGTTTATGCAGAGGCTTGTAGGCATAAAACGGGGCACGCTCGTAGATAACCCCCTTTACCAGATTGAAGGCAAAGGGGGAATGTATGCCATATCCGCGGCGATTGCGAAAACGGCAGAGCCATATCCATGTGCGTTTGAGCGGATTCATTTTTGCAGTTACCTGATAGAAAATGCCCGAAGGCAAATTCTATCAGGTAGGGATATATGGGTGCTTTGCTCGTATGAAAAATGCTTATTTCACCACCTTAGACGTTTTACCGTCGTGGCGAATGATATAGATGCCCTTCTGTCGGGTGTTATCTACGCGCTTTCCGTCTATACTGTAGATGACGGGACTGTTTTTTGCAGCATTCACGTTGTTAATTCCCGTAGCCACTTTACCATATAGGTCGAAAGTATATCTGCTGCCTTTATCTCCGAGGTGATTGCCGCTATAAGTCATAATAACCCAGCTCATATTGGCTTCGTCGCCGTGCGAAGTACCACGGTTGCTGAGCAATTCATCCTTAGCGCGGATGCCGTAGTAGTTATCGTAGTCGGATTTTATCAATCTCAGGTCTCCAGCCTGTGTAGTGCCGTACTGCATGAAAAGGAATGTGTCGGTAGTGTAATCACTCCAGCCTTTTCTGGCCGTACCTTGGACATAGTCAATCGGTTCGCCGAGAGCCGTAAACATAGTGAAGGCATCTTCGCTGCTTCCTGGCATGAAATAGAACAGTTGGTTCTTGAAATCATCCGTTCCCGAGAGGTCTTCGGTAGTACATTGCAGGGCTTTTTGTTCAAGGTAGGTTCCGCGAGTCCAAAAGAAGGGAGTAGGGCGATTGTCCTTGACGCTATACAGAAAATGCTCCGTGTCATTACTCAGTTTGAAAATATTATCTGTAGGTGGCACGACATCTCCAGTTTCATACGTCGGTTCCTGTTGCGTTCCTACTTCGGTAAATCTGTAGCGGCTGCCGGCATCTCCGATATGGTTGCCGCTATAAGGCATGATAACCCATTGCATATTTACCTGAGCGCCATTACTGGTGCTTCTGTCGTTCAGAAGTTCTCCGTCTGGCGTTTTAATAGCAAAATAACCGTCTTTCTCGGTCATTACAAACTGGAAATCGCTGGCTTCCACGCCATATTGCATATATTTTATCGTTTGTGTCGTTGTAGCATTCCACTTTGTTTTTGCAGTACCTTCCAGATATCCTACGGCTTGTCCGTCTCCTGTATAGAGTTTGAAGGACTTATCTGTAGAACCTGCCATGAAATAGAACTGTTGCTTGGCGGCATTTTCGGTATCGGCATAATTCTGATTGGTACATTGCAGGGCATTATAACCACATTGCTCTCCTTGTGTCCAATAGTAGGGACCATCGTTGGAACTGGGGCGGTTGTCGGAAATAGAATAGAGCACTTTTGCGTTTTCGGTGCTGAGTTTTATAACTTTCTTGGCAGGAACCACATCACCTGCGCTATAAGTTTCCTCTTGTCCATCTACTTCTGACGGCCAAGCTACATATTCGCCGGTATCCTTGACTTTCGGGCGCTGAGCGTCCATAGACTGCAAGGAATCCGTGAGTTCTTGAGCCAGTTCTTGCACCAAATCAGGATTTGCCTCGGCCAAATTAGTTTGTTCTCCGGGATCATTACTTAAATCATACAGGCGACGTTCTCCACTCTCCCAGAAATAAATCATGTGGTACGTACCTTTCATAATTGCCGAGTAAGCGCCATAGCCTTCTGCCCTGTCTGCGGATTCTCCCCAGCGGTTAGGATAATGCCAAACCGTCACACGGTCACGTTGTAGCGAGGGATCGCGCAAAAGGTCGGTAAAGTCTCTTCCATCTACGGTCTGAACAGTTTGGTAGTCGGTTACATTTGCCATTGAAAGGATTGTAGGGAAGAAATCCTCAATCATCACGCGATTATGGTTCTCAGTTCCTCCTTCTGTCACGCCAGGCCAGTAAACTATCATGGGTTCGTGCACGCCGCCATCGTAGGAACTGCCTTTTCCTGCGCGGGCCGGATAGTTTTGCACGCGGTTTTTCGTTCCTTGTCTCGGACTAAGCGCCTGTCCCCCGTTATCTGACATGAAAAGTATGATAGTCTTTTTTGCTACCGAGTCGTTTTCTTCCAGATAGTCCAGCAAATCGCCCAAACTCTTGTCCATTCCTTCAATCAGGGCGGCATGGTTTATTTCGGACGTGTTGAGACGATCGTTGAGCATTGCGTCAAATTTTCCCTGTGTGTCGTCCATATAATTTCCTGTGAAGCGCGGATCGGCATTATATGGCGTATGAATGGCGTAATGTGCGAAATAAAGGAAGAAAGGTCGGTTGATTCTTACCGATTGTTTGATTTTTTTCAGCGCTTCCAGCGTTAAAGCTTCGGTAAGGAAGGTTCCTTTTTCATAATAGGAGTCCAAACCCGGAACATGGTGGAACCCTGTGCCGTAATTGTCGGCTGCCAGATAACTTCCGGGCGACCCTGCGGCACTACCTCCTATATTTACCACAAAACCCATCTTAGTTGGATCAGATGCTGACGTGGTACTTGCGCCATAGTTGCCTTTACCGCAATGTATGGTGTAGTAACCTGCATTTCTCAGGAGTTGCGCCAGCGGTGTCACGAGGGTAGTGTTGGTTTTATCTACACTTTTCGTTGTATTCTCCGGTTGTATTCCGTTATAGTTCCAATCTGGCAAATCCAAAGTGCTTCCCGATGCGTTGGTATTGTTGTTGTATTCTCCAATCCAGTTGGTTACTCTATGCCTTGCTGCGTTCATTCCGCTCATAAGTGAGCAGCGCGAGGGAGAAGATACGGCACAAGAATAGGCATTGGTGAACTTTACACCTAATTGTGCCAGGCGTTCCATGTTTGGTGTGCGGTAACGGTCATTAAGTTGGGTGCGTTCTTTATAGAATGGCACCGAAGTTTCTTGCCATCCCATGTCGTCCACCAGAAACATGATAATGTTTGGTTGTTCTTGGGCAAAAGCAGCGGCGGGTAGCATACCGGCCATAATTGCTCTCATGGTTTTTGTGTTCATGGCTTCCTGTTTTAGTGTATGTTATATTTTTTCGTTTTTATTATCGGGATAAAGATTCTTTTTATCGAGATATCGTTCCTTTTTCGGGCTCTTTTCGGAAATATTTTCGGGGGAATTTTCGGGATGTCCAAAACCTTCGCAGAGATGTGCCTTATCTTTTCAGAGAAGTCCCTTACTTTTTTCAAGAAGTGCTACATCTTTTTTTATATCTCAGAGAGGAAGGATTTTAGGTGCGTAATATTCTTAAGTGTAGTTCTAAAAATTAGGTTTTAAAATTTTGTGAAGCTTTTTTGGTCTGTATGCTTTTTCAATCTTTTTGGCGCCATTGTCTTTAATACCTTGAACCATAGCTCGCTATGCTTCTGCGGCATTAAAAACAAAATCACTCAAAAATCTTTGAATTCTTCGCGCACACTCTGTTTGTTGTCTGCCCCGTAGGGTGAAGCTCTGCGGGTTGCAGGAACAAACGTATAGAGAGTGTAAGCAAATCAAAACAGCCTAATTTTTAGAACAACCCTTAAAGAGTTCCGTGTTTTTGTTTTTTTTCTTTGACAACTTCGTCGGGCCAAGGCATTTCCTGTTGTGTATGTGGGTTTTTCGGACGCTGAGCCTGCATCTTTCGCAATTCTTTGCCGAGGCATTTTGCCATTTTTCGTAGCAATTGGGGATTTGCTGCGCTCAAATCGTTGAGTTCTGTGGGGTCTTCGTCTAAATTGTAGAGCTTCATGTCGCCCGTCTCCCAGAAATATATCAAGTGGTGCGGACCTTTCATAATGGCAGCGTAGGTTCCGAATCCGTCTACCGACATGTCTTCTGGAATCCAGCGGTTAGGATAATGCCAAACGATCGTACGTTCGCGTTTCTTCGAGGGATTTTTGAGCAGGTCGGCGAAATCTTTTCCATCTACGGCCTGTATCGTTTTGTAGTCCTTGATACCGGCAATATGCAGCAGGGTAGGATAGAAATCCTCAATCATCACGCGATTCTCGTTCGTTGTACCGCCTTTTACTACGCCTGGCCAACTCACTATCATCGGTTCGTGAACGCCTCCGTCCAAGGCAGAGCCTTTTCCGCCACGGGCAGGAAAATTTTGGTCGTACTGCCTGCGTCCTTGTCTCGGCCAAATGCTTTGTCCTCCGTTATCCGACATGAATACCACGACAGTATTCCGCGCTACTGAGTCATCTTTTTCTATTAAATCCAGTAAATCTCCCAAACTCTTGTCCATTCCTTCGATTAGTGCCGCGTGATTTATTTCGGAAGTGCTGAGACGTGCTCTTAATTGTGCGTCATACACGCCTTTTGTGCCGTCCAAATAATTATTTGTAAAGCGCAAATCGGCATCGTAGGGCACATGTATGGCATAATGCGACATATAAAGGAAGAAAGGTCGTTGTTTTCCGATAGCCTCTCCCACATGTTGCAGGGCTTCTTGGGTTAAAGCTTCGGTAAGGAAGGTTCCTTTTTCGTAATATTGCTGCAATCCCGGCACTTGAAAGGACTTATTTGCATAATGTTCGCTTGCTAAATAACTACCTGGGGCTCCCATTTCGTTTCCGGCTATATTGATGTCAAAACCCATGTTCAACGGATCGGCACCTGGGGTTTTCCCTGCGCCATAGTTGCCTTTTCCGCAATGGATGGTGATATATCCGGCATTTCTCAGGAGTTCTGGAAGGGGAGTGACGTAGGTAGCGTGGCTTATGCCGACTTCTCTTGCGTTTTCCGGTTGTATCCCGTTATAGTGCCAGTCGGGAAGTATCAGATTGCCGGCCTTAACGTTAGTATCCTCGTTGAAACCTTTCACCCAATTGGTGACACGATGTCTTGCTGCGTTCATTCCGCTCATTAGTGAGCAGCGAGAGGGCGAGGAAACGGCACAAGCGTAGGCATTCGTAAATTTAACGCCCATTTGTGCCAGGCGCTCCATATTCGGTGTGCGATAACGGTCGTTTAGTGGTGTGCGATGTTTATAGAAAGGCACAGAAGTTTCCTGCCAACCCATGTCATCTACCAGAAAGAAGACGATATTGGGCTGTTGCTGCGCCAAAACTGCGAGTGGCAGCACACTTGCAAACGATAGTCCGGTTTTCTTCATCACTTATGGAGGGCTATTGCTTTTTTGTGGAGGGATATTTTCTTTTTATGCAGGGGTGTTGGATTTTTTTGAAAGGATGTAGTCTTTTTGTGGAGAAATCCTTTTTATTCCAAGTGACTTTGGGTCTATTACTCCTTCCCTGTCTGCTTCTTCCCCTGTTTCTTTACCAGTTTGTCCTTATTTTCAAACCACAAAGCCAGACAGAAAACGAGTAACACGAGGGCTATTGCTGCATACGACACGCTTTCTGTCAGAGAAACCGAGGCTGGGCGGAATTCCAACTTGACTTCGTGTTTTCCGGCCGGCACTTTCAGGGCACGAAGTACGTAGTTCACACGACCAAGTTCGGCTTCCTGTCCGTCAATGTAGGCAGACCATCCGGGATAGTAGATTTCGCTGAAGACAACTACGCCGCCTTTTCCCGTTTCTACGTTGTAATGCAATTCGTTGGGGGCATACGATGTCATACTTACGCTTCCGCTGTCAAGAGGTGTGCCGTCAAGTTGGTTCTTGAACGACTTTTCTGCCACAGCCGCGTGTTTTGTGTCAAGAGTGGCGAGGGCGTTGATTTCCTCGTCGGCATTTTCTACGAAAGTAAGGTTCTGCACCATCCAAGCGTTGCCATTTGCTCCGGGATTAAGGATGGGTTGCGCATTTTGTCCGCCTCCCACGATGTAATATTTCAGATTGAGCATATTAAGTGTGGGCAACAGACTGTCAGCCTGGGCTTCTGTAAGATTTCCCTGCGTCAGATTGATCAGGTCTATCGACTTTTGCAATTCAGGCGTGAGGCGGTAGTTAATAAGGTCGTTATATCTGTGCAATTTGGCGGCATGATATCCGCCAATGCTCTTGTGCCAATAGCCGGTGGAGTTATCGTTGAAAATATTCTTGCTCAAATCCACAACGCGGAAGACAGAAGTATCTTTTAGTATGACTTCGTCGGCAGGAGTCTTGACTTCCAGCATTTCTCCTATCTTCGACGGAAGCGTAAAGTTGGAATCATTCAGATATTTGCGGTCATAACTCCAAAGATCTGCGAGACACAATACGGCCAGTCCGATGCAGAGCAGGGGTTGTGCCGTCTTGTTTTTGCCACGCAGGACAAAGAATGTTAGACCTCCGCCAATCAGGATGAAAATCAGGGAGCGTAGCGCACTCTCGCTGACAATGATGCCGCGAAGTCGGTTAATACTGTCCGTAAGTGCGGGCTGTCCCAGCGCTGCCGTGACATTGGCTTCGTCGGCTGAGAGCAAGTCTCCGCCAATGGTGGGAACGAGCCAGAAAAGCAGGCAGGTGCCGGCTGTAAGTCCGAATCCTATATAGAATCCCAAGGGCTTTTCGCGAAGCTGTTCGGGTTTGCGGATGAGAGAGGCGAGGCAGAGCACGGCCATGAGGGGGAAGGTAAATTCTGCCACGACTAAGGCCGAAGATACCGTGCGGAACTTACTGTAAAGTGGCAGGTAGTCGATGAGTATGTCGGTAAACGGCATGATATGTCGGCCCCAGGCAAAGAGGAAGGAGATAACCGTTGCGGCAAGTAAGGCCCATTTGATGGGACCGCGCACATAGAAAAGTCCCATTACGAACAACATACAGATAATGGCGCCCACATAAACAGGACCTACGGTGAAAGGTTGGTCACCCCAGTACTGATTCAGGCCGGGTAGGGGACTGTTGTCGGGCAGTTGCTTGTTTTGTATTTTCTCCTGCAACATGCCTTGCGCAGCTTGGGCCTGTTGTGTGTATTGGTACATTTCTGCGCGGGTAGCCAAGTCTTCTACAGAAAGAATGCTGCCTGTTCCACCGCCTTTTACGTCGGGAATTAGAAAAGTCATGCTTTCGCCAATGCCATAACTCCACGCCGTAATATAGTTGCGCTCCAATCCGTCAGTAGCCTTGTTGTCTTCGTTATGCTTCTGGGTTAAATCCGAAGCGCCGCGCATGGATTGCTGCGTATATTGGTAGGTATGATAAAGATTGGGCACATTAGTGGCCACACCTACGATCCCGGCTACGATAACAACGCATGTAGCACGCCACCAACGGCTGAAAGTCATCTGTATGCCTAAGACATCGGGCTCCTTAGCCGCCTTTTTCGTTTTTATCAGGGCTTGCACCAGATATGCCAGCACGATGCAGAGCATCAGGAAGAAGAAATAATACGACATCTGCACGTGGTTGGAAAGTATCTGGAAGGCTGTGAACAATGCTGTCACGGCACCGCCCCAAAGGTACTTACCGCGATAGCATAGTACCAAGCCGCCGATGGTTGGCGGGATGAAACAGAGCGTCATCACCTTCCAAATATGTCCCGCTGCTATGATAATGAGGAAATACGACGAGAAAGCCCACGCTATGCTGCCCAAAGCCGCGAGTGCAGGCTTGATATTGAAGGCGCGCAGCATGATATAGAATCCCAGCAGGTAGAGAAACAGATAGCACAGCACGCCACTGGTGCCCAACTGGTAAATATGCTGGATTTGCATCAGGAGATTGGCCGAATCATACGAAGGCGCAATCTGGTAGGTCGGCATACCGCTGAAAGTTGAGTTTGTCCAGCGTGTATGTTCGCCCGTAGCCTCATAATATTCCTTGAGTTCATGTCCCATGCCCAAGCCGCCGGTATTGTCATCGCCATGAAGTACGAGTCCGTCGGTTACGGGAGTCATAAAGTAGAAGAAACTGATGAGTAGGAAGACAAGAACGCATGTGATGTCTTGCCATGATTTTTTCAGAAAGTCCATATTGTTGTATATGTTTTAGATTTCAAAGTAATGATGCGCGCAAATTCCGCCTTGCAAATGAAATTTGCAGCGAAAGGTGCATATTCTCTGCAAATTTACACCAATTTTATGAAACAACCCGTATTGATCCTGTGTTTTCCGAAAAATAGCTTCGTTTTTTTTTTCTTTGAATTTGTTTTCTTGGGGTTAATGGGCATTTGGGGCTATATGGGGTTAATGGGCTCGGAGATAAGAAAAAATAGCTCCGAGAAAAAATAAATTAGCTCAACACTATTTATTAAAGGGTTGTTCTAAAAATTAGGCTGTTTTGATTTGCTTACACTCTCTATACGTTTGTTCCTGCAACCCGCAGAGCTTCACCCTACGGGGCAGACAACAAACAGAGTGTGCGCGAAGAATTCAAAGATTTTTGAGTGATTTTGTTTTTAATGCCGCAGAAGCATAGCGAGCTATGGTTCAAGGTATTAAAGACAATGGCGCCAAAAAGATTGAAAAAGCATACAGACAAAAAAAAGCTTCACAAAATTTTAAAACCTAATTTTTAGAACTACCCTAAAATTATCTCCGAGCAAAAAAATTTTATTTCGGAGCTATTTGCCCGTTTCTTTGGGGTAAAAAATCGCATGTCAAAACATTACGCAAATTCCGATGGATAAAGGGCGCACGGATAGGCGTTATTTTTTAGTTCAGAAAACTAATTCCGAGATAAATAGAATTATCTCCGAGATACTTAAATTTTGCTCCGAGCTATTTCCCAATTCCATTTTTTTTAGTTGCGAGGCTTTCCGAAAAACCTAACACAAATCGAATAACAAAAGGCTGAAAATGGATGAAAGCTTGCGCTGATTGCAAATTATCTGGATAGAAAAATGCCGTAGCCTTTGGGAATTTGTTAATTTTGCACCGCAATGAAACACCAGAACCCAGAAACGCACTTGAATCATGGCTACCGCTTGTCGTTTGTAGTCATTACCGTTTTGTTTATGCTGTGGGGATTCGGACATTCCTTTATCGATGTGCTGAATTCTCACTTTGAAAGTGCGTTGCATACCACCAAAGCACACGCGGCTTGGGTGCATCTCATGGTTTATGGTGGTCATTTCCTGATAGCCCTGCCCGCCGGATTCATGGTGCGGCGCTGGGGTTATCGCAAAGCCATGCTTTCAGGATTATTGCTCTATGCCCTTGGCGCACTTCTCTTTGTTCCGGCCGAAGGTCGGCATCACGAAATGACATTGGCGCTTCTTTCGCTTTTTGTGGTGGGATGCGGACTCGGAAGTCTGGAAGTAGCCGCCAATCCCTACGTGGCAGCACTCGGTAGTGAGCAGACGGCAGCGCGTAGGCTCAACCTGGCTCTGGCTTTCAACGGCTTGGGACTTATGGCCGGCCCGATAGTGGGCGGTTGGGCGCTCTTTGGCAGTAATAGTCACGACGAGTGGAATGTTTTCGGGCTACTTTCACTCTCCGATGTCGCGATGCCATATTTATTACTGGGCACCATCACTATTATTGTGGCTGTAGTTTTCTCCCGCCTCCGCCTGCCCGAAATCCACCTGGAGGCTGTGCATAGCGAATCGACACAAAAAGTTGCGCGCATTTGGCAAAACCTGCTTAGCAGCAGACGATTCAGATTTGGCATGCTCACTTTGTTCCTTTATGTCATGGCACAAACCGGTATCAACAGCACATTCGTATATTACGCCACAGATTGCGGCATTGGTCTGACACATTCCGATGCTGCCCGCCTGCTTGGAGGCGTTTGCCTGCTGCTTTTCCTCATTGGCCGCCTGGCCGGAAGTTTTGTGATGAAGTATGTGCGGCCTGCCACCCTGCTAAGTTTTGCTGCTGTCGTGGCAGTCATCTGTAGTGTGCTCGCAATATTCCTTCGCGGGCATATAGGCTTGGGTGCTGTGCTGATGATTTATCTTTGCGAGAGTATCATGTATCCTACTCTCTTTTCACTTTGTATCAGCGGCACGAAAGAAAATGCTTCCATCGCATCTTCTTTGCTTGAAATGAGTGTAGTGGGCGGTGCCGTCGCACCAATGTTGATGGGCTACGTGGCAGATTTGAGTTCTGCGGCACAAGGTTTCGTATTACCCCTGTGCTGTTTTGTTGTCATCCTGATATTCAGCCGTAAGTCCCATGCTTGATTTCGTTTCCGACACTTTCCGTCAGTTACGCCGGATTTCGCAGGACGTAAAGCACGGTCTTGCCATAAAATCGGCCTACTCCAAAATGTATTCCCTGTTTTTGGAGAGCATGGCTCAGGCTACGCAAGATATGGCCGTAACTTTTGGCGGGCCTTTTGCGCAGATGACACAACTGTGTCGGCAATACGATTTCATGGCTCACTACGATCAATTGAATGTGTTCCGAAATCGTGCCAGAAACCTGCATAGTTTTTCCGAAGTAGTGCTGCAAACAGCATGGTTGGCGGATTATTCCATCGTAGTACGCTTCCTTTCCGTCATTTTCCAGACGCCCCTTCCTGCTGCTTGGGGGAAAGAACTGATAGATATAGATAATGTCGTCCATAAGTCGGACAACGGTTATAAAGACGGAGAAGCATTCCGAAATGTCATGCGGGTAGTGGTCGAAAAGGTCGGCGATGAATATTTTTCGGCCCGTTCCGAACAGCAAGGTCTCAGCATAAAAGTGTGGTATGGCTGCAAAAACTATTATGGAGACTGGACTTATCTGAAATCGCTCCTACATATCGGCACACAAGTCAATCTGGTGCATCCTTATGAGCAGGATAATGTGTGGCGTGCCGAACTTTATATCATAGAGCCCGACTTTCTTGTGGATGTTTCCGCCATTGCCGCCTGTTTTCAGGAATATGGCGCTTCTTCGTGGCACTATCAGTTGGCAAAACTCAGGCCTGACGAAATAACTCCCGACATTCTGTTGGGAAACTTTGCCGGACAACTTCTGGATGAGGCCATTTATAATGACCGACCCCTGACTTATGCCGAAAGTATCCGCCACTTTTTCCGGAAAAATGCGCTCTCCGTAGCAGCATGTGAGGGATTGGAAGAGAAATTCCACAGCGAAGCACGCCGACAGAAGGAGAATCTGCAAAAACTGGTGCACGAAATTTTCCCAACCGACAGAACCATCGATATATATCAGGTTTTGCTCGAGCCATCCTTCTTCTGCGAAATGTTAGGTCTGCAAGGACGTATGGACTTGCTGCAGGAAAATCTGCGAGTGCTGATGGAACAGAAATCAGGTCGGATGGACGAGTTCAGACATGCGCACCGCGAGAAACATTATGTGCAGGTATTACTTTATTTGGCTTATCTACACTACGCTTTCGGCATAGATAATCGCGATGTCAGCCTGTATTTGCTTTATTCCAAGTATGAAGGGCGCAATGGCTTGCTGAAAGAAGGACCTGCCCCCGCATTACTTTTCGATGCCCTGCGCATACGTAATGAAATAGCCTGGCAGGAAATAGGTAGTGCCTGCTTTTCGCCTATCGACTGGCAGCAATTCTATGTGGATTCCCTGTTCCTGAATCCGCGCTCCAGGAAACTCTGGACGGACTATGCACGACCGCGACTGGAAGCCCTGATATCGCCCTTGCAGTCGCTGGAAAAAGAGGAATATGCCTACTTCCAGCACATGTTCGGCTTTATACAGCGCGAAAAAGTACTGGCAAAAATGGGCGGCACGGGCTTACGGCGCGAAGTGGGCGGGATGGCAGCACTTTGGAACGCTACACTCGAAGAACGTACGGAGGCCGGAGATATTTTGTGCGACCTCACTTTGGATTTCTATGATGAAAAAGACGGGGATTCGCAGGGAAAAAGGAATATTGCCGACGATTCGCCTCGTTTGTCGGGCATTGAGGAAATTATCCTGCGGCCAAATAAACCTGTTGCCGACAGAAACAGTCATATAGCCGAGGGAACGAATTTTAGGAAGGGAGACGTAGTCGTTATCTATCCCTATGACAGAGATAGTGAGCCGGATGTGCGCAGAACCTTGGTAATACGTGCTGCTATATCCGAGATACGACCTGAAAGCATACGGCTACGCCTGCGTGCCCCGCAACGAAATAAAGTGGTGTTCGTGAAACCCGAAAATTTCGTGTGGGCAATGGAACACGACACGATAGAAGCCAGTTTTAGCCAACTGATACGCGGACTTTATGCCTTCGTAACGATGGAAAATGCCGTGCGCCGACAGATTGTGCTGGGAATGATGGATGCAAGGCGTGAGGAAAATTATGTTTTGAAGGGAACGTATGGCGAATTTGACGAACTTGTGAAGCGTGCTATGCAGGCAAAAGATTTTTTCCTGCTCATCGGGCCTCCCGGAACGGGGAAAACATCCACCGGTATGGTGAATATCCTGAAAGAGTGTCTGCTTCGTGGCGAAAGCGGTGTACTACTGAGTGCTTATACCAATCGTGCCGTTGAAGAAATCTGCACAAAATTGCAAAACAACGGCATGGATTTCCTGCGTATCGGCGGCGAATCACATTGCAGCGGAGATATGAGGCAATACCTACTGGCAGAACGCGCGAAAGCCTGCCGAAATGTGGACGAATTGCGGCAATTGCTCACGAAATCGCGCATCATCGTCGGAACAGTGGCGGCACTTTCGGCAGTACCTCACCTCTTCAGGATGAAACATTTCGAGACGGCTATCATAGATGAGGCTTCGCAAATATTGGAACCGCACATGTTCCAACTTTTGGCGGCAGACGAGGGAAAAGGTGTGGAGCGGTTTATACTTATCGGTGACCATAAACAACTGCCCGCTGTGGTAAAACAGACAAGGCAGGCAGCAAAGGTGGAAGATGCCGCACTAAGAAGGCTTGGCATCGTAGATACCACACAGTCGCTCTTCGAGAGATTGTTGTTGCGCCTCACAACCGAAAATCCGCTCGTATGGCAATTGCAAACGCAGTGGCGTATGCATCCCGATGTGGCCATATTTTCCAACAACTTCTTCTATAACGGAACGTTGCGCGCCGGTAGTGCCCCGCATCAGCAATCTAACGAACATTATGCCGATCTGAAAAATCGTTTGCACTTCGTCAATGTGAAAAAACAGGCCGCTACGGGAGAAAACCTTACGACATCTGATAAAACAAATGCCGCTGAAGCAAAAAAAACGGCTGCTTTCGTGAGAAAACTCTTCGCCGCGGCAAAACGAGAGGGAGGAAAAACTCCTGAAATAGGCATTATCGTACCTTTCCGCAACCAGATTTCGACAATTCGTGAGCATTTGCAACCATTAGTCAAGACCTATCCGCAGGTAGGTGACATCACCATTGATACGGTGGAGAGATACCAAGGTAGCGAACGCGACTTTATTATTTACAGTACGACTGTTTGCCGGCCACAGCAGTTGAATTTTCTTTGTGGCCAGAGTTTTACGGACGAAACGGGCAGAACTATCGACAGGAAGCTGAATGTGGCTCTGACACGTGCCCGCAAACAAACCATAGTGCTGGGAGATGCAGAAGTATTGCGCCGAAACGAAATCTATAGTGCCCTTATTGATTTTTGCAGCCGTAACTGATAAGCAAAGAATCGTAACTTCCCGCAGATATATCGTACCCATAAACAGCCATTGACGCGCAATTGCGGGGTAATGTCACGATATATCTGAATAAGTCTGATAATATATCCGAAACCGCCCTTTTTGCTGAGCAAAAGCAAGGCTTTATATTTTCTCATCGCGATGATAATCTTTTCTCATCGCGGTGAGAAAGTTTTCTCTTCGCGTTGAGAAAATATTCTCACGGCGATGAGAATCCGTTTTTGCGCGGTTTTTAGAGGAAAATGTCGGGGAAATTGCCTTTTTATGCCAGTGAAAAACGTGTAGGATTTGTCAAAGAAACTGTTAAATACAGCAATTAGGATGTATTTTAACACAAATTTGCAATATTTAGGTGACAAAAACTTGTCAGTTGGCTTTTTCATCGTAAATTTGCAAGGTGCATAATGCGCGAAAGCTGCAAAACGAAGGAAACGCCTGAGTAAGGATCAGTATGCGGCTGAAACAGAATGTAATGTTAAACCTAAATAAAAATCACACAAACATGAAATCAAAATTCTTGATGATTGGTTTGTTGCTCTCACTCGGAACATCGACTATCATGGCACAAAACGAAAATATCGTTGTGCGAAACGGTGTTCGCGTGGATGTAAGTAGATATCCCGACTACGATCCCGTTGGTAAGCCCGACTGGTCGTTGATGAAAGACGGCAACAAAGGAAAACTCAAAGGAGAAACAGTACTTCCTGAGTATTGGAACAACGCCGATACGAAGTATTTTCCTCCTGTGTTCAACCAAGCAGGTGGTTCGTGCGGTCCATCAAGCCGTATCGGATACATGCTTACGGAAGAGTTGAATGCATATCGCGATACAGACGCATCTTCGGACGACAATCGTCTGCCGCCAAACTTTGTGTACCCATTCTCATATAATGGTTCGTCGAAAGACCAACTTGCCATTGCAACAGGTGTTCCAAGTGTGACGGTATATGGCGGTTTCCCGTATAGTTCTATCTACGGCTTCTGTGAATCCGACCAGAACTACGGCGGATGGATGAACGGCTACGAGAAATGGTACGCTGCCATGTTCAATCGTCTGGGTTCTACCAGTAATTTCCCTCTTCACACGGGTACAGAAGAAGGACGTAACGCAGTAAAACGCTGGTTGTACAACCATAACGGCGACGAATCGTTCAAAACCGGTGGTATCGTAGGTATCGGTTGCGGTGCTGCCGAGATAGGTTTGAAGGCTATCGGAAAAACGGATGCAAATACCGCCGCCGGCGTTGTAGGAAAGCAATATCTTTACAAATGGCGCAGCTCTGTCGATCACGCCATGACAGTTGTTGGTTGGGATGACCGACTGGAATTCGATTTGGACTCAAATGGTAAATACGGAGAGGCCAATAACGGATTGGGACAGAACGAAAAAGGTGCTTGGATCCTCGTAAACTCATGGGGAGGCTGGGCTAACAACGGTTTTGTTTATGTTCCCTATGCATTGGGTGGACCTACTTCTGCCGCACAGACACTTAATGGCAAAGAAGTCCATAAGTTGAACGGCGGTTATTGGACTCCTGAAATCTATAAGATACGTAAGGACTACGCGCCCAAGCGTACTATTAAGATTCGCATGACGTTCACACAACGCTCCGCCATAAGCATTGGCGCAGGCATATCTACTAACATGAATGCTACGAAGCCCGATCAGAGTATTGCCTTCCATCATTTCAATTATCAGGGCGATGCCGACAAAGAAGAGGGCGATGCAATGATGCCTATGCTCGGAAAATGGGCAGACGGACAGTTGCACTACGAACCTATGGAATTCGGATATGATTTGTCCGACCTCTCTGATGGTTTCGACCAGTCACGTCCGCTGAAGTACTTCCTGGTAATCAATAGTAAGAGTGATGCAGTAGGTACCGGCGCAGTTTATGCTGCTTCTATCATGGATTACACCATTAATCCCGATGGTGTGGAAATTCCCTTTGAACTAAATGCCGATAGCGTAGTAGTAAAGAATGCCGGTGGGCAGACAATCATTTCTGTTGTCGTAAACGGTGAATCTCTTCCCGAACCTTTGAACCCATATATCAATGGAAATAAACTTGTTTGGGAAGCTCCTGCAGGAGCAGGCCGCAAACCTGTGAGATATCTCGTATTTGAATCTGGAAAGAAGTTAGGCGAAACAGAAAATACCGAATATACCATTGATCCTGTGGCAGGAAAATCATTTACTGTCAAGGCTGTTTATGATATAGACGGACGTGAAGTCATTTCCAAGGAAAGTTCTTCAACTATTGTGCCTGTTAGTGGCGATGATACCGTAGATAATATTGTAGGTATCTTTGAAAACGGTGGTTTCACCATACCTGATATTTTCAATGAACAACTTTCTCAGGCTACAATCGAATTCCGTATCAAACCGTCCAGTCTTAAGAACTGGAATCAGCAGATTGGTCCGAATTGGGGCTCATTCCTGATGCACACAACGTCAGCCGGTGAATGGGCGTTCGGATGGGATACAGGAGACCGCGGCACTGCTGCTTCTGGAACCCTGAAAAACAATACGTGGACCCACCTTGCCGTTGTAATTGACGGAGGTACGATGTATTTGTACCAGAATGGTACGCTGAAAGTCACACATAAGGCAACAAGTCACAGCGGTATCGGTGGGTTCGGCGCACTTGAATTCGGTTCTCACTCAGGTAGCAGCAGCGCGCTCTATGCTCAAATCGACGAAGTGCGCATTTGGAAAGAAGCACGCACACGTACTCAGTTGGCACGCTCTTATAATTATCCGTTGCTCAACCCAACTCAGTATAATACCCTGGCTGCATATTACAAGATGGACACTATTGAGGAAGATGGCGAAGTGAAACTGCGCGATTGCGTCGGAGGACATCACGCTTCGTTCATTAAACCGAGTGCTAATGCCGCGAAAGTGGAAGAAGTTACGCAGACAGGTTTCCGTAGTGCCCCGTCGCTTGCTGCAGGTATCGTGAAACCTTCAAATGTAGTCGTAGGACAAGTTGTTAAGTTCCAGGATCAAAGTACTCCTAACGCAGTAAGTCGCACTTGGGTGATAGAAGGAAAAACTTACAACGTATATGCTCCGTCTGTTGTGTTCACAACTCCGGGTGACAAGGAAGTAAAACTTACTGTAGCCGATGTAGATGGAAATACTGCCGAGAGCTCTATTACCGTAAGCGTAGCTGCAGATGCTACCCCGACAGCAGAATTCTCTTTGAGCAGTGAAACGATAGCAGGTAGCGACCGAATCAGTTTCCTCAGCAAGAATACGGCTTCGGGCTGCACATATTTGTGGGAAATGCCTGGTGCAGTGGTAGAAACTGCTACGACAACGAATGCTTCTGCTATCTATACCAGCGAAGGCCGCTACAATGTGAAGCTTACTGTGACAGGACCGGACGGACAGAAGTATAATTCTGAAAAATGGTTCACGGTAACGGCAGCAGCTCCTGTAGCCCGTTATAATATACTGAAGAAATATGTCGTTGTTGGCGATACCGTACATCTTAGAGACAATAGTTTGTATACTCCCACGTCAGCACGTTGGGTTTTCGAGAGCGAACAGAGCATTATCAGCACATTCGGATTGAATACCGTTATTGTTCCTACTGTTGCCGGTGTATATAATTTGAATTACAAGGTTGGAAATGAACACGGCATAAGTGAAACAACCGGTTCTAAGGTACTATACGTTTGTAACGCCGACGCACAGAATGGTTTGACCTTTGGCGGAAGCAATAGTGCCTTGACAGCTTCAGGTACTCCGGCTGGTATTACAAATGCCTGGTCGCTTATGTTCTGGTTCAACGCTATGGGTTCTGTAAGTTCCAAGACACTTGGAATGAATGGCGGAGAAGGCGGATTTACGCTGACAACAAAAGACGATGGTTCTCTGGTACTCTCCTGTGGCACTGATAGCGTTTCTTCTGCTGCTGGATTTATCGATGCTAATGGCTGGCATCACTACGCTATTACCTATTCAAAAGGAAGTGTCGTGTTCTTCCGTGATGGTACTTCTGTATCACGCGGTAGTACTGACGTAGCAGATATGACAGATTACTGGAAAGGATTTGCTGTCGGCGGAGAAAATACTCCGACTAACGGATGTATTGACGAATTGGCCATATTTAGCAAGCAACTCTACCAGACTCGTATTCGTGCGTACTGCGTTAAACCGATTGATCAGGTAGTTAATGCCACAGATAAACCATATTACGCACTTTATTATCACTTCAATCACAATAGTGGCAATGCAGAAGATGCTTCTGGCAACAATCTGACTGGTATCCGCACGGGATTCGGTCCTGATGGCGATGCATGGAGTTCCAGCCTCGGTGTATTTGCTTTGAACTTCAGTTCATCTCAAACTTACACGCCGCTTGGTTCAAAACAAACGCGCACAGGATGGCAAGTCATCGCTTGGTCGGATCAGGAGTCCACAAGAGAACAATGTCCTGCCACGAATGCATTTGACGGCAGCGAGAGTTCGTTCTGGCACTCGCAGTATTCTACTTCTACTCCTTATCCGCACAGCATTACCTTCAAGCGTACGAACGATAATGACATAGAAGGTTTGATGCTCTACTACTCACGCGAATCTAACTACCGTGCATCAGGTCTCAGAGTAGAGGTTTCTGAAAATGGTGAGGACTGGACAGTAGCAGACGACAATATAACGCTGGCAAATATCCAGAGACCTGGCGTTACCTTCCTGCGTCCTATTACTGAGCCTTACATTCGCTTGGTATTCACGTCAGGTTACGGAAGTTATCTGGCTCTGAATGAAATTACTTTCTACGGTGGTCTTGTGAAAGCAGGAGTTAATGATCTATTTATCCAACAAAACGATGGATTTACCTTCGATTTGCAGGGACGTCGCGTAGAAAAGACACAGAAGGGTGTTTATATCAAGAACGGTAAGAAGGTTCTTGTGAAATAAACCGGACGAAAACAAATTTTCCTAAGCAGGGTGTGGCTTTATTGCTGCACCCTGTTTGTTTTCTACGGTACATTACCCTATTTCTGCGGTACATTATACTATTACCAAGGTACATTGTTTCTTTTCTGCGACACTTCACTCTTTTTCTGCTGATTTCATTTTAGGGATGTTCTCACTATTGTCCAATAAAAGTTGGCTAATCGGTCTTTGAAATCGTTGAATTTTAA
>CAMVJO010000026.1 GCA_947167835.1 uncultured Prevotellaceae bacterium
ATTATTTTTAGGGTAGTTCTAAAAATTAGGTTTTAAAATTTTGTGAAGCTTTTTTTTGTCTGTATGCTTTTTCAATCTTTTTGGCGCCATTGTCTTTAATACCTTGAACCATAGCTCGCTATGCTTCTGCGGCATTAAAAACAAAATCACTCAAAAATCTTTGAATTCTTCGCGCACACTCTGTTTGTTGTCTGCCCCGTAGGGTGAAGCTCTGCGGGTTGCAGGAACAAACGTATAGAGAGTGTAAGCAAATCAAAACAGCCTAATTTTTAGAACAACCCTTTAATCGAAGTTAAACACACTTATTATGTGGATATGCATCCGTTACACTAAGAAAAAAACATTTTTCGCCTGAATCAATTTCCGTATGCCGCCATTTCTACGCAACAATCACCCGAAAAACAAATAGCAAATGGCAATAGCGGAAAGTACTCCCGCCAAATCTGCCAATAGTCCGCAGGTAACGGCGTGGCGTGTGCGGCTAATGCCCACGCTACCGAAGTAAACGGCTATGATATAGAAGGTAGTATCCGTACTGCCCTGGAAAATACAACTCAGTCGGCCGGCAAATGAATCTGCTCCGTAGGTAGTCATCGCATCTACCATCATACCGCGTGCTCCACCGCCACTAAGCGGTTTCATCAGGGCAGTAGGCATCGCTTCCACCCAATCAGAACGAAAACCGCTCTGAGTTACCAGATATTTAATGCCGTCAATCAGATAATCCATGGCACCCGAAGCACGAAAAACTCCGATGGCAACAAGAATAGCTACGAGATACGGGATGATACGTACGGCAGTAGTAAAACCTTCTTTGGCTCCGTCGATGAAAGCGTCATAGACATTGATTTTTCTTCGCATACCGGCATAGATAAACAGCACGATAATGAGCAGTAGTATGACATTTGCCGCATTTGTGCCCACGATACCCATCATTTTGTCGTTGAGTTGGCTGAATCCGTAGATGATACCGGCCATAAACAGGGAGACACCGCCAAATGCCAGCAACAAAGTGCGGTTTAGCAGGTTAATACGTTGATAGAGCGAGGTGATAATGATACCTGCCAGCGTGGAACAGAATGTTGCCAGCAGGATAGGTATGAATACATCGGCAGGCTGCGCCGCTCCCAGCTGGGCACGATATACCATAATGGAGACAGGAATCAAAGTCAGGCCGGAAGTATTGAGCACCAGGAACATAATCATGGCATTCGTAGCCGTATCTTTCTTTTGATTTAACTCCTGCAAACCTTCCATGGCTTTAAGTCCGAGTGGTGTCGCAGCATTATCCAGTCCCAGCATATTAGCCGAAATATTCATGAAGATATTTCCCACTACGGGGTGATTTTTCGGAATTTCGGGGAAGAGTTTTTCAAATACCGGGCTCAGAATGCGCGCCAGTGCCTGCACTACGCCACCTTTCTCGCCTATTTTCATCACACCCATCCACAAAGAAAGCACTCCCGTGAGGCCTAATGAAATTTCAAACGCGGTTTTTGATGTTTCAAACGTGGAATTCATAATTGCCGGCATGACATCGGTATCGCCGAAGAAGATAAGGCGGATGATTCCGACGATAAAGGCAATTAAAAAGAAACTAATCCAGATATAATTAAGAACCATTTTGTTTTATCGGTTAAGAAAAGAAAGTTTAATGGGAAATATTTTCAGATGCGGGAGGGGATTTTTTGAATAACACCAAGAAAAAGACAGGCTATCCGGCCACAATTTTTTCAAGGTCGGCAATACTTTCGGCTACTTTGAAGTAAGTTCTGAAACTTGGGCGTAAAAGTCCGTTTTGCTCCATTTCATCAAGCATTTCCAGCAATTTGTTCCAACATCCCTTGACGTTATAGGCAACGCAGACGCGGGCACCGGGAAGTCCTATGGCACTAATACCGAGTGCCGTGAACATTTCGTCAAGTGTTCCGACACCTCCGGGAAGGGAAATCAGGATATCGCTCTCGCGCATCAGGATTTCCTTGCGTTCGCTCAGGTCTTTGCAAGTGAATGTCTGATCCAAGATGTCGCTCACCAGATGTCGCTCGTAAAGTATCTCGGGAACTACCCCGACAACCTTACCTCCTGCGCGTTTTGTGGCCTGTGCCACCTCTTCCATCAGACCACAGCAAGCACCGCCGTACACTAATGTACGGTGGGTGCTGCCTATCCATTTTCCTACCTCACGTGCTGCTTCGCGAAAGGCAGGGTCTATATCTTCGCGGGCCGAAAGAAAAACTCCGATGCGTTGCATAAACTTATTACTGCGTGATAATCTTCGATGAAGTAGGGATTTTTTAAGATAAAAAACCTATCATTAAAATTTCCCTTGTAATAATTCTGAGTAAATCCCTGAAAAGAGCAAAATGTTCCGACACCTTATATATTATAGGGTAGTTCTAAAAATTAGGTTTTAAAATTTTGTGAAGCGTTTTTTGGTCTGTATGCTTTTTCAATCTTTTTGGCGCCATTGTCTTTAATACCTTGAACCATAGCTCGCTATGCTTCTGCGGCATTAAAAACAAAATCACTCAAAAATCTTTGAAAAATCAAAACAGCCTAATTTTTAGAACAACCCTATATATGGTGTATCGAAAATTCTCGGGACAATTTAGCGAACTGCTATGCACTCAATTTCCACACGTGCGCCTTTCGGGAGCGTTTTCACGGCTACGGCTGAACGGGCAGGCGGGTTAGCGGTGAAGAAACGGGCATATTCGGCGTTCATCTCAGCAAAATCGTTCATGTCGGCCAGGAAAACGGTGGTTTTAACAACATTTTCCAATGTCAGTCCTGCTTCTTTCAGGATATTCTGCGCATTGGTGAGAGATTGGCGCGTGAGTTCTGTCACTCCCCCTTGGGCAAATTCACCTGTGGCGGGATCAATGGGAAGTTGTCCTGATACAAAAACGATTCCGTTCGCTTCGATAGCCTGACTGTACGGGCCAATGGCTGCCGGAGCAGCAGTAGTTGCAATTACTTTTTTCATATTCTGTTTTATTGTCGTTAAATATTCGATTTAATGGCGTTCAAAAAGGATTCAAACACCTTTTTCAGTTTTTATTTGCCGGAATACCATTTCTACGCCTATAGAAAAAGCATGGTTTCCGACAAAACGCTACAAAGTTACAAACCTTATGGAAAATAGCACAGCGAAAAGCATTTATTCTAATGCTTAATTTCAATTTTCGCCACGCCATGACTGCTTTATGCCATATTTATCTTTGCTTTGCAGGGGTATTTCTCAATTCTCCTCGCGGTGAGAAAATTTTCTCATCGCGAGGAGAAAACTTTATCATCGTGAAGAGAATCTTTTCTCACCGCGAAGAGAAAATATAAATACGGCCGATAAAAGCGATTGGCGGACTGTTTAACACATTTGCGCCAGCAAAAATAAAAAAATCGGGAACTCTCATTAGAAAATTCCCGATTTCATCGTAGAAAATGCGGCGATTTACCGTTTTATATCCGTCTTAATTAGGATTTCTTACCGGAAACGAATCGTTTCTTAGTCGGTAATCAAGTTCTCGCCCGTCATTTCCTTTGGTTGTGGCAAGCCGAGGATATGTAGCAACGAGGGAGCTACGTCTGCCAGGATGCCATCCTTCACACGTGCCTGCTTATTTTCTGTTACATAGATGAAAGGAACAGGATTCAGCGAGTGAGCAGTATTAGGCGTGCCGTCAGGATTGAGAGCGTGGTCGGCATTTCCATGGTCTGCGATGATAATCGTTTCGTAGCCCGTCTCATTGGCTGCTGTCACGACATCTTTAACGCAAAGGTCTATAGCTGCCACTGCTTTTTCAATAGCTTCGTAAACACCGGTATGACCTACCATGTCGCCATTGGCGAAGTTTACGACGATAAAGTCGTACTTGTTTTCTTTAATCGTGGCACA
Source organism: uncultured Prevotellaceae bacterium (assembly GCA_947167835.1). Classification (GTDB taxonomy): domain Bacteria; phylum Bacteroidota; class Bacteroidia; order Bacteroidales; family Bacteroidaceae; genus Alloprevotella. The sequence goes on from CAMVJO010000026.1 coordinate 3,899, forward strand.
GAGTTTGTCTTTTACCTCGAAAGCACTCATTTCAGGCTTCAAATCGTAGGTTGCCACCTTCGGAGAGGGCACGAGTACGCGATCTTCGCCATCAAACGGCTTCTCTCTTCCGCCATTGAAGAAGAACGTTACGTGAGCGTACTTCTCTGTTTCGGCTGTGTGGAGCTGTGTCAGATTATTAGCTGCCAGATATTCACCAAGTGTGTTGTCCACATTTTCTTTTGGGAAGAGGATATGAACACCCTTGAACGAAGCGTCGTAAGGTGTCATGCAATAGTATTGCAAGTCCTTAATCGTGTGCATACCTTCCTCCGGCATATCCTGTTGTGTGAGAACCACGGTGAGTTCCTTGGCGCGGTCGTTGCGATAATTGAAGAAAATCACGACATCGCCCTCTTTGATACGACCATCTACGTTAGCATTTACAAGGGGTTCCATAAATTCGTCGGTATCCTTGTTTTCTTCTGTATCGCGGTCGTAGCAACCTTGAACGGCTGCCACCATATCGGTTTCCTGACGTCCCTTTCCTTCGATAAGTTGGTCGTAAGCAATTTTTACGCGGTTCCAGCGTTTGTCGCGGTCCATAGCATAAAATCTACCTATGATACTTGCGATGCTGGCTCCGGTTTTATCACATTGTTCCTGCAAACTTGCGATAAATCCCTTACCGCTCTTGGGATCTGTGTCGCGGCCATCCATGAAACAATGCACGAAAGTGCGCTCGGCAATGCCATATTCTTTGGCAATGTCGATGAGTTTGAACAGATGATCAAGGGAAGAGTGTACTCCTCCTGTGGAAGTAAGTCCCATAAGGTGCAATCCTTTTCCGTTCTCCTTGGCATAAGAATATGCGCTGACGATTTCGGGATTTTGCAGGATGCTATTGTCACGGCATGCGCGGTTTATTTTCACCAAGTCCTGATAGACAATACGTCCTGCACCGATATTGAGATGTCCCACCTCGGAATTACCCATTTGTCCGTCGGGCAGACCTACATTCTCACCGCAAGCGAGAAGTTGTGAATGGGGATAGTTTTCGTTCAGGCTGTCAAGAAAAGGTGTGGGCGTCTGAAAAATCACATCGCCCTTGTCGTGTTCACCGATTCCCCAACCATCGAGAATCATAAGTAAGGCTTTCTTTTTCATATTCTTGTTATTTTTTGATTATTTCGCTTTATTTGAAATTATGAGCAGGTAGTAAAGGGATGTTCTATAAATTACGTTTTTAAGAAACTGGTCTCTATTTTATTCTGCTTGTTTTTGAAATCTTTTTGCCGTCTTTAGCTTTAATTCCTTGAACCGTAGCTCGCTACGCTCCTTCGTCATTAAAGCTAAATCCAATCAAAATCTAAACAAAAACAATGCAGCCTAATTTATAGAACATCCCTAAAAATATTACCCTCTGCAAAATTAAGAAAAATCGGCGTTATAAAACTTTCTGTCTCCGTGTTTTTGCATTTTTACGGGGAAAACGCTCAAAGGGTGTAGGCTAATGTGAGCATGAGCGTAGCATTTGCCGCCGTCTCGGGACTGAATTTCAAAAAACTCAAATCGCTGCTCACTCCCACCGTAAATACACGTTGATACTGGTAGCCTATTCCCAATTGTATGCCGGCATCGAAACGACGAGCGCCAGATGTGGAAAAGGTATTGTGGGTGTAATAGTATTTTTCTGCGCCCAAAGCCGTGCCATCGCCGCGAACGGTCTGATGACCTCCCACTCCTATGGCCATAAACGGGCCTGCGCTGAGAACAATGTAGCGCCCTTCGTCCAGACGACTATAATAATTTAGGAGTATAGGGACTTCCAAATAATAAGCCTTGGTAGAAACATTCATAGTGCTATACAAAAGTGCACCAGTGGTGGGATCTGTGGCTTGAAGTCCGGTGGCATCGTCAATAAGCGGCGTGATCACATTCTTATCCTTCCAGCCTTTTCCCATGAAGTACAGGCCAGCCGTCATTGTCAGGCGTGTATCAAATTCATGCTCGTAGGAAGCACCCACTTGAAAGCCTTCGATGAGTTGGCTGTGCCCGAAATGTTTGGATACTCCCATGCCCGCCTTGATATTGACGTGCTGCGAAAATGCAGGCTGCGACATACTCAAAAATAGTGCCGCACAGCAAAGTAATAAGTGCGAAAAACGTTTATTTTGCATGTTTCTTCTGTTTTTTAGCCACACTCTTTTCAGACGGATACCGTCCGTTTTCCTTTTTATAATGGCCTTTTTCCATTTTTGCCCAAGGCTCTTCTTTTTTAGACGAACCTTTTTGAACGCTATCCTTCATATTTCTGTCGGCCCAATCGACTACTACGCGGCGGTCGCCGACTTTTGCACGTTTCATCTTCTGTATTACAAAAGTAGCCATTTCATCGGGAACTTCAAAGAAGCTGCAATTTACAAGAAGGTCGATGCGTCCGATTTCTACACTGCCTTTCACGTAGCGATTGATGAGATTGATGATTTCGCGGGCGTAGAAATTATCGCGCTTGCCGAAGTTCAGGAAAAGACGTGTGTATCCGGGTTCGGCTTGCGGGAATCCTTTTTCATTACGTCCGCTTCTACCTCGTCTTTCTCCGTTTTCGCCTCGTGTACTGCGACCTTTTTCATCTTTACGACTACGCTTTTTACTCTCTTCCGGCTGGATAATCTCGGGCGCATTGGCATAATACTTCACGAAACGGCTGAAAGCGTTGTTTACGATACGGCGAATAAGTTCTTCCTTGGTGAGCCATTCCAGTTTACGGAACACTTCGGGCAGGAATGGCGCAATCTCGTCTTCATTCACCTCGCTACGTTCTATTTGGTCTATCACACGATAGAGTTGCTTAGCACAAATCTCACGCGGCTCGGGGAGTTTGGCACTTTCAAAGGACTTACCGATGATTTTCTCTATCTGTTGCACCTTGTGGCGCTCACGTAAATGAATAATAGAGATACTTGTTCCGCGTTTTCCGGCACGTCCCGTTCTACCCGAGCGATGTGTGTAAACTTCTACGTCATCTGGTAGCCCGTAATTGATGACATGCGTCAAATCGTCCACATCTAATCCGCGTGCAGCCACATCTGTTGCCACAAGTAACTGAGTATTATGATGACGGAACTTCTGCATCGTAAGGTCGCGCTGGGCTTGCGAAAGATCGCCGTGCAGCGATTCGGCATTGTAGCCATCGGCTATCAGAAGGTCGGCCACTTCCTGCGTTTCCATGCGAGTGCGACAGAAGACGATGGCATATATGCGCGGATAGTAGTCCACAATACGTTTCAAGGCCAGATATTTATCCTTGGCATGCACCATATAATATATATGGTTCACGTTTTCGGCACCTTCGTTGCGAGAACCTACCACGATCTCGCGGTAATTTCCCAAATACTGCTTGGCAATGGCTTCTATCTCCTTGCTCATCGTGGCGGAAAAGAGCAAAGTGTTACGTTGCTCAGGAACAGATTCCAATATCGTGTCGATATCCTCAGAGAAGCCCATGTTAAGCATTTCGTCTGCCTCATCAAGAATGACGTTCTCGACCTTTTCAAGATTTGCCACGCCACGATTTATCAAATCTATGAGGCGGCCGGGAGTAGCCACGATTACCTGTGCACCACGTTTGAGGGCGCGTATCTGAGTTTCGATATTCGAGCCGCCATATACGGGCAAAATGTAAAGTCCGTCGATGTATCGTGCAAAATCCTTGAGGTCATTGGCAATCTGCAGGCACAATTCACGCGTAGGACACAACACAACCGACTGTATGTGGTGTTCTTTTTGATTTATCTTCTGCAAAATAGGAAGTCCGTAAGCAGCAGTTTTTCCTGTTCCCGTCTGTGCCAAAGCTATTACGTCGTTGCCGCTTCCCAGCAGGTAGGGAATAACTTCTTCCTGCACAGGCATAGGATTTACAAAGCCTAAATCCTCTATGGCGCGGCGCAAATCGTGCGACACACCCAATTCTTCAAATGTCTTTGTCATGTAATTTTAATTATGCTCGGCAAAAATACGTATTTTCTGCGACAATAGCCTCTCGCTCACAGAGATACTTTGCACAACATCAGATAATTGTATATTTTGTGCTGCGTTTCGTAATCTCTGCGTAGCGGTACTATGTCGTAAAGACGATTTTGAAAATGCTTTCTGACGAAAAAAACGGCATCAGAAGGAATACTTTACAATTAGCTCGGAGCTATCATTTTTTTTCTCCGAGCTATTTCAAAAAAGTGTCGAGCTATTTCAAAATAGTGCCGAGCTAATTTAAAATAGTGGCGGGAAAATTTTTTTAATGCTTAGTTATCGTAAGCATGTTTGGGATAATCGAGGGTATAGTGCAGGCCACGACTTTCTTTTCGCTCCAAAGCCTGGCGAGTGATGAGATAACCCACGTTTATCATGTTTCTAAGTTCGCAAATATCGCGAGTAGCTTTTACACGCTTGAAGAGTTCCTCTGTTTCTTCGTAAAGCAAATCGAGTCGCTCCCAGGCACGATGAAGACGAAGGTCGCTACGCACGATTCCCACGTAGGCAGACATGATTTGTCCCACCTCTTTTACATCTTGTGCCACGAGAACTTTTTCATCATTAGTCATAGTGCCTTCATCATTCCATTCAGGAACTTTTGAGTTGAAGGAATATTCATCTATGTGCTCCAAAGAATGGCGTGCTGCGGTCTCGGCATAAACTACCGCCTCAATAAGTGAATTGGATGCCAGACGATTTCCGCCGTGCAAGCCAGTACAAGAACATTCGCCCAGAGCATAAAGACGATTGATGCTCGAAAGTCCGTTCAAATCCACCTTTATTCCGCCGCAGAAGTAGTGTTGGCAAGGAACAACGGGGATATAATCCTTAGTAATGTCGATGCCGATAGAAAGACATTTCTTATAAATATTCGGGAAGTGGTGGCGTGTTTCTTCAGCGTCCTTGTGTGTCACGTCAAGGCAGACATGATCCAAACCATGTCGCTTCATTTCGCGGTCAATGGCTCGAGCCACAATATCACGTGGGGCTAAAGAGAGGCGTTTGTCGTATTTATGCATAAATTCTGCGCCATTAGGCAAACGAAGTATGCCGCCATAACCGCGCATGGCCTCAGTAATGAGATATGCTGGGTGACTTTCGCCCTGATGATAGAGAGCTGTGGGATGAAACTGCACAAATTCCATATCCTGCACCGTAGCTTTTGCACGATAGGCCATAGCTATGCCATCACCAGTGGCTATTTCAGGATTGGTAGTCTGGGCATAAACGGCACCAATGCCGCCTGTGGCCAAAACAGTTACCTTGGAAAGGAAAGTATCTACCTTTTTCGTGTCGGGATCCAGCACATAAGCACCATAACATTCGATATCGGGAGTGCGACGTGTCACTTCAATGCCTAAATGGTGCTGCGTAATTATTTCTACGGCGAAGTGATGCTCGAAAATCTTGATACGCGGATGTTTACGTACGGCCTGCATCAAACCGCGTTGGATTTCAAATCCCGTATCGTCGGCATGATGCAAAATTCTGAACTCCGAATGTCCGCCCTCTCGGTGCAAATCGAAATTACCGTCGGCATTCTTGTCGAAATTCACACCCCATTCCACCAAACGTCGGATTCCCGCCGGCGCATTTTCGACAACTTGTCGGACAGCAGCCGGATCGCTGATGTAATCGCCGGCAATCATGGTGTCTTCTATGTGCTTTTCAAAGTTATCCACCTCTAAATTCGTCACACTGGCGATGCCGCCTTGAGCCTTAGCCGTATTTGCTTCGTCAAGTGTGGTTTTGCAAACTAAAGCCACCTTTCCTTTTCCAGAAGCTGCCACCTGCAGGGCATAACTCATACCAGCCACGCCGCTACCTATCACAAGAAAATCAAATTTGCGTATCATAATGTTATTATGCTTATCATATCGTCTGATATATCGGAGAAAAGAGGTCGTATCCGCCTGCTTCTCACTGATGATTAGTAAACAATCGCACAAAAGTACTATTTTTCACACAAAAACAAGGCATACTCTGCCGTTTTTCTCGGACGAACACCCATGATTCGTCATTTTTCGTATTATTTGAGGGTGTTCTGAATGAATTTCACGCAGATCCATGACAATAGGTACGTCCCGATGAGCGAAAGCAGGCAGTAACTGGGGAAATTCGAATAGGAAAACTTCATTATCTCGTCCAAAACGGGACATTCCATGAAGTAAAAAACAAGACTGTTGTAGCCAATAAAATACAACCAGCGGTTGTTGATGTTTACCACGCTGATAGCATATACACAAAAGCAGGTAAATAGAAGATGCAGGGCAATATCGTTGAAATGAACGGCGCTTATCATCACTATGAGCAAGAAACTTAGAAACATCATCGGGATAGGAGAAAGTTTGGCAAACCATTCTTTTCTATAAGCCACGAAAGTGCCTATCGGAAAGCACAAAACGGTATTATACCACCAGGAACCGAATCCTGCTGAACGCATGGCGAACAAATAAGCCACAACAAATAAGAAGAGCAGACCAATACGTACAGATTGCCTTAACTTTACTGTATATAGCAGGATCGTAACGATGTATATACCTATAATAACTTTGAAAAACCAGTTCTCTACGTCAGGATGTATGGAGAGCGTCAGAAATTCCTCAAGGAGATGCCACGAAAAATCGGCACGATTGAAAATCAGCAGTACGATTATCTCTACAAGCCAGTATATCAGGAATGGTTCGAGCAGGCGACGCAATTTTCCTGTCACGTACTGTCTGTTTATATCCCCCTCGCGCTTAGATAGCGAGAGTGTCATGCCATATCCTGAAAGGAAAAGAAAAACGGCTACGCCCATACCTCCCCAGAACTCCATGTGCAGGAGATTCAGCCACGAGGAAAAATACACATCGCCTGACACAGGATAACCATTGTGCGCATGACTGAGGATTATCATCAGCATAGCCACACCGCGCAGGCTGTAAGTGCCCTGCGGATTCAGGAAATCTGATTTCTTTGTGCAGAGAAAATGAAACATGAGCGATTTATGATTGAAAAGAGGCGTTAAGAAAATCCTTACCTGCTTATTTCAGTCCGTTAATCCATTGCGAAATATCCTGAAGTACCTCGGGTGAAATGGTTTCCTCTATATTTCCATATTCTGTGGGCAACCCTGTTTCGGCATGTTGGAAGAGATGATTGAGACCTGGGTACTCCTTAATTATATTATAGGGAGATTTTGGTAAAAGTCGGCGAATGGATTCCAGATTCAGGGAAGAAATTACCTGAGCGTCGCGATCGCCGTTAAGAGCAAAGACAGGACAACGGATAGCCTGGATATCTTTTGCAGGATCGTAGTCTATAAAGAAATTCATCCAGGCATTCTGTTGCCTGATTGCCATAGACCGGATAGAAGCGACGCTTCCTCTGGCAGGACTCTTCATGAGTTGCAAAATACGGTTGTTCTGTGCTGCAAGAAGGGTGTCTCCTTTTACACCAGGTCCTGCCAACGAAACAATGAAGTCGGTTTTTTCCTTGGCACCCAGCATAAATGCGATGGCACCTCCCTCGCTATGTCCTAAACACCCTACCCTACCGAATTTTCTGTTGCGCAGAAATTCCATTCCTGCGGCGGCATCGAGCATAAAGTCGGCAGTAGTGGCATTTTTCAAGTCACCACCAACCGAAGCCCCTGTAGCACGGTCGTCATATCGCAAGGTAGCAATGCCTTGCCGCGCCAGAAAATCTGCAATAACGAGGAAAGGCTGATGATTCATCAACTCTTCGTTGCGATTCTGCTGTCCGCTGCCAGAAATAAGCAGAACTACCTTCGTTTTCTTCTGCTGTATAGGATTATAACCCACAGGATATGTCAAAGTTCCCGCAAGCGTTGCACCAGCCTCGGCATTTTGGAATGTCACCTCCTCAGTAATATACGGATATGGCGGCTGCGGATTCTGCGGACGGCGCACTTCGGGTACTCCGCGCGACAAATTCAATGGTAAAGAGAAACCAAATTGTGTAAAAGTTCCCACCAGTTTTCCATCTGTCAGCCGCGCACGATAGTTTGCTCCGAGCGTTTCAAATTTTATGGCTATAGAATCATCCGTAAGGTACTCCTTAAATGCAGGTATTCCCTTGGCACCTTGATCAGGACTGTCCATCGTAACATTTATCCACTGCTCTTTTTGCTCAAGGTGGAGTATCAAAGTCAAAGACACCGCTCCGTTGTCAAGTTTGCCCGACCAGTCTCCGACTAATGCCGAGCGATTATTCACCTGTGCCCATCCCTGCAATATTAGAAGGGAAAGCAAAATGGATAGGAATAACTTATTTTTCATAGATAAGAACTATATTTTTTTATATAGAGTCTTTTTCAGTAATCCGCACACAAAAGCAAATTACCTCGAAATCAATAGCATTTATTGTCAATATAATTAAGGGTAGTTCTAAAAATTAGGTTTTAAAATTTTGTGAAGCTTTTTTTGGTCTGTATGCTTTTTCAATCTTTTTGGCGCCATTGTCTTTAATTCCTTGAACCATAGCTTGCTATGCTTCTGCGGCATTAAAAACAAAATCACTCAAAAATCTTTGAAAAATCAAAACAGCCTAATTTTTAGAACAACCCTTAAATCTTATTCTGCCAATTTGTTACAAATGCAGCCTTTTTCCAAATCTCCTTACTCGCTATAATTATGATCAACGACAATTATTACCTGTACGTCAGGCACAAGGGGTTGAATCTCATTTACAAGTTTTTCTATCAGGGCTGTATCGTCGTGAACATCAACGTCAGGAACCACATCTACGGAGATCATATTGTCTTTCTCGGAATAATAGAACGCATGTACTTGGATAATTTCTTTATGAGCCGAGAGCATTTGCATTACCTTCGACTGCAATTCAGCCCTGCGGTTTTCTCCTGTAGCAAGGGCGTATATTCCAACAGTCATGATGATTCCATATTTTTCATACATAAGAGTTGAAATTTTACGTGTCAGTCCATGAATCTCGTGGGCAGACATCGTGTCATATACGTTAATATGGAGTGAACCTATCTTTACATCTGATCCGTAGTTGTGCAATATCAAGTCATATACGCCATGTACCTCCTCAAAGGAGGAAACTTCCTTTTTAATTGTGTTCGTTAGTTCTGCCGGAATGCTTGTACCCAAAAGTTCATTGACAGGCGAGGCCAACATCTCAATACCAGCCTTGATAATAACGACAGAAATCAAAGTTCCAAGGATTCCATCAAGCGAAACATTCCATAACAGCATAACACCTGCTGAAACAAGTGTAGTTAATGTTATAAATGAATCAAATAACGCATCAGATCCAGAGGCTATCAGTGCATCACTCTTCAGTTGTTCACCTTTATGCTTTACATACTGCCCAAGCAAGAGTTTTACCACAATAGCAACAATGATGACTACAAGCGTAACCGTCGTATAAACCGGTTCTGTTGGATTAAACAGCTTCTTAACTGATTCTATAAACGAGGTGATGCCTGCGGAGACTACGATAATGGCAATGATAATGGCACTAAAATATTCTATACGCCCAAACCCGAAGGGATGCTTGCGGTCGGCAGGACGTTGCGACAACTTAGTTCCAACTATCGTAATGACACTCGAAAGTGCATCGCTCAAATTATTGACGGCATCCATTATAATAGCTACCGAACCGGAGATAAAGCCTACTATTGCCTTGAAAGCTGCCAAAAGCACATTCGCAACGATACCTATCCAACTGGTATGTATAATTTGTGAATTACGATCCATATTAGAGTTGCTTTTTGAATTTTTCCTATTTAGTGGTTATTGCTTAGCCTGCACACTTTTCTTCTTTAATACCATGAAGCATGAGAAACTATGATTCTGTATGATGATAATTGGATAATAGATTCTTTCTATTCTCAGCCTTCATTTCGCCCAGTCGCTGCGGTCAAGATTTCTGTAGCTTATGGCTTCGGCAATGTGGTGGGACTGCACTTTTTCTGAGCCTTCGAGGTCGGCAATGGTGCGCGAAACTTTGAGGATGCGGGTATAAGCGCGGGCAGATAGCTTCAACATTTCCATAGCCTGGCGCAACATATTCACAGAGGCGGCATCGGGCTCGGCATATTGGTGAATCATTTTTTTCTGTCATCTGCGCATTACTGTGGATGCCCTTGAAATTCTTGAAACGTTCCTGCTGAATGTACAGATGTCGCAAGCAGCGGCCGTCGGTGCTATAGACGCTGACGGGGGAGCCAGCACCACGTGTTGTGACGCTGATGAAGCCTTGCCCGCCGCGTACTAACAGTGTCCCTTCCTGGAAATCACGAATAGGGTGCACGCCTACGGTTTCTCCATCGGCCAGCGTCTCGCAATCCTCGCTGTGCTCCTGGCGATAGAGGATGAATGACTTGGCAACCTTGAAGAAACCTTCGCTCATCAAGGCCTCCTCGACCTAATTCTGAATGTCCTCCACGGTGATGTCGTCCTTGATGTTCAGGCGGCTGATAATCTTAGAGATAGAGGCTAAGTCGGAAGGCTCATTGACGCTCTCGAAGGCCTTGACAATGGCGTGCATGATCTTGTCAAGCGAGAAGCTGTCCTTGGAGCCGTCGCGCTTCGTAATTGTGAAGTTTTTGATTTCCATTTGGTAGTATGTTTTCTTTTTGGGTGAGTCAGACTGATTAGCAGAAAGTTATCCGTTTTGGGAAATTTTTTTCGGAAACCTTTCAAAAAAGTTGTCCGTTTTGGTAAACCCGAAACCGCTGCAAAGGTTATACTTTTTTTCGTTACTCACCACACAATCTACCTCTTTTTTTTTATTTTTTCAAAAACTTTTTATTTTCACACATTCTCTTCCCTGTATTCACATCCTATGTTCCGATGGCGGACTGCCTTGGCACGATGATGGGGTGATGTCTGCGAAGGGTTATTTGGCTACGATCTTATTGCCGCCCTGGATGTAGATGTTCCCTTTTTCTACCTTGTTGACTCGCACGCCGCTGAGGTGGTAGATAGGCTGAGCGTGGGTTTCCGCTTCTGTGATGCGGTTCGCCCCTGTCTCGATAACATCATAGACTGTGATCTTCCAGTCGGTGGACCAGTTATATTGGTCAGACTGCACGGTGTTGTTTGATGCTTTGTATTTACCGCCCATATCACCATTCTCGGAAGAGGCTGACCACACACCATTGATGCGCATTGACAGACAACCGGCGGCAACACCGGGCTCGATGGTATAGACGGCCCCCGTGGCGTCCACGCCCTCGTACGTCAGATAACGGCCTTCTGCCTTGGCGGATTCAAACTTCCAGCCGCCATCCACCTTCACAGCCTTCCACCCGCCGTCGCTGTCGGTAGGTGGGGTAGTGCTCATCGAACGGGTCGTGCCGTCGTAGTAAACGTAGTTGGTGGTGCCGCCATTGCGGGCAACATATCCCGCAATGGTATATAGCTGGCCGTCCTTCACATAGACGGGCTCAGTCTCTGTGATAATCCAGTCGGTTGACCAGGAATATGAATTCTGAACGCGTTGGCTTGACGACTTGTAGGCGCCGCCCATGTCACCCGTCTCTGATGAGGCCGACCATACGCCATTGATTTTCATGGAAACGCACCCGTCGGCAACGCCCGACTCGATGGTATAGACGGCACCTGTGTTGTCCGTTCCTTCGTAAGTCAAGTACTGGCTGTTATCCTTGGCAGACTGGAACTTCCAGCCGCCATCCACCTTGACGGCCTTCCAAATACCATCATTGCCGGTGGGTTCGCTTGTGCTCATGAAACGGGTGGTGCCGTCGTACATCACATAGTGGGTGGTTTGCGAGGATTGGTTAATGACAAAGCCTGCTATGGTGTAGTACTTGCCGTCCTGCACATGCAGGTGGTCGAATTCTGAGGCTTCTACCTCGACAATCTTGTACTTACAGCCGTCATCGCTCAAATTGCTGCCGCTGCCCCAGTTCAGAATGTTGTAGGGGGTGTTATTCTGCTGGTTGAGCTGGTTCGTGCCGCTCTTGATGATAAACAGCCCGGGGGTGTTGCTCTCGACAAACGACCATCCGCTGGCGGGTTTAGCCTTTGTCGTGGAAATGGGCGAGGTCATGGCCATGTATGAACCGTCATAAACGCTCTTGATGTCGAAAGAGCCATCGTTGCGTCCCTCCAGTTGCCAGACCTGACTGTCGAAGGCGGTTAGTGGCAGACCAGACATGGTTGTGCCGCTGCCGTTGTTTGTCAGATAGCGGGAACCGCGGTTGGGAGTATAGAGGCGGAAGTACTTGCCTGCTGTGTTCGCACTTGTGGGGGCAATCACCTCAAGACCGGCCTTAAGCGCATTGACGGCATTCGTCACCTCGGCATCGGTGATGGTCTGCTGGGCCAGCACGCTGAATGCGGCATCCTCTGCAGTCCTGAAGGCGCTGACGCTGGCTTCGGTGTAGTCGCCGACTTTCGTCCCGGCCACTATGTCACGACCAGCGGTGATTGCTGTTCCGATGGTGTTGCGGCGCGTGGCCATGGCATAGTTGGTGTTGCCTGTCTCAACGGATACGGGAACCAGTTGGTTGGTGTCAAAATCGGCATTGTAGGCGGCAGCCATCGCATTGGCAAAGACTACACTACCTTTTCCGAGGAGGTATTGGTTGCTGTTGACGTAGTTGCCATCCGCATTGTCACCATTGAGCAACGGGGTGTAAGTATCTACGAACTTGACATTCGCGTCGCCGGCAGCGAGCGTATTATTTAACCATTTGTTGAAGGTGGTGATGCGGCCTGTATTCAGAGAGGCATTGTTGTAGCGAGGATGGATGGCCATCACGTATATCTTAGCTGTCGGGGCTTTCGCCTTCAGCTTGTTGATGAGCGCTGTGTAGTTCGACTGCACCGTTGCCATGGCAGTAGAGCCTGTGACATCGCTCGTTCCTGTATATACGAAGATGGCTCTCGGACAGCCGGACTTGCCGGCGCCGGTGGCTGCCCATGTGGCATCCACTTCCTTGCTGGTTGTGGCGATGTCTCCGCTGTTGTTCCAACCCGTGCCGCGGTTCTTGACGTTGGGGTTGCCCAGCAGCTCCCACCATTCGGCCGTCTTGATCTCGGCATCGCCGAATATCATGATGTCATCGTCGCTGATGGGCATCACCGAAAACATGGTGGCACGTCCACCGTGCATACTGGTGAGGCCGTCCTGACGCTGAACGGTGGTGAGGTCTCCGTTGACATCGTCGTACACGCTGGTGACATTCTCGCCTAAGTAGGGTAGGATGGCGTGACACCATATCTTATAGGCGGCGGCATTGGGGTGGAGGTTGTCATTGCTCCAGGCTCCGCCGTTAGCCAGATTCTGCAGTGCGTCGTAGATATCTACGAAGGTGAGGAGGGCATCGTTCGATGTGTTGATGTAGTTCTTCAGGATATCGTTGTAGTGCAGCCACGTTGCCCGCACACGATTGCCGGTGTTGTTGTTCAGAATCGGGTACAGGTAGATGTGTGTGCTTGGCGAACGCCGGTGGATGCGATTCACCATGCTCTTGACATAGCTGAGCACCTGCTCGGGAGTGAAGTTGAGGCCGCCACTGGTAGCGATGTCGTTTGTGCCAATCATCAGGAACACTTTGGAAGGTCCGTTAGCAATGTAGCTCTCAATGTTCTCGCTCTGCTCCGTAGAATAGGAACCCGAATTGCCGCGGTTGCAGATGGGAAGGTAGTTACCGTTGGCATCACGGAACACCTCCTGCCAGATATGCATATCGGTAATGCTGTTACCGATCATCAGGATGCTGCCTTCCTTGGGAGACAAAACCTTGAAACCGTCATAGCGTGCTGTGCGGAATGGACCGTCGGCCCATGATAAAACGATGCCGCAGATGAGCAACATCAGTGTAGTTAAGGTCTTTTTCATAGTTGTAACTTATTGGTTGAGTTATTTAATTTCCGTTTGTCTATTTACCATCTGACGATTTATCATTTACCGTTTATTGTCACTCTCCCCACGTTTCGCGGTCAAGGTTGCGATAGCTGATAGCCTCTGCGAGGTGATGGGTCTGGATATCGGCTGAGGCCTCGAGGTCGGCAATGGTGCGGGCGAGGCGCAGGATGCGATCGTAAGCACGAGCAGATAGCTGCAGGCGGTTTATGGCATCACGCAACATGGACATATCTTTTGGGGATGGAGTGGCAAATTTTCGCATCAGAGCCGATGTCATTTGGGCGTTGCAGTGGATACCCAGGTAGTCGCTGTAGCGCTCCTCCTGGATTTTTCTCGCCTTAATGACTCTTTCGCGGATAGCGGCAGATGATTCGCCGGGGCGCGTGCGGCTGAGTTCCTGGAAGGAGAGGGGAGTAATCTCTATTTGAATGTCTATGCGGTCCAGCAGCGGACCACTGATCTTGTTTAAGTACTTGTGTATCTGTCCGGGTGTACACTGACAAGCCTTTGTGGGATGGTTGTGATACCCGCAGGGACAGGGATTCATCGAAGCGACAAGCATAAAGTTGCAGGGCAAAGTTTCGGAATACTTGGTGCGGCTAATGGTTATCTCGCAGTCTTCGAGCGGTTGCCGCATGGTTTCGAGGGCGGAGCGCGAGAATTCCGGCAGTTCGTCGAGGAAAAGCACGCCGTTATGGGCCAAACTGATTTCTCCCGGCTGGAAATTCGTTCCTCCTCCGATAAGAGCCACATCGGATATGGTGTGATGCGGCGAACGGAACGGACGTTCCGTAATGAGACCTACGTTTTTTCCGAGTTTGCCGGCGATACTGTGTATTTGTGTGGTTTCCAGACTTTCGGATAGCGTGAGTTGCGGTAAGATGCTCGGCAAACGTTTGGCCATCATGCTCTTTCCGCATCCGGGACTGCCGATAAGAATCACATTATGGTTTCCGGCGGCAGCTACCTCCAAGGCGCGTTTCACATTCTCCTGTCCTTTCACATCGCAGAAGTCAAGAACGTTTTCCATCTGTGCCTGGGCAAATTCTTCCCGCGTATTGATGATGGTTTGTTCCAGGCTGGGTTTTCCATTCAGGAAATCCACGACTTCTGTCAGGCAGGTAGCACCATATACTTTCAGGTTGTTCACCACGGCTGCCTCATGCACGTTGTCTATGGGCACAATCAGATTTTCAAACTGGCTCTTGCGTGCCTGTATCGCGATGGGAAGGGCGCCTTTTATGGGACGAATACTTCCGTCCAGGCCTAATTCTCCAACTATCATCGTCTTTTCCAGAAGTTGGTGCTCAACAAGATTGCATACTGCCAGCATACCTACGGCTATCGGCAGGTCGAAGGCCGTTCCTTCCTTTTTCAGGTCGGCAGGTGCCAGGTTAATGTTGAAATGCTTGTTGGGAATCCGCAGGTGTGCGTTGAAAATGGCAGATCGCACGCGTGTCTGACTTTCGCGCACGGCATTATCGGGAAGTCCTACGATGAAAATGCTCAGATCCTTGCCATCCACGCTGTCGTTCTCTATATAAATAGGAATTGCCGACAGACCTACAACGGCAGCACTGTTTACTTTTGATAGCATAGTGGGGAAAACTGTATTTTTATGGGTGTTTATTCATTCTCTTCGCGGTGAGAAAATTTTCTCTTCGCGATGAAAAAAGATTCTCATCGCGTTGAGAAAATTTTCTCATGGCGAAGAGAATCGGTTTTGCACGTCTTAAAGTGCACGAACTTGCTTTTCCAAAGCCTCAACACTGAGGTCGCGGGCAATAATAACGCCTTTTTTATCAACTATGACGTTTCCAGGAATATATCTCACGCTGAAACGTTGCATCAGCGGGGAGTCGATGCCTTTTCCGTCGCACACCAGGAGCAATTCGTCGCCTTGATGGATGAAAAATTCGCGGGCACGTTTTTCGTCTGTGTCAAACGAAAGGACTACCGCCCTGCAAGGATTTCCTTCCATGCGTCCCAGTTCTTTTATCTTGCCCACCATAGGATAACTCTCGCCGTTCCATGCGGCTGCAAAGCAGATAATGAACGGTGTGCCGGCGAAATCGTCTTGTGTCAGCGTCTTTCCATCTACGGTCTGCAACTCAAATTTACCTATGGCCTGCCCAATTGCGGCGGATGTCAGACTTTCCACAAACCGCTTCGTATTCTGCAACTGTATGTTCTTGCCCTGCGATTTTTCGAGCACGGCAAGCAGGGGTTGTGCACTTCTGATGTCTATTTGCTCCACCTCCGCATAATATTTCCGGAAGAGCGCCAGCGCTGCCAGCGTACCGGGATTATCGTGCACGAACTGAGCGGCAGCCAGTCGCACGTCATTTTCCTTTTTCCCTATATTACCCAAGCGGAATGTGGTGAGCATTTCGTTTTCCTCGGTTCCCGTCACCTCTGTCTCGGCCAGACGTCCTGCATCCACCTTCATTCTGATGGTTTTCCCGGGTTCGGCAATAATCGGCAGGATGGTATAATTAGGCAATACGAAGTTGATGATGGCTTTCTCGGGCAAGGTACATTCAAAGTCGAACTCGCCATCGACTACGTGTATGGTATCGATGCGGGGCAGCAGGCCATCTTCGCTATAGACGAAGCAATCTGTCTGTTTCAGGTTCTTAAAAGTGCCTTTAATACGCACCTTGTCCCCCGACACGCCACAAGATGTGACGAGGCAAAGGACAAGGAATAAAAATACGGATGAAATGATATGTTTTCTTATCATTACTCTCGTTTTCAATAGGTTTATTTACATATTCTTCCCGGATATTCCGGCATAGTGCGGATTATCTCACCAGTTGCTGGAACTCCGTAGTGGGGAACAGGGCTATAAATTCCAGATCCTTGGCAGCACGTTGTTTGAGCGTGGCGTCTTTTTGGAAAGCAGCCTTCAAAGCGTTCATGGCTTCGCCGGTACGATTCAGTCGGGCGGCAAGAACGGCTTTCAGGTAGTCGGTAGTGGCATCGGGCTGCGCAATCTTTTCGAGTGTTGCGGCAGCAGACGAATAATCGCGGTTCAGAATCTGCGACAAGGCGGCACTATTTGTCTTTACATTGCCCAAAGCCTGTTCTGCCTGTGCATATTTTCCCTGTGCCAGCAGGAGATTACCCAGCATCTCGCCGTAGTTTTCTGATGTCGTGGCTTGCGAGAGATAGGTCTCGGCACCTTTCACATCACCCTCCGACAATGCGAGCATTGCCTTGTTAGACATAATTTCTGCTGCGTCCTTATTCAGACGTTGTGCCTGATCCAAATATCCGGCTGCGGCATTTGTATCACCTTGTTGCAGAGCTAATGCAGCCAAGTTGTTCAACGCGCGGTAATCTGTCGGATTCTGCTGTGCAGTAGTCTGATAAATGGCCTTCTGCTGTGCAGGATTCTCGGTGAGAGTGGCGGCATAGAGCAATTCTTCTACCGAGAGTTTGGTAGGATCTTGGGCATACTGCTCTTCTATCTCGGCATCACTACGTCCAATGACGTTATAATTGATGGTCAGTCGGGCACGGCGCAATTCAGGCAGGATTTCCTGAGCCAAATCCTGGAAGGCCACGCTCAGGTCGCGGATGCGGCGTTCACGTTCTTCGGGATCGTCATACATACTGAGGACACGCAGGATGACATCCTTGTCCTGAATATTACTTTGTGCCACCAATTCCTGGAAACCCTCCCAGTCTTCAGCAGTATATTGGCCTTCAACATATCCGTTCAGGCCGATATTCTTCATTTCGCCTGAGAGATATTGCTGTGAACTCTTCTGTCTGTCTTCTGCAAGCTTAGTATTAAATTTCAATGTGCCCTCGGGTGAAGCGAATGCCGACACTTCGATATTATCAACGGCATATCCTTTCTGATCGGCCTTGATTTGTCGCAGCATTTCTATGAACTCCTGCACAGTAGCGCTCTCCAATTCGCTGGAACGTATCTTGCTTTGAGCCACTAAATAGCGGATATTGGCATCTTTGCGCTGGGCAATGGCATATTGGTAGGCATCGGCAGCGGTTTGCGGGTTGGCATTTTTGATTGTCCTGCCAATAAGGTCGGAAGTGGCCACAACACCGTTGGCTACCTTCACGGCAGGAATCTGTACCTGCTTCTTACCCAATTTTGCCACGAAGGTCATGTAAAGTTCGCTGAGCTGCATTTCGGGTTTGTAGGCAATATTCGACTGCATGGTGTAGTTTCCGCCCAGTCGGTAGGAGATTTCCTGATTGTTGCCCAAGACTTTTTCGCCTTGGAACGTGGCACCGCGAAATTGTGTGGCGCCGTCGGCATATCTCAGCTCGGGAACGACCGTTATCTCGGCTTTCTTTTTCATGTATTTCTCGGGAAATTTTCCATTCACGGTGAGTTGCACTTGTCCTCCCTGGGCTTCAAGAGGCGATGGCGTTACAGTGAAATTATCTGCCGACAAAGGACCTAATTTACTGCATGAAGTGAGCAACAATGCGCCAATAGCGAAAGTGCTCAGGATGTAATTTTTGATTTTCATGGATGTATGGTTGTTTTTCTAAATTTTTCTGATTTTAATTTCGTATTTAAGAACGGTTTCTCTTTATTTTCTTATTTATATCTCGCATAAGAAACTTGTTTTTCTTTATTCCCTGATTCTTATTGCGTAAAGGGTTGTTCTGAAAATTAGTTTATAATTATAGGGAAGTCTTGTTTGGTC
>CAMVJO010000027.1 GCA_947167835.1 uncultured Prevotellaceae bacterium
AGACAAAAAAAAGCTTCACAAAATTTTAAAACCTAATTTTTAGAACTACCCTTAAACTAATTCTTAGAACAACCCTTAAGATAAAACTGACAGGAACCGAGCCAAAAACCGATGTTCCTGTCTTTTTTTGCATACTATGACTTATTAATGTCATCAAGTCGAAGATATAACAAAAAGCACAACCCCTTTCATCTTTGCGCAGACACCTATATATTTTTATATAGGCCGTTTCGCTTTTTATAAAGGTTGTTTCCGTTTTTTTCTGCCACCTTTTTGTTTTATCCTCACGAGGATAACTAAGTATCTCCACGAGGATACTGCAGTATCTCCATGAGGATACTGAAGTATCACCGCGAGGATACTAAGAAAACTTACCTGCAAAAAATCAAAACAGGGAATGTGAAAAAAGCAACATAAGCAGAACGAAAGAATAGCGACGTTATGAAAACTATTCTTCCGAAGAACAATAAAAATAAAAAAGGACAGGAATAAAAAAAATGGGAAGGGAATAAGAATAAAAAAGGAAGGAAATAAAAAGAAATGGGATGAGCGGGAAAATCACCCACGGCTCTTCAAGCGAGGAAGGCCGAAATGAATACAAATCATCGTGGAAAGCCCGAGGAGTGCGGGGTAAAACATATTTGGAAAGACTTCAAGCGGACTGATATGTGCCAAAGCGCCCGCTATCAGCATCTGCGCTCCATACGGAAGCAAGCCCTGAGCCATGCACGACACGGTATCGAGTATGCTGGCGCACTTACGACGGTCTATACCGAACTTATCGGCAATGTCGCGGGCGATATGGCTCACCGAAAGGATAGCAATCGTATTGTTGGCCGTGCAAAGATTGGTAAGGCCTACCAAAGCGGCTACACTATACTCGGCACCACGAGCGGTATGCACACGACGAGTTAAAAGATGCAGGAGCAGCGTAATTCCGCCGTTGAAACGAATCACTTCGAGCAAGCCGCCGGCCATCATCGAAATGATAATGAGTTCTCCCATGTCGGTAATTCCCTGGCTCACGGCACTAATCCATGTTTCGGGCGACAAACCTCCGGAAACAAGGCCAACAATACCTGTCAGAACGTTACCAACAAGCAATACAACGAACACATCGACACCGATAATGGCCAAAACGATGACGGAAAGGTAAGGTAACACTTTTATCCATTCCACCGTTTCGAGAGAAAGGGCAAGAACCTGTGTCTTAGTGCCCAAAAACAAATAGATAAGGAAGGTTATAACGGCGGCAGGCAAGGCTATACGAATATTTACCTTGAACTTATCCTCCATACGGCAGTCCATAGAACGGGTTGCTGCCACCGTGGTATCGGAAATAAATGAAAGATTATCGCCAAAGAAGGCTCCGCCCGCTGCAGCCGACACCAAAAGCGGTAGAGATATCCCGGAACTCTCGGAAAGCCCTATCGTCATAGGAACAAGTGCCACAATCGTTCCGACACTGGTGCCGACAGAAAAACTAACGAGGCAGGCAGCTACGAAAAGTGCGCCCAAAAGCATTTGAACGGGAAGGAACGAGAGCGTAAGATTGACCATGGCATCAACGGCTCCCATCTGACGTGCCGTTTGTGCGAAGGCTCCTGCAAGAATGAAGATCCAAATCATCATAAGCAGGTTGGAACGTCCCGCTCCCTTGGAGAAAATACGGATGCGCTCGGACAAAGGAAGACCGCGCATCGTGAAAAGCGCATAGACTACGCTAAGAATAAAGACGATGGCTATGGGAATCTTGGAAAAACTCCCGAGGAATACTCCGAAGACGACAAAAAGAAAAGCCATAAGCGCCAAAGGGCTGAGACCTACCCAGCCGTTTCTGCGATGCCTGCGCGTAGTTTTCATCTTCTAACCACCTTTACGAAAAAAATTGACTACAGAGGGATCAAACGTCAGAGTCTGACCTCTCTAATGGGGATATAAAACTTTTTGCACGCGACTGTTTAATCAGATGTCCTGAGGGAAATACTTTTTTACAGTCGCCATGCAAATATCTGACTACATATCGTCGTCAGTAAACATAAACGGCAACAGAGATTCGACATTCTCGAAGACCAATGTGCCACGTGTACCATAAAGCAGGATACGAAGCGGTTTCTTGTTGCGATATTCCGTTTCGGCAAGCACTTGTCTGCAAGCTCCGCACGGAGATATCGGGCCTTCTGCGAAGCGTCCGTCACTATGTCTGGCAGCAATAGCTATGGTTTCTACCACCTCTTCGGGATATTGTGCATGAGCATAGAACAATACGCAACGCTCTGCACATAAACCAGAGGGGAAGGCTGCGTTTTCCTGATTGGAACCGGAATACACTTCGCCATTCGCTATCCTTACTGCGGCTCCCACACTGAAATGTGAGTAGGGAGAATAACTATTATAGGTTGCATCTTTGGCACGTTGTACCAAAATTCTGTCTTGCTCGTTCAACTCTTCGTCCTGGAGCACTACATAATCAATACATACCTTGAATTTTTCCATAGTATATCGTTAATTAGATTTTTCTTAGAACTTCCTGAAATATAACTTGGTATTTTTCTGCGAAAGCACCATTTCGTCTTTATTAAAACGGTCTATGCCGTAACGACTGCCGCCGGCAAAAACGCCGTTGGTGAGAAACATGGCACTATCGGGCACAGTTACGAGACTGTCGCGGTCTCGGAAATGAAAATAGGTGGAGGTGATGAAAAGAGAATCGGGAGTTTGCTGGAAACGACAGATCAATTCAACTGGAACGTTGGGAGTTCCAACAAGATTCTTGGCCTGACGAATACTAAGCAAGTCCATCTGAAAACTCCAATAGACATTATTGGCCGTTGTGGTGACAGAAGTGCCATGAGGTGCGATTCCCGTAATGGAACGTAGCTCCCACATGCCGTAAAGGTCGCTGTCATCATATTTCTGACAGGAATCTATCAGCGAAGTCGTCACACAACAAATCAATATGTATATCAATTTTCTCATTTCCTTGATTATTCTAATTCTATTTCGGGATAAAAGAACCTTTCACATGTTGAATATTCCAGTTTTACGGACCGTAAACTGCACACCTGTATTATTTCCCAAATGGCTGCCGCGATCCAAAGCACAGGCTACGCCGAAATTCCAACCTTTCAAGACCTTTCGTCCGATACGTTTGGGCATCCAGTTGATTTCTGCCAACATCGAAGTGTTATACTTGACATCGGCATAAGGATTCTGGTAAGTTCCCCAGTTTTCGCTATAACTACAGAGGATTTTGTAGCGCAAAGTTTTAAAAGGTTGTCCGGAAATTCCGAAATGGTGGGCATTGAAACGGTTTCCACTGAAGGAAAGTGTACCGTCGTGCTGATAGAGCGGCGTATAATAGAAGGGATTTCCTATAGCCTGCCCCCAATGTTGCCAACCTTGGTAGATAGCATGATTATAGTAGTTATCGTAGGCGCTAATCTGGTCGGGAATGGTAGAAGTATAGTCATGGTAAATAGGACCGCTTTGATCTTTTGTCGTAATGTACTCATAGACGAGATTAGATACGACAGGATTCTTCGGAAAATCAACTTCTATACCATACATTCCGTCACGCCAGCCGTATTCGAGGAACAATTGGGAATGATCTTCAAAGAAATGATCCATATATACGGAGAAACGCCAGTCTTTAAGCCGGTAATTCAACCGTAGTGTCCAACTTCCCAACGTGTTTCCCGCAGCATTTGCATACTGGCTGCCATCTGTCTGATCACTTCCACCACCATAAATTGCTTTGAAGTAGTCTTTCACACCACTTGGCATGGTGAAATTATTGCCAGCGCCGAGAATATTCCGAGCTTCGCCGCCAAAAATGCAAGCCCATTCGAGTCCGCCCTCAAAAGACAGGGGAAAACTATATTCATTGCCGAGACGTACATATCCAGCCTTGGTATGGAAACGAGCCTTACTGACATAATGCAGTCCTGGTGTGAGATAACGATCCTGAAAGCCGCCATCCGTAAGCATACCGTAACCGAAATGTCCCTTAAAGCCGAACCAATCCAAATCCGGTGAGAAGTAAACGTAGTCAGGTACTTCCAATCGCACCTGTGGTATGGGTTTGGCATTGATACCGAAGGTTTGCGAACCGCTACTCAAGTCATTATTCTTGAGTTCCATGGGGCGTTCCTTACTACCCACGGACAAACGCAGCCATTTCCACTGGATATCAGCATATAGTTGCTGAACAATGACAGATTGCTGGTAATTATACGCCGTTGCCACGTCGATACCATAACCGACATTCCATTTATACATATTATCCCGCCAATCCGTGTCGATATCCTTGCTCACACTCAAACGAAGCCGTCCATTGTCTGCATTAACAGAGGACAAACCATGTTTATTTGCCTGAAACCAGAATGGAGCGTTGGAAAACTGGCCATTATCCGGACTTGTATGCTTAGCAGATACGACAGATTGCACCTCAGCTGCGTATTTTATATCGCTAAGGGAACGCTCTAACGCATTTTGTGCCTGCATCGTAAAGACAACGCAGGCAGAAAACAAGAATATAGCAGTTATGAAACGCTTCATGGCGAATGATAATCTTCTATTTAAGATATAATTTCCAGTTATCCCAAGGGAACATCGAGTATTTCTTAGAAAATATCCAGTTATTCAGAGATTACATCCAATTATTCCAAGGAAACTGAAATTTTCCAGCATTATCGAAAAAACTCGTCCTGGATTATTTGGCATAGCTCACGGAACGTGTCTCGCGAATTACCGTAATCTTCACTTGTCCCGGATATGTCATTTCGTCTTGGATACGTCTTGCGATATCTGACGACAAACTCTCAATTTGCTCGTCACTAATCTTGTCAGCACCCACTATTACGCGGAGTTCGCGACCGGCTTGGATGGCATAAGTCTTCATTACGCCTTCATAACTCATGGCTATATTTTCCAAATCGTTGAGACGTTTGATGTATGCCTCGGCTATTTCGCGACGAGCTCCGGGACGTGCACCACTAATGGCGTCACATACCTGAACAATGGGGGCAATCAGCGTAGTCATCTCCATTTCATCGTGGTGAGCGCCGATAGCATTGCAGATTTCGGGTTTCTCTTTGAATTTCTCTGCCAACTTAGCGCCATAAAGTGCGTGCGGCAATTCGCTTTCTTCGTCGGGCACTTTACCAATGTCGTGCAACAATCCGGCACGCTTGGCCTTTTTAGGATTCAGTCCGAGTTCTGCAGCCATTACGCTACACAAATTTGCAGTTTCACGGGCATGTTGCAGAAGATTCTGGCCGTATGAGGAACGATACTTCATCTTTCCGACGATACGTATGAGTTCTGGATGCAAACCGTGGATACCGAGGTCGATAGCGGTACGTTTTCCAGTTTCTATTATCTCGTCTTCAACTTGTTTGCTGACTTTAGCAACGACTTCCTCGATACGAGCGGGATGTATGCGCCCGTCAGCAATGAGTTGGTGCAGGGCAAGGCGGCAAATCTCACGGCGAACGGGATCGAAACCGCTGATAACAATGGCTTCGGGCGTGTCATCAACGACTATCTCCACACCGCAGGCTGATTCGAGGGCACGAATATTTCTTCCCTCGCGACCAATGATGCGTCCCTTTACTTCATCGTTGTCAATATGGAATACAGTGACGCTATTCTCTATGGCAGTTTCTGTTGCAACGCGCTGAATGCTCTGTATGATGATGCGTTTTGCCTCTTTATTGGCAGTCATTTTTGCATCATCCATGATTTCGTTGATATACGACTGGGCATCGGTTCTGGCCTCGTCTTTAAGAGATTCTATCAGGCGTTGTTTGGCTTCTTCTGCCGAGAGACCTCCGAGTTCCTCCAACTTCTCGCGCTCCAAATTCCGCATCTTTTCCAGTTCTTCCTCCTTACGGGCGAGAGACTGCTGCTGTGTCTGGAGTTTGCTCTCCACTCTGTCGATTTCCGACTTACGATGCGAGAGTTCTTCCTGACGTTGATTCAAACTGATTTCGCGCTGTTTCAGTTTGTTTTCCACTTGTGCTATTTTCTGGTTGCGCTGTTGCACTTCTTTTTCGAGTTCGGATTTCTTATTGAGGAACTTTTCTTTTACCTCAAGCATCTTTTTGTCTCTTTCCACTTCGGCTTCCTTACGTGCATCGGCAAGCAGACTTTCTGCCCGGGCGCGCGCTTTCTCAACAACGCCTTTATATGATTGTGTAAAGACAAATCTGAATAATACGTATCCAAGTGCGCATCCTATAATGACAGATGCTACGATTAGTACGATTGCTAAAATTATTGACATTTGCTTATAATATTATTTTATTGTGTTAAAAGTATAAAGGTTAGTACTCTCGATTTCTTGTATTACAAAAAATGCACCTATCCTCCTTGTGTTATTAACAAATGAGGATGGTGCACGTTTTATGCCTATTGTCCAAACGCCTTTGCTGCCGTTAAAACAACCGACTCGCAGGCTAAAAGTAAGCATCTCGGAGTGTTCTATTGTTTATGGTGACTAAGGTTTATTTTCCAAGTACTTCTTCCAGTTCAGCGTCTAATTTCTCAATGGTATCGATAATCGGCGCAGCACTATGTTCCTGCTCTGCCTGCAAAACCTTGACGGCAAAGTCAACAAGCACGATAGACATATATTTTTCGTATGCCTGTCCTGCGTATTTCGTCTGATACATATTCAAACGTTCGTTGACAAGTTTTGCAGCCTTGCGATAGATTTCTTCCAGTTCGGCCCGTATGGTAATAGGATAGAACTGTTTACCTATCATTAGCTTTATAGTGAGTCTTTCGCCTAATTCCGACATCGCTTTCTAAGTCTGTTTTATGTATTGTCGTTAGTAACTTATATATTCAGCAATGCGATGCATTTATCGATCTCGTGCACCATTTTGTTAATCCTCGACCGCGTATTTTTCATGTCGTCGTCGCTAATGTCGATGATTTTTGCCAATTTCAAATCGGCATATTGTTTCTGAAGGCTTTCGATTTCAGATTTTTTTGCCTCAACCGTTGTTTCCAATGTCTGAATATGCTTCTCCAAAGCAAGGTTTTCCTGCTTCAGGGCAGCACACAAATCGATGAGTTGTCTGACTCTGGATTCAAATCTGTGGAGCAATATTTCTTCTTCTCTCGTCACGCCTTTTTATGATTGGATATATTTATTTTTAAGTTGCTTTTGCTTTGTTCGACTGCAAATATAATAACTTATTTGCAAACACCAAAATATGAGCGCGTTATTTTACTTTTCTTTCTTTTGCTTGTCATTTTCGACATCGGCGGGCTTGGGTTCTTTTTTAGCCAGAATCACGATGTTAAATACGTATTCTGTCATCCATTCGGGGGAGTAACCCAGGTGACGTTGGTAGTTACGGACGGCAAGCACAGACTTCCTGACGCCTTCGTCCTTCCAAGTGTCTTTTGTCATGACTTCGTTGATGGTTTTCTCAGTAAGTCCACGCAAGGCTCCACGTAAAAAACCGGGTATGCGGAACTTCCATTTCATTAGGTTGCCCATAAGCATCATCAACTCCTGACTAAAGCCTTGGAACATGTAGAGATACTGTTGCATCTGCTGCATATTGCGACAGTTCTTGCCGATGCTGGCATCGATTTCCTTGAAGAAGTTATCGCTAAGTCCATAGATGTTCTGCAACATCTTGCTGCTCTGTTTCTTTTCGCCCAAGCCGAGTTTGTTGTTGAGCGTAGGAACGTGCAAGGTCTGCTTGAAAACGCGCAAATCGGGCAAGGCAGCAAGATTGCTTATGCCCAATTTTGCAGCCATCACCGACTGATAATAAACGCGTATGAGGGTCATGAAATCTTCCATGCCGCCAACGCGCCATCCTGCCTCCTGAGCAGTAGGTTTATGCTTGAATATTTTTGATAAAAAAGACATATTTGTTTAATTTTTTGATGTATTTGATTTTTTGCTCGTGCAAATATACAAATAAATAACGATTCTTTGACTTAAACAAGCAAAAAACACACTTTGTCCGGCGTTTTGCTGCAAAACTTCGCAACTTCCCCATACTTTTCGCCCGATATTTCGATATCTTACGGCACTTTCAATCACTCATAACGAACAACGACAAAAAACCTGACAGACATCACAGAATATATCGGAGCACCTACATTTTTGACGCTGTTAAAAACAGAAAAGGACAACCAAAAGCAATTCTCTTCGCGTTGAGAAAACTTTCTCTTCGCCGTGAGAAAACTTTCTCCTCGCGTTGAGACAATTTTCTCATCGCGATGAGAATACACAAAGCCGAGAAATAATGGGATATTGCCGAGGAGTATTTCAAACACCTCAGTCCCCTTCAAAAAGAAGCACCCCGAAAAGATGATTTCGAGGTGCCTTCTTATCTTGTTATTCTATGATTTATACCACTGATGCCGTGGTATTATTATTAAGGGATGTTCTATAAATTACGTTTTTAAGAAACTGGTCTCTATTTTATTCTGCTTGTTTTTGAAATCTTTTTGCCGTCTTTAGCTTTAATTCCTTGAACCGTAGCTCGCTACGCTCCTTCGTCATTAAAGCTAAATCCAATCAAAATCTAAACAAAAACAATGCAGCCTAATTTATAGAACAACCCTTAAATGTCTCAGCCTTTAATGACTAAAGCGCGGTCTATTAAATCAACAAGGTTGGCATAATGCGCAGAAGTGCCTTCAAGGGGTTGCATACGTCGGCGTAAATCCTTGAGAGTTTTGAGCACTTCGCCACGAACACGGGCATCTGTGGTGTTATCCTTGAAGTCGGCAATAAGAACTTCCACGAACTTATTTTGAAGTGCCTCCTGATATTCATTCAGTGCCTTCGACTTATATAGATTGCGGAACACCATCTTGGTAAGGTCAGGCAAATATTCCGAAACAGGGTATTCCTTATTGAGATTGGCCATGAACGAAGCAGCAGCAAGTCTGGTAATCAAACCAGTTGCTATATTATGACTCATTGCGTGGGCATCGGGAGTATAACGATTGAGGTATTCGTTGCCAAACAGCCAGAGGGGTTCGTTTTCCAGCACGTTATCACCCAAAAACTTCAAGGCGCGTTTCTGTTTCTCGGCGGGAGTGTAAGAATATACGGCACCAGCTTCATCTACCGTCTTGAAATCTACCTGTACGCCGCCGATATTGCGCTCTACATGTCCCAGATAGCGCTGGAACTGCTGCATAATGATACGGAATACGGACATCAGATTACTGTTGTAGATATCACCTGACTGATAACTCCATTCCGGCAGTTGTTTCACCTCACGTTTCAGGTTCAATATGCCGTAGTAACTGGCTTTCATGGCGTCATCGCCCAAATCTTCCGTCTGGCAACGCGGGTCTATGCGGCGGGATTCTCCATCACCAAACCACAAACGTCTGTTACTATTGATGCGGCCATAAGTAGCCTTCTCCAATTCATAATGATCACTCACATCATCGTAGGCATCGGGCAGATATTTATATCCCCATTCGATAGCCCATTTGTCATAGTCGCCAATTCGCGGGAAAATGCCGACACGCGAAATACTATCCTCGGGCTGTGCCACATAATTAAAGCGGGCGTAGTCCATAATGGAGGGGGTGTGTCCGTTTGTCTCGACAAAGGATTTAGAACGCAGACTATCAACGGGAACAGTACTGGACGAACCGAAGTTATGTCGCAGCCCTAACGTGTGACCTACCTCGTGGCTGGAAACGAAACGGATGAGTTGTCCCATAAGTTCCTCGTCGAAGCGCATGGAACGGGCTGCTTCGTCTAAAGTTCCGGCCTGCACCATATACCAGTCGTGAACTAATTGCATAACGTTGTGATACCAGCAGATATGGCTCTCCAAAATCTCACCGGAACGGGGATCGTGAACCTGTGGTCCGTAGGCATTGGGAATATCCGAGGCTAAATAACGGATAACGCTGAACCTTGCATCTTCCATCGACATGGTTTTATCGCTATCAGGCCACTCCTTACCCATGATCGCGTTCTTAAATCCTGCTTGCTCAAAGGCGACTTGCCAGTCATTGACACCTTGTATCAAATACTTGCGCCATTGCTTCGGAGTTGCAGGATCTATGTAATAAACTATCGGTTTTTTCGGTTCGATAAGTTCCCCGCGTTTCAGTTTAGCCGCGTCAGCGCTGTCTTTAGGTTCGAGGCGCCAGCGAGTAATGAAGCGCTTGGATTTCACACGTTGCTGGAAATCGGAATATTCATCGAAGCTATCGGTGAAATATCCCACACGAGGGTCGAAAAGACGCCTACGCATGGGTTCTTTCGGCAAGAGAACGAAACTGATGTTCAGTCCCATCGTAACTTTGCCCGTCATACGTGCCGTTGGCAGGGAGCCGGCAGACATCCATGTGCAAATAGTGCGCACTTCTGTGTTGAGCGGAAACGTTTTGATATCTTCGATATACGAAAGCTGGGGCATCATCGTGGCCAGGCCGAACCTTGTCTTATCATTGCGTGTCAAACTGAGTGCTGCGTTGTCGGAAAGGAACAGGGATGTCACTTTAATTTTGCGTACGCCGCCTTTACTGTTTTCTACTTTGAAGGAAGCAACAATAGGGTTCTCAGTACTGATTTTTACTGCACGGTTAATATTGTCCGTCTCGTCAGCAGTATTCACAAGAAGGTCGGAACGCAACACTAAGTCCTTGTTGGGAGTCAATTCAAAGTACATTGTCTGCTGATTCGTCAATTCTCCGCCATATTTCCCGGCTCCGGCGGGCGTTGTCGTATAGCGAACAGTCACTAAGAAGCGACGACCGAGAAGAGAGTCGGGGATATGAAAAAACCAATCGGACTCTGTTTTTGAAATGCCTATCAATCCCTTGGTTACCTTGGCATTATCTGCCGCTGGCCGCCTTTGTCCTTGCTGTTGCTGGGCACTTAAAGACAAAGAAAAGGAAAGAAAAACTAAAAGTAATGTTAATCTGATTTTCATATGCTTAATAATATTTTATTAAAGTTATCGTACGAAGAATCCAAACGAGCTAATTGCCAGGCTTCAAGGCGTAACGAAAAATTAGCCTTGACGTTTTTCAAGTCAAAGTAGTGCTTCATGATAGCCGCCAGGTTTATTCCGATTCTATCTGCACGGCGAATGAGAATTTGCACGACTTTCTCAATCGTTTCATCGTCACCTTGCATATATTTCGTCTCTTGAAAAAGTAAATATGCCGCCACTGGTGTGCTTACTTTAAGGAGTGATGAAAGACGGGCGTTGAGATCGTTTTTTGCAAACGTCTGCAAAAGTAATTTACCCTCGGCATCCGATTTAATAATGGGCAGAAACGCATCTAATATCTTGCGCCGATCTATCGTTGTGCAGGTATTGCAAAAATTTTCGAGGCGCAGATCGTCTAATATTAGGACGTTTTTTTGATAAAGTGCGACAGCAGGCTTCAGAAACGTGCCTAAAAATGCTTTATTGTCGGTGGGAACAATCGTAAGGAAGAACAACCAGAATTTTTCGGAAGTCTCCGCTTGGGAAAGTAGGCTGTCCCGAAGAATAGCACTGGCCTGACGAAACGAATCGTTGGACAACTCGTTCAGACACTGCAACATTCCTGCGGCATCGCCCTCAGAGAAAAGAGTTTCAAGCCTCTTTCTTAAAATATTCGTGCTTAATCTGATCATCTTACGACGGTTTTTCCTTTTATCTACCTGAATTTTCTCGATAATCCCTGGCTATTTTTGAAAGATACGGCACTTCCCTGCAAATTTCTTTGACTTCTCAAAAAAAATGTAGCACTTCTTCAAAAAGATAAGGCACACCTCTGAAAAGATAAGGCACACCTCTGAAAAGATAAGGCACATCTCTGAAAAGATGTCCGACATCTTTTTCCATAGCTCGGAACTATCATTATTTTGCTCCCAAATATTGTTTCCTTTCTCCCCTATATATTATATAAGGAGTGGGGAAAACAAAATTCCTTGATAAATCCGTAAAAACAGATTCTTACTGAACCGCAACAAGTTGGACTACATTTTCCACATGATGGGTTTGCGGGAACATATCTACGGGCTGAACGGCGGTAATGCGGTAGTTTCCGTCATTAGTCAAGAGCGAAAGATCACGAGCCTGGGTTGCGGGGTTACAACTTACGTAAACAATTCTCTCGGGACGGGCATTCAAAATGGTTGCTATGACATCATTGTGCATACCTGCGCGGGGCGGATCGGTAATAATGACATTCGGACTACCATGTCGGGCAATGAAATCATCGGTTAGGAGATCTTTCATATCACCTGCGTAAAATTCGGTATTATCTATGTGATTGATTTCGGAATTTACCTTTGCGTCTTCAATGGCTTCGGGCACATATTCAATACCTATGACATGGCGACAACCACGTGCCACGAAATTCGCAATAGTGCCGGTGCCGGTATAAAGATCATAGACCAAATCATCTTTTTCCAAGGCAGCAAATTCGCGTGCTACCTTGTAAAGTTCAAAAGCCTGGTGGGTATTTGTCTGATAAAAGCTTTTCGGCCCGACTTTGAACCGCAAATCATCCATTTGCTCGTAGATAAAATCCGTTCCGCTATAGGTAAGGATTTCAAGGTCGTTCACCGTATCGTTTGCCTTGAGGTTATTCACATAGAGCAGGGAGGTAATCTCCGGAAACTCCGTGCGAAGATATTCCAAAAGGGCAGTAGCCTGTTTTTGCTCCGTTTCGTTTACAGCATGGAACTGGAAAAGCAACATCAACTCGCCGGTATCAGAAGTTCTGAGCATGATATTGCGCATCAGCCCCGTCTGATTTCTGAGATCAAAGAAGGTAAGTCCGTTTTTCAACGCATATTCCCTGATGCCGTTCCTTATTTTATTATTGATGTCGGACATCAGATGACATTGCTCTATATCCAGTATTTTGTCAAAGGCACCTGGGATATGAAAGCCCAGAGCATTCATATTTTCAAACGTCTCTGCCGACTGAATCTCCTCACGTGTGAGCCATTTCTTGTTGGAAAAACCGAATTCCAACTTATTTCTATAACCATACTGGTGCAGGCTTCCTTTAATCGGGAGGATTTCCGGAAATTCCACCTTACCTATTCGTGTCAAGGCGTCGAAAACTTGCTTTTGCTTATAGCGCAACTGGTCTTCATAACCGAGGCATTGCCATTTGCAACCGCCGCAAATTCCGAAATGTCGGCACACGGGTTGAATACGCAGGGGAGAATACTGATGAAAGCGTACTGCTTCGGCCTCGGCGTAGTGGTGTTTCTTTTTGCGTATCTGCAAATCCACAATATCTCCGTGCACAAGATAGGGAGCAAAGACAACTAAGTCATTAACTCGTGCTAATGACTTTCCTTCTGCTGCAATATCAGTTATTTCCACCTGTTCCAGCAAAGGCAATGGCTTCTTTTTTCTTGACATATACGGAAAATAGAAAATTCTTTAGAGAGAGTAATTAAATTAGGGGTTGTATCCTACAAAAACATCGACATCTGTCTGGAAATCACGGCATGGATTTTTCCAAAAGCAGTTCTATGGCACGTGGCAAGGGAAGTTGCGACATTTCCCGAGCATCTACCCATTGATATCCCGAAGGAATATTTGCATGCTGCGACACCTCTGCATCGAAAGCCCTGATATATAATGTGCGATGTGTGAGTTTATGCTTGAGTATCCCCACCCTTTCATGCAAGACGAGGGAGGTATCGATACTTTGCAGCACACTATGCGTCAGGATTTCCGAGTCTGTTGGTTTTTGCTCGAACTCTATCAGCAAGGGCTCGTACAAACCACGCCAGATGTCGCTTCCTATGCGCTGGTGCATCAGGGTTTTTCCATTTTGGTGAAGGAACACATACGCCATGTATCGGTCTTTCACCGTCAGACGGCGTTCTTTCACAGGGAAGTGCGACACATCGCCCTGATGAAACGCCGAACACGAATCCCGCAACGGACATTGCTCACAATTCGGACGGGCTGGTACACATTGCAGGGCACCAAAATCCATAATAGCCTGATTATACGTTCCGGCCTGCGCCTCTGGCAAAAGTTCCTGCGCCAGTTTTGCAAAATACTTGCGTCCCTTCGTGGAGTTTATCGGCAGTTCTACATGGAAGTAACGTGCCAGAACTCTGAAAACGTTGCCATCAAGAACGGCCACCGGCATATTGTAGGCAATAGAGCAGATGGCCGCAGCGGTATAGTCGCCCACGCCTTTGAGTGCCCGTACTTCTTCGTATGTTGTGGGGAAAGAACCTTGTTTTGCTACGGTTTTGGCAGCAGTATGCAGGTTTCGAGCCCTGCTGTAGTAGCCTAATCCCTGCCAAAGTCGGAGCACCTCGTCCTCATCTGCCTGTGCCAGGTTTTTTGCATCGGGAAAACGGTCGATAAACCGCAGGTAGTAATCCCAACCCTGCTCGACACGTGTCTGTTGCAGGATGATTTCAGAAATCCAAATGCGGTAAGCATCTTTTGTCTCCCTCCAAGGCAAATCGCGCTTGTGGGTATCATACCACGACAGGAGGGTTTCGGCAAAATCCAAGGCAGCAGTCGGTTTTGGTACGTTCTTTCTGTATCAGTCGTGGAAGAGTTTGATGCGTTGCTCCTCAGACATTTTGCAAATAAGCAAGCGACCATCTTTTTCCACTACGATATAACCGTCAAGTCCCTGCACAACGACTTCTTTCTCCTCTGTAGCATGAACTATGCAGTTGTGAGAATCGAAGGCCTTTACATTAGGACCGATAAGTGTGTTGCCGTGGTTGTCCTTCTCGGAGAGCGAATGTAAAGAACCCCAGGTACCGAGGTCGCTCCAGCCGAAATCTGCGGGATATACGAAGATATCTTCGGCTTTCTCCATGATAGCATAATCCACCGAGATACTTTCGCAATTTTCGTAGAGCTTATCGATTTTTTCCTGCTCTTTATCGGTATCATATACTGGCAGCAACGATTCAAACTGCTTCGACATTTCGGATTTATATACCCTAAAGGCATTTACTATCGTAGATACACTCCAGATAAAGATACCACTGTTCCAGAAGAAGTTATTTTGCTGCACATATTCCTGAGCTATTTCCAGAGAAGGCTTCTCGCGGAAAGAATCCACGCGATATATATTTTCCTTTCTCGAAGAAGACACGCTCAAGTCGGCCTCAATGTAACCATATCCCGTCTCCGGACGAGTGGGTTTTATGCCTAAAGTCACAATTGCGTCGGTCTCTGCTGTGAAATCCAAGGCAGACGTGATGGCAGTCAGGAACGACTGTTCGTTAAGTACGAGGTGATCGCTCGGAGCCACCACAATGTTGGCACGAGGATTGCGCTTTTTGATTTTCCAACTCACATAGCACACACAGGGTGCGGTATTACGACGGCAAGGTTCGAGCAG
Source organism: uncultured Prevotellaceae bacterium (assembly GCA_947167835.1). Lineage (GTDB taxonomy): Bacteria > Bacteroidota > Bacteroidia > Bacteroidales > Bacteroidaceae > Alloprevotella. Next base: position 15,361 of record CAMVJO010000027.1, read on the forward strand.
AATGTTTCCAGCTGGCACATCGGGCAATTGTTCTTTGACTAAATCCTTGTAAATTGCCGACGTAACAATCCAAACGTTCTCTATAGGAATAATAGAGCGGAAGCGATCTACGGTAATCTGTATCAAAGTTTTACCGCAGCCCATGATATCCAAAAATTGCTTCGGACGGGCCTCGCTGCTCATAGGCCAAAAACGACTTCCTACGCCGCCGGCCATAATTACCAGGTGGTTATTCTTGTTAATCATGGATATTGCTCCTCCTAATTACTTTTCAGAAGTTCCTTCTAAGTTTATACGTTCCACAGGCTTCTTGCCATTCGCCATTATCGTCACCATTCCACGGAAAGAACCGATGCGACGGTTAGTCGGATTATAGGTAATGGTGATTTGACCAGACTCACCCGGTGCTATTGCCTTTTCCGTAAATGTAGGCTTCGTGCAACCGCATGAGCCAAAGGCTTTCTGAATGACAAGTGGCTGATCACCTACATTTTTGAAGTTGATAACCACTTTTTGAATCTCGGTAGATTTGAAAGTACCGAAATTGTGCGATTTCTTCTCCAGTTGAATTTCAGCCTGTGCCGATACTCCGAGGCAAACAAAGGCTGCTGCAAAAAACAACAATAACTTTTTCATCGTTTTAATAGTGTTTTGAAGTTATATATGCACGTTGCCGAACACTCCGGCTGAGAAAACGCCGCATGATTAGCATGTACATAAAGTTTCGTAATATATTTCCGCGCAAATTTAGCATATTCTTTTCAAAAAGTCAGCAAATCAGCAAAAAAACGGAGCAGGAAACATCATTTCGACCTAAACAAACGAAAATAATGTGTTGCCGACTGAACATTTACCATACTAATCTAACAGCACCATGCCGAAATATGTTTTATCATCGCCATAATAACAAATAGAAAAGCATAAAAAACAGGATAAACTATGGCTTTTCACAATTTTTCGGCTTCGGCAGCGATATATTTCTGACATACCATTGTATATTTGTGTAGGAAGAGCGGAAATCTTTTGCCCAAACCAAGAGTTGCTGCATAAAAATCAGAGTAGCCCGGGAAACCTGCAAGAAATCCCGAAATTACAACACTAAAGCAAGGAGACACCAAGAGACAAAAACGACAAACAAATACCCATGACGCACCAAGAAATCCATAAAGCCATAGTATCGTCACAGTGCGGTGAGCAATGGGCATACAGGTCGCTCTTCTCTGAATTTAACGGCATGGTATGGCGCATGGTGAGGCAAATGGTGGACAATGACATGGAGGCAGAAGAACTCACACAGGATGTATTCGTCAAAGCATTCGGCGCACTTGCAAGTTTCGATGAGAATAAAGCGCATTTCGCCACTTGGTTAGGGCGTATAGCCTACAACACCGTCATAAACCACCTCAAAACACACCGCACACCAACACTGTCACTCACAAACTGCGACATAGAGGATGACAGCGAGGACACAGCCTACGATACAGACCAGACACCCAACCTTTTGGAGGAACGCATCAACGAACTCACACACCAAATGCAGGAAATGCAGGGCGAAGACAGAACGCTCCTCACGATGTATTACTTCGAAAGGCTACCGCTCAAAGATATTGCATACATGATGCAGACCAAACCCGAGATATTGGCAAACAGACTGGCAAGAATTCGTAAAAGACTATACAAAAGACTGAAAGAGAAAGGATTATAGAAAATGAAGACAGATCAAAACCGCGACATCGGACAGCAAACTCCGTTTACGCCGCAGGATCTCGAAATGTTTCGGGCCATCAGCCGGCTGCAGTGTGACCTACCACAAGGTATGACCGAGCGATTTATGCAGCGCATGGAACAAACACAGATTGCGACCAAGAAAACATACCACAAACCCCACATACGACTGCTGCGCTGGGGCATCGCCGTGAGCATCGCCGCAGCAATCGTGCTCATCTGCCTGCCATTCTTTAGAAACGAAGAGACAAAGAACGAGATACCCGAGACACATCTGGCACAATCCGTTACAAAACCAGTTACCACGACAAAAGAATCAGTCAAAAAGGAGGAAACAACAGTAAAGTCGGAATCAGCGGCAAGAACATCGCACATAAGAAAAGAAAAGAGCAAGATTACTCAAGCAACGTCCCATAATGAAAAAGTATTTAACAATATAACAAGCTCTATTTCAAATGATAAAGAAGATATACATGAACAAGCAGAAGAATATACTCCACATGAAAGAAAACTCATAGAATATGCCAAACTTTCCACGGAAACAAACCAAAAATTCAACACTTTTCTCAACAATTATCGCCAAAATGAAGAAATCAGGCTGCGACAAGCCATTATCAGAGAGGCAACAACCGATTATATTGACGAAATGAACATCTGAAAGCAACGAAAAACGAAAAGACCGGTCGAATACAATCCATTTATATCCAGCAAACATAATTAAAAAATTTAATCAAATCATTAAATATATTAGTATGAAAACCAAATACTTACTACTAACAATGTTTTTATCCCTTGCTTGCGCGATTCAACTCCGTGCACAGCAAAACACAATCAACATTATCAAAGACTTTACGTCACTAAAAGACATCAACCTCACACAAAATTTTGAAAAAGAAACATATGGCGAAGATTTCGGCATATCCGAAGTTTACAACTTCTCCATTAAAAAGAAAAACTTCAAATATATCGACGGCATCACGGCAGCTATGCGAGAAGATGCCAAGCATCCCAGATGCTATCGTTCAGCCATGTATCAGCGCGGCATGGGTACACCACGCCAATGGCGACTGCAATACGGCCCGAAGGCAGATCAATATTACGAAATAGGACAATACAGTCAGAAAAATTATCAATTCATCTGTTTTGCCGACTCTGCCCCTTATTCTTCCATCGGAAAATACAGAAAACTCTATTGCATCGAATGGTGGCCCATAGGTGAGCGACGCATTGACGGACGCATCATCATTTCGCACACACGTATACCCAACGACAACGGCAATTCCATTATTGGTTCTCAAATAAATACTGTGGCAGATTCGGCAATCTATGTTGGAAATCTCAAGCCATTGAAAATAAAAAGCAAGAAAAGTAACATACAGGTGCTGCAAAACATCCAAATCCTGCTCGGACTGGTCAGAAAAGGACAACACATTCAAAATTCCACCCTCGGAGTACAGATTTACAAGAACATATCAGAAGCTATTGACAGCAAAACGATTACAGACCCCGATGAACTGCAACTTATAGAGAAACAAATCAAAGATATATGGGAAGTCCTGCGCAGTGAAGTGCGCAACAATTCACAATTAAACGACATTGTTGATTATCTTGGACTCACTTTGAAAAAAGTGCGCAAAGCAATAGAAAAAGCGACGGCAGAAAACGACGAAAAATAGCCTTGCAATGTTTCTGATATTCGACTTCTGACAGGATACCTTCCTGAACTCATATTATTATACGCACCCAAAACAGCACATAACAGTATTAACTTTCTCATCAGCCCTTTATTATTTGGATTAGTTTGTGGCGGGTGAAGGCAGACGGCCAGTTTCTGGTGGTTTGCCTTATTTTTTACATTTCTGTCCACCTTATTCATATTCTCGTTCTACTTATTCACAGCTTTGTCCTTTCTATTCATATTTTCTCCTCCCTATTCTCCGTTATATATGCAGACAAACGTATTTCATGACCGGGAACAAAAGCCTATCAGCCATATTTTGGAGTTTTCCGCCCACAAAAATGTGGAGAAAAATGTTAAAAACAAGTGAATCACAGCCTTAGCAAATAATTTATTTGTAATTTTACCCTGCAAAACAGAACAAATATAAAATCTATATACGAATATGAAAAAAATTGCATTGCTTTTATGCTGCATCTTCACCCTATCTGCAGCAGCCCAGAAGAAAGACGACAGGAAGTTCCTTACCGGAGCCGTTACTATGGAAAACGGAATGGTTGTCTTCAAGCAAAATTATAAGGTAGAAGGAAAATCAAGCGTAGAAATCCTCAATCTGCTCCAGAAATACGTAGAAACAAAACTGGTAAAAGGAGAAAACAGCCTGGAACAGTCGAGAATCACGGATTTGGACAAGGGAAAAGGATTACTCGCGGCCAGTATTGCCGAAACGCTCTACTTCCGTCGCTCAGCCCTCGTCACACACTCTACACGCTTCTTCTATCAGTTGATTTATCGCACGGATAAAGATGGATTCAGTGTAGAGATGCGCCGTTTGCGCTATTCTTACGATGAAATGAAGACCAATGGCGATCCGGCCCTCCTCAATGCTGAAGAATGGATTACCGATAACGAGGCTTTGAACAAGAATAAAACGAAATTAACCCGCATCGCAGGAAAATTCCGTAAGTTCACCATTCTCCGCAAGGACAATATTTTTGCAGAGAGTGCCGCTGCTGTTGGTGGAGTGCCCACAGATGATGCTTGGTTGGACAAGCATATCGGAAAGTGCGAAGGTAAGGACCACAAGTGCGACAAAGCCGCTGGAAAGTGTGAAGGTAAAGAGCACAAATGCGACAAAGCAGCTGGAAAGTGCGAAGGTATGGAACACAAATGCGACAAAACTGCCGGAAAATGCGAGGGTAAAAAGCATAAATGCGACAAAGCTGCTGGAAAGTGCGAGGGCAAAGAACACAAATGCGACAAAGCTGCTGGAAAGTGCGAGGGCAAAGAACACAAATGCGACAAGGCCGCTGGAAAGTGCGAGGGCAAGGAGCACAAGTGTGACAAAGCTGCTGGAAAGTGTGAAGGCAAAGATCACAAGTGCGACAAAGCTGCTGGAAAGTGCGAAGGTAAAACCGAAAATTGCAAGGAACACAACAAATAATAAGGAGAAACGCAAGAAATGCGCATAGACATCATCACCATAGTGCCCGAAATGCTCGAAGGATTCGTAAATACTTCGATTTTGGGGCGTGCACAGCGCAAGGGTATCGTAGAAATCTACGTACACAACCTACGCGATTATTCCAAAGACAAACATCGTCGCGTAGATGACTACCCTTTCGGCGGATTTGCCGGAATGGTGATGCAGTGTCAGCCCATTGACGACTGCATTTCCAAACTTACGTCCGAACGCGACTACGACGAAATAATTTTCACCACACCCGATGGCGAACAGTTCTGCCAAAACACGGCGAATGAGCTATCTCTGGATAAAAATATTATCATTCTCTGCGGACATTACAAGGGTATTGACTACCGCATCCGCGAGCATTTGATTACGCGCGAGATTTCCGTAGGCGACTACGTACTTACGGGTGGAGAAATAGCCGCTGCCGCTATTGCCGACGCAGTTGTCAGACTGATTCCAGGCGTTTTGAGCGACGAACAGAGTGCTTTCTCGGATTCGTTCCAAGACAATCTGTTGGCAGCCCCCGTTTATACCCGTCCTGCCGACTATAAAGGATGGAAGGTGCCCGAAATACTGCTTTCCGGCCACGATGCTAAAATAAAAGAATGGGAAATCACACAGTCGCTGGAACGTACCAAACGTTTGCGCCCCGACCTCCTCAAAAAGGACTAACAACGGAAAAACTACCACTTACCCACAGTTTTTCAGAACCGAACAACGAAAAACGCGCAGGAAATTAAGTCCGAGATAAAATCAGATATCTCGGACTTATTTTTAGGGATGTTCTATAAATTAGGCTGCATTGTTTTTGTTTAGATTTTGATTGGATTTAGCTTTAATGACGAAGGAGCGTAGCGAGCTACGGTTCAAGGAATTAAAGCTAAAGACGGCAAAAAGATTTCAAAAACAAGCAGAATAAAATAGAGACCAGTTTCTTAAAAACGTAATTTATAGAACATCCCTTTATTTATCTCCCAGCTAAATGGGGGAAGTTCCTTGAACGAAGTGAAAAAATCGCTGAAAACGTCGATTTCTCGTGAAGCAGGTATTTTCTGCACGTAAGAATTTTCCCTTTTCAACGTGACTTTAAAGTCCCTGCTGTTCAGATTCCGATGGAAATACCCAAATTGAATCTGCTTATCAACCTGTCTTTGGAGAAATGGATGTCCGTGACGTCTAATCGGTAGCCGGCGGAGATGCCCCAGTGCCCGAAGTCGATGCCGATGCGCGGAGAGATGCCGACAAAAAATCGGTTAGAGTCATCTCTGCCACTGACACTTGTTGAATGTCTCTCACGATTGGTTTTGGTCCAGGTATAGTAACCCATCAGGATTCTGCCTTCTACATAAAAGTATCGATTGACGTGATACCGGTAGTTGCCACCCAAATAAACTTGCACTGCGTGGGTTTCTGAAACACCTTCAGGTACTTTCCCCTGCAAGAAATCAAGTCCGAGAACAAGACCATGGTAGCACATGTCGATACCCAAGCCCCATTCTTCTACAGAATGGTACATGATGTCGGCACCGCTCTGTGTCTGATAGTTTTCCTCGTCATTGTCCTCCAACAGTACGACTTTTGTCTCAACGCTGTCGCTTGTCTCTGCCACTTGTGCCACTGCATTGATGCAGCACAGGGCAAAGAAGATATTTAATATGATGTGTTTTTTCATAGTAGTTTGAGTTTAAACAAAACCGTTGCATTATCTTTAGGGATGTTCTATAAATTAGGCTGCATTGTTTTTGTTTAGATTTTGATTGGATTTAGCTTTAATGACGAAGGAGCGTAGCGAGCTACGGTTCAAGGAATTAAAGCTAAAGACGGCAAAAAGATTTCAAAAACAAGCAGAATAAAATAGAGACCAGTTTCTTAAAAACGTAATTTATAGAACATCCCTTTATCAAATTCTCTTTAGTTTGCTGATATATTTTCTTTTATCAGTCACCACAACTGTAGTTTTTGAAATTTGTCTCTTATTTTCTATATTTCTTGTTCTTCCTTTTTCCAAGGAATATTCTCTAATGTAGATATCTTATTAGCTATTATGCCCATCCATGTGTATCAATAGGCATTGGAGAATTATAATACA
>CAMVJO010000028.1 GCA_947167835.1 uncultured Prevotellaceae bacterium
TCAGCACTGCGGACACATAATTTAGCGATTCTCAACTTTTACCGGACACCAATATTTTAGAAAAGGCGTGACTCTTTTGTCCTTACAGGACGGCATAAATGGGTGGTGTCATTATTACCCAGGGTGTTGCCTGGGCTATTTCCTTCTGCCTCTTCGAGGCGTAATGATTTTTCTCTGCTTTCATTTCGTTATAACGTGATAACGGGATGACGTTATGACGAGATTCATGATGTTATGACGAAATGCTGCGTTTTCTCATAAAAAACATCCGGACAAAGGTTGATTTGTCCGGATGTTTTTGTGCTTATCCTTGAACCTTTCGGAGGTTCAGGGGAGGGATGTGGTGTTTCTGCCTTACTTTACGGTGATAAGGAAGTAGTTTTTCTTGCCTTTTTGCACCAAGAGGTATTTACCGGCTATCAGGTCGTTTTCTTCTAAGACCTGGTCGAAGGCTGTGAGCTTTTCTTTGTTGAGACTTACGCCACCGCCTTGTGTGAGTTTGCGCATTTCGCCTTTAGAGGGGAAGCACTGTGTGGTTTCGGCAAACACATCTACGGCTTTGGCGCCGATAACCTGTGCGCGCTCGGCGGTGAAGTGGGGTACTCCGCTGAATACGGCCAGGAGTGTGGCCTCGTCGAGGTGTAGCAGGTTTTCTTTCGTGGCTTTTCCGAAGAGGATGTTGGTGGCTTCGATGGCTTTTTGCAGTTCTTCCTCGCCATGCACCAGTTTCGTCACTTCCTCGCCCAGTCTGCGCTGTAAAGCGCGACGTCCCGGGTCTTGACGGTGCTCTTCTATGAGGCTGTCGATTTCTTCTTTCGGGAGCGTGGTGAAAATCTTAATATAACGCTCTGCGTCATCGTCAGCAACGTTGAGCCAGAACTGATAGAACTCGTAGGGAGTGGTACGTGCCGGATCCAACCACACGTTTCCGCTTTCGGTCTTACCGAATTTGCGTCCGTCGCTCTTGGTAATCAGAGGACAGGTGAGGGCAAAGACTTCGTTTTCGCTGCCCAAAGTGCGGCGAATCAGTTCTGCACCCGTGGTAATGTTGCCCCATTGATCGCTACCTCCCATTTGCAGTTTGCAATTCTTGGTCTTGTAAAGATAAAGGAAGTCATAACCTTGCAGGAGCTGGTAGGAAAACTCTGTAAACGACAGTCCGTCGCGTGCTTCTCCATTCAAACGTTTCTGCACGCTGTCCTTTGCCATCATATAATTGACGGTGATGTGTTTACCGATGTCGCGCACAAATTCAAGGAAGGTATAGTGCTTCATCCAGTCGTAGTTGTTCACGAGTTCGGCACGGTTTGGAGCGTCAGAGTCGAAGTCGAGGAATTTAGCCAGTTGCTTCTTGATGCAATCTATGTTGTGTGCCAGGGTTTCCTCGCTCAGGAGGTTGCGTTCCTGACTCTTTCCCGAGGGGTCTCCTATCATTCCCGTAGCACCTCCCACGAGAGCCAGCGGTTTGTGGCCGCAATGCTGCAAATGCCTGAGCATCATAATGCCGCAAAGGTGGCCAATGTGCAAGGAGTCGGCAGTAGGGTCTATTCCCACGTATGCCGTTACTTGTTCCTTCTGCAAGAGTTCTTCGGTGCCCGGCATCATTTGGTGTAGCATGCCGCGCCATTTGAGTTCTTCTACAAAATTCATTGTGATATGCTGTTTTATTTTTATTTCGCCGCAAAATTACAAATAAAGGCTGATAAAACGAAGGCTTTTGGGAGATTATAGGGCGTTTTGTGGGGTATTTGAAATGTAACATACGATGAAATCGGGGATTTTTGCCATTTTTTTGTATTTTTGCAGACAAGATTTTTGAGTGTAGCCAGAACAAGATGCTTTTCAACTCCTTTGCCTTTCTCATCTTCCTGCCTGTCGTATTTTGCTTCTACTGGCTTTTGCGTCAGCACCGCCATTGGCAGAATTTGCTGGTGGTAGTGGCCAGTTATGTCTTCTATGGCTGGTGGGACTGGCGTTTCCTGTTGCTCATAGCCTTCACTTCGTTGTGCAGCTTCGGCAGTGGCATCCTGATGGAGGCATATAACGGGCAGCGGCTTCGGCAAAGGTGGGTGAGCATCGCCAATATCGTGGTAAACATCGGTATATTGGGTGTTTTTAAGTACTACGACTTTTTTGCAGATGGCATATCACGGCTGGTATATTCGGCTTTCGGCTATCAAATGGACTATGCATCGCTACATATCGTGCTGCCGGTGGGTATCAGCTTCTATACGTTCCAGGCTTTGAGCTACTCCATAGACGTTTATAGGCAGCAAATCAGGGCCACCCGCGACCCGGTGGAGTTTTTTGCCTACATCAGTTTCTTTCCCCAGCTTGTAGCCGGTCCTATTGAACGTGCAACGCATCTTTTACCGCAGTTTCAGAAAAACAGGTGCTTCGACTATCAGAAAGCTGCCGACGGATGCCGTCAGATGCTGTGGGGATTTTTCAAGAAAGTGTTCATTGCCGACAGTTGTGCCGCCGATGTGAATGCTTACTGGAACGATTATGCCAGTATGTCGGGCATATCCGTCTGGACCTTGGCCATACTCTTCGCTATCCAGATTTATTGCGATTTTTCCGGTTATAGCGACATCGCTATCGGTTGTTCCCGACTTTTCGGTTTCGACCTGAAACAGAATTTCCGCTTTCCGTATTTCTCGCGCTCCATACCCGAGTTTTGGCGCAGGTGGCATATTTCGCTGATGTCGTGGTTTCGCGATTATATCTACATACCTTTGGGCGGTAGTCGCAGGAGAAAAGCCGTTGTCATGCGCAATATCTTTATTGTGTGGACTATCAGCGGACTTTGGCACGGCGCCAACTGGACTTTTGTGGCATGGGGACTGTATCATGCCGTGCTGATATGTATTTACCTGCTGCTGAATGTGAATACCAAGCGTGCCAATGACGATATGCCGCTGCAACGCAGGGATATGCCCAAGGCATTACTGCAAATAAGCGTGACATTCCTGCTTGTCGTGGCGGGATGGGTTGTTTTCCGCGCCGAGAGTCTGGAACAAGCCCTCGGAATGTGGAACAGGATGTTCTTATTCCCATTTAGTGGCGAGGGCGTGACACACGGCAAGTGGCATTTGGTATTTGGTGCGGCGATGTTGGCCTTTGAATGGGTGCAACGCCACAAGGAGCATGCGCTACAGTTGTCTGGTACGCACCTTTTTAAATATAGGTGGGTACGATGGGCATTTTATTACGCCCTGCTCGTATTGATAGCCCAGAATGTCGTAGAACAGCAGACGTTTATCTATTTCCAGTTCTGAATATGAAAAAGTTCATACGCACCCTTTCACTATTTATGCTGCCTATATGCCTGTTCATCGGTATATATGCAGCCATAGATGTGTTCAGAGTGGTGCGTAGTCACGAACTTTTCTATACCGAAGGGAACAGGATAGGACTTAACCGCGGATATGGCTCTACTGTGACGTATATCCAACAAAGGGAAAAGGAGCAATACGATGCTTTCATCTTCGGAAATTCACGAAGCCTCTTCTATGAAGTAAAGACATGGCGGGAATACCTGCCGCAAGATGCACATCCCTTCCATTTCGATGCCTCGGGTGGGTCGGTAAGGGGACTTCGTGACAAAATAGTCTTCATAGACCGCAACGGAGACCGCATCAGACACGCCTTGCTCGTGCTTGATGCAGACTTGCTCGGAAACGAAGAACCTGTAGAGGGGTATCTCTATGCCGAACCGCCACAACTGAGGAATAATACCAACTGGATAGATTTTCAGAAGCAACATTTCCTGGCTTTCCTCAACCTCAGATTCCTTACAGCCTGGGCAGATTACAGTCTGTTCGGCACCTATCGCCCGTATATGAAACTCTTGCTGACGGAAACCAAGGAGCATTACGATCCGGTGACGAACGAAATCAGCGAACCCCTGACAGAACAACAGATAGCGCAGGGCACCTATTATGACGAGGCGCATATTCAGGCATTCGACGGCATGCAATTTGAAGGGGGTTACTCCAACGAAAAACTCTCGTCCAAATCGATAGAATGGCTGCAGGAGATACGCCGCATTTTCGACCGTCATCACACCGATTACCGCGTGATAATAGGCCCGCAATACGACCAACTTCGACTGCGCCCCGAGACACTCCGACATCTGCGCGAGATATTCGGCAATACTGCCGTATATGACTTCTCTGGCCCCAGCAAATGGAGCAAAGACTACCATAACTATTACGAACCCTACCACTACCGCCCGCATGTGGCCGCAGAAATCCTCAGGATTGTGTACCGATAGTGGGGGTTCAGGGAATTATAAACCAAAAATTCTAAACTAAATTTCAAGGGCGAAGCCCGACCAAAAAGAGAACATATACTTATATTCACTATCCTCTCACTTTTCGGGCTTCCCGAGGATTTACCCCCGATTAGCTCGGACTTATCATTTTTTTGCTCCGAGCTATTTAAATTTATCTCGGAGCTAATTTTTTTTTGCTCGACACTATTTTTATTTTGCTCGTTATTTACTATTTTGGTTGCACCGAAATTTGGTGGCACTCGGAAATGAAACAAGTAAAACAGGGATTACTTTTTCATTTCTCTCGTTTTTTGTAATTTTGCAGGCAACCCGATTGAAAAGAATAAAACAATATATCTGAAATGAAAGAATTTAAGAGAACTTTGGTGACAGCGGCGCTGCCGTATGCCAACGGTGGGGTGCACATAGGGCATCTTGCAGGTGTGTATGTGCCGGCCGATATCTATGCGCGCTACTTGCGTTTGAAAAACCGTCCCGTACTGTTTGTCTGCGGCAGCGATGAACATGGTGTGCCCATCACGATCCGTGCACGCAAGGAGGGTATCACTCCGCAGCAGGTGGTGGACAGATACCATAACATCATTAAGGATTCGTTCCGCGACTTCGGCATTTCGTTCGACATCTATAGTCGCACGAGCAGCGCCACACACCGCGAAACGGCATCGCAGTTTTTCAAGACGCTCTATGATAAGGGTGCTTTTGTGGAACAGGAGAGTGAACAACTCTACGACGAGGAGGCAAAGACCTTCCTTGCCGACCGTTATATCACGGGAGAATGTCCGCACTGCCATAATGAGCGTGCCTATGGCGACCAATGCGAAAAATGTGGCCGCGACCTCTCGCCTACCGAACTGATCAATCCTAAGAGTGCCATCAGCGGAAGCACGCCCGTGATGAAAAAGACGAAGCACTGGTACCTGCCTCTGAATGAGCACCAGGAATGGTTGAAGAAGTGGATACTCGAAGACCATAAAGAGTGGCGCGCCAATGTTTATGGGCAGTGCAAATCGTGGCTCGACATGGATCTGAAACCGCGTGCCGTGACACGCGACCTGGACTGGGGTATTCCCGTTCCCGTAGAGGGAGCAGAGGGAAAAGTGCTCTATGTATGGTTTGATGCCCCGATAGGATATATCTCTAACACCCGCGAACTGCTGCCCGAAACTTGGGAAACATGGTGGAAGAGCGAGGACACGCGCCTGATTCACTTCATCGGAAAGGATAACATCGTGTTCCATTGCATTGTCTTCCCTGCCATGCTGAAAGCCGAGGGTTCGTTCATCCTCCCCGACAATGTACCGAGCAATGAGTTCCTAAATTTGGAAGATGACAAAATCAGTACAAGTCGTAACTGGGCGGTATGGCTCGATGAATACCTGACAGACTTCCCTGGCAAGCAGGACGTATTGCGTTACGTGCTGACGGCTAATGCTCCTGAGACTAAGGACAATAACTTCACGTGGCGCGATTTCCAGGCTCGTAACAACAACGAACTTGTGGCGGTATATGGCAATTTCGTAAACCGTGCGTTGGTGCTTACCAAGAAGTATTTCGATGGTAAGGTGCCGGCATGTGGCGAACTGACGGAGGCCGATCGCGCTGTGATAGACGAATTCAAGGGTGTGAAGGACGAAGTGGAACGCCTGCTCGAGGCTTTCCGTTTCCGCGATGCACAAAAGGAGGCTATGAACCTTGCCCGCATCGGTAATAAGTATTTGGCAGACAGCGAACCGTGGAAAGTCTTCAAGACCGACGCAGAACGCGTAAAGACCATCCTGAATATCGCCCTGCAACTGGTGGCAAACCTGAGTATCGCCTTTGAACCCTTCCTTCCCTTCTCGTCGGCAAAACTTCGCACCATGCTCGGCATGAACAGCGTGGAGTGGAACCGCCTTGGTGCGCTCGACCTGTTGGAAGCCGGCCACGAACTGGGAGAAGCCGCCCTGCTCTTCGAGAAGATTGAGGATGCTGTGGTAGAAGCCCAGGTGCAGAAACTCTTAGACACGAAGGCTGCCAACGAAGCCGCCAACTACAAAGCCGATCCCGTGAAGCCGGAAGTGACTTTCGAGGACTTTGAGAAACTCGACATCCGCACCGGCATGGTGCTCTCGTGCGAAAAGGTGAAGAAAGCCGACAAACTCCTGTGTTTCAGCATAGACGACGGCAGTGGTACGCCACGAACCATCGTCAGCGGCATAGCACAATACTATCAGCCCGAGGAACTCGTGGGTAAAACGGTATGTTTCATAGCCAACTTCCCGCCCCGCAAACTTCGTGGCATAGACAGTCAGGGTATGATACTCTCTGCCGTCAATGCCGACGGTTCTCTGTGTGTCATCACGCCACAACGCGAGGTGAAACCCGGCAGTAAGGTAAGTTAAGCGGAGGCTCTACTTTTCTCATCAGGAAAAATGAAAAAACTCACGGTGGAAGAGATGCATCGCATGGACGTAGCGGCTTTTAAGGCGGCTGCGAAATGCGGTGTGACGGTAGTTCTCGATAATGTGCGGTCTATGCACAATGTGGGGAGCGTCTTCCGCACGTGCGATGCCTTCCGTATCGAGCGTTTGGTGCTTTGTGGCATCACGCCGTGCCCACCTATGGCCGAGATTCACAAGACTGCATTGGGAGCAGAGGACAGTATAGAATGGGTTTATGCCCCCTCTGCCCTCGAAACGGTGATGCAACTGAAAACGGCAGGCTACGAGTGTTGGGCCATAGAGCAGGTCGAGGGCAGTGTGGCGCTGGCAGATTTCGTTGCCGACCCAGGGCGCAAGTATGCCCTCGTCTTGGGAAACGAAGTAAAGGGTGTGGCGCAAGAAGTCGTCGATGCCTGCCATGGAGCCATAGAGATACCGCAATACGGCACGAAACATTCGTTGAATGTGAGCGTCACGGCAGGAATCGTGCTCTACGAAATTGCAGGTAGGTTGCTGAATGGCAGATAAACTTAGAAAAAACCTGAATCTATGCACAACATAGCCATCATACTCTCGGGCGGATCGGGACGCCGCATGGGTGGAACGTTGCCAAAGCAGTTTATAGAAGTGGAAGGCCGCACGATATTGGAAATGAGCATCGAGGCCTTTCATCGGCATCAGGATATACAGGGCGTTATGGTCGTATCCAACGCCGATTACCTGGACCGCGTAGAGGCTCTGGTGGAGAAAAATGCGGAGCGCTGGCCCAAAATGATAGGCATCACCGTAGGAGGGAAAGAACGCAGCGACTCCAGTCGTAATGCCCTGGCGTTTCTGGAACAGAGAGGCCTTGTAACACCCGAAACCTGCGTGCTGATACACGATGCCGTGCGCCCATTGATAAGCGAACGCATCATAACCGATGTTTGCCAGACGCTACAGGAATATGGTGCCGTAGATGTAGGTATTCCCGCCACAGACACGATGATTATGACGACACCCGACGGAAAACGCATCGCCGCCATGCCCGACCGCAGCACACTCATGCGTGTGCAGACACCACAGGGATTCCGTTTCGACGTCATCAAGGAAGCCTACCGCCGTGCAGCCGACGATGCGACCTTTCATCCTACCGACGACTGCGGTGTGGTGTTCCGCTATATGCCCGACGAACCCATGGCCCTCGTAGCCGGCGATGTAGATAACATAAAAATCACCTTCCCACAAGACTTGAAATTTTTAGAGAAGTGGAAAATATGAAAAAGACCAACCAAGAAGTCCTGCGCAACTGGTGCAACCGCAATGTGCGGACGTTGCAACTCAAGGAACTCGACATATTGAAGGCCATAGACCGCATCTGTCGCAAGCACGACCTGCGCTATTGGTTGGACAGCGGCACCTTGCTCGGAGCCGTGCGCCACGGAGGATTCATACCCTGGGACGATGATGTGGATATCTGCATGCCGTTGGAAGATATACCCCGCTTTGTAGAGGTTGCACAACAGGAACTGCCCGAAGAATACTTCGTACAAACACGGGAGACCGACCCAACGTGCCGTCAGACCTACCCAAAGGTGCGCGACACCCACTCCGTCATCTTTGAATCCGTGGATGACCTCGCTGCCCCCTATGCCAAAGGACTTTTCGTGGATATATTCCCCATGATATGCTATCCGAAGATTTCGCCACGACACATACGCAAATGGGCCAAGGGATATTGCCGCTCCAATGCCATACTCTCACACCAGCATCACTACAGTTGGAAAAGCGTGGCCGAACTCTTCTACTTCGGCATCCTGCGTACCTACTACAAACTGCGCTGGAACATAGCCATGCGCCTACATGGTAAGGGCGAACACTACGGAACCATTACCAGTTGCAGTGGTAACGGCAATATGCACCTCCATACCTCCGTATTCCCACTGACAGAGATAGAGTTTGAGGGCACTAAATTCCTGGCTCCGCACGATAGCGACGCCTACCTGCGCGACCTCTTCGGAAACTCCTACATGCAACTCCCGCCCGAAGAACAAAGGCAGAGCCATGCCCTGTTTTTCCAAGCAGAAATTTGAGAAACACCTACCTATTTTCCCAGTTTTTCTTTTTTACTCCGCAACCCCCTTTCCGCCCTGAAAAATAGTGCCGAGCAAACTTTCTATTTCTCCCAGATAAATAGTTTTATCTCTCAATACAGTTAGGGAAAAGAATTTTTCGCAACTTTTGTGTACCATTTAGTTTCAAACATTTCCTTCCGGTTACGCTTCTCGCGAAGTTTTTGGTCATTTGTTATTGCATTTTCCGCATCCTTGCGTATCTTTGCAGCGTCACTCCTGCCGATGGTTGGCGTTTCGGACGTTCTGCGCAGGGTTCTTTGAGCATTGCCCACATCGGAGAGTTCACCCCAAATGTTTATAGTTTCGAGGTCGTCAATACTGTTGTCGACCTCTTTTTCAACCACAACTACATACCCATTTTCTTCTATCTATTGCTGATTCAGCCAAATTATACCATCATTTATATTTCTATCGTCAGATAATCCAGAAAATTATCGGGTGTTACGACAGAAGTAGCAGCAATAGGATATGTTTCCAAAAAGGACTTAGGGAGACTTGTACTGGCTTTCTTGGGATTCCATTTTAGTTCAAAGGCAGAGAATACACCATCGCTCTCTTCTATGTAGTCTATCTCTTGTCCTGAACGCGTACGCCAGAAATAACTATGGGCGTAGCGCCCTGTATAGTGATTTGCTTTAATACGTTCGCTGATAAAGAAATTTTCCCAAAGCGGTCCTGTATCATTTCTAAGAGCAAGAGGAGTAAAGTTTTGCAAAATGGCGTTACGAATGCCATTATCATAAAAATATATTTTGCGACTTTTTTTCAGTTCATTACGCAAGTTTCTGCTAAATGCCTGTAAGCGGAATATAATAAAGCATTTCTCTAATAAGTCTATATATTTTTCCACTGTTTTACTATCAGAACCAATGGTTTGTGCGAGTTCATTGTATGATACTTCGCTACCCACTTGTAAGGCTAAGGCTACAAGTAGTTTTTCTATAAGGGCGGGTTTTCTTACACTCTCTATTTCAAGAATATCCTTATATAGGTATGTTCCTGCAAGGTTCATTAGAGTTTCCTTGGCATCCAATGCGTAATTAAGTACATCGGGGTAAGAACCGTAGATAAGTCTGTTCTCTAATGTTTGATTGACATAAAGCAATCCTTGTGAATGAAGAATTTCTGACGTTGAGATGGGATATAACGTGTATTCCCATTTACGTCCTGTCATCGGTTCGTTTATTTTTGTGCGCAGATCAAGTGACGATGATCCCGTGACCAGAAGTTGCCTGTCTGGAAAATTATCTTGAATTCGTTTTAATGTAAGTCCAATGTCGGTTGCTCGTTGGGCTTCGTCAATCATAATAATTCTATTGTCAGCAATAAGCCTCTGTAAATCACCCAGCGATGGATTGTTGAATATTTCGCGCACTTCGGTCTCATCCATATTCAGTCGTAAAACTTTTTCCTTACGCTGTTTGAGTATCTCATTGTATAGAGTAGTTTTTCCGACCTGCCGCGCACCAACAAGAATAATGGCCTTGCCTCGAAACATTTTTTCTTCTATTCTTTTTTTAAGTTCACGAATAATAAGTTTCATAATCTTATAGGAAAGGTTATTTCTGTGCGCAAAATTAAAAAGAATTTCCAACTAATCCAAAAAAAACATGACATTTTTGGATTATAATCCGAAAAAAGCATAACATTTTTGGATTAGGAGTGTGAAAATATGGGGATTTTTTTAGTAATTTGATTTTTTTCAAACAAATATTTCTACAATTTTTTGACAAAATCCAAGGTAATAATTCAAAATGCTTGTTTTTTTTGAACTAATTTGCATGGTATTTTTAATCTCAACCGAAGAGGGTTGTAATATTCTGGAGAGAATATTAGTCCCTATCATTAAAACAACCCTATATCTTATACTTTTGAAAAACCTACAGCAATTATGGCGTGGTAGAATGGTGGTTTTTATTATAAAAGTGGTTAAATAATCTTATATATTTGGGTGTTTCGCAGAGATAGCGTAATTTTGAAGGCTAAAACGGACTTCTCGAAAATTATAGACTATTTTTTAGAACAGCCCTGATAACATTCATTAAAAATATGCTACAGATACCCATCATAAACCGTTCGCGTCACGAATTACCGCGATATGCCACTCCACTTAGTGCGGGAGTAGATTTAAGAGCCAACATAGACAGTCCTATTACTTTGCAGTCTTTAGAACGTAGATTGATACCTACAGGATTGTTTATAGCCTTGCCCGAAGGATATGAGGCACAGGTGCGTCCGCGTTCCGGACTTGCCCTCAAACAAGGCATTGGCGTGCTGAATTCTCCGGGCACTATCGATGCAGATTATCGAGGTGAGATAGGTGTGATACTGGTTAATCTGAGTAATGAACCGGTTGTCATCAACGATGGTGACAGAATTGCCCAAATGGTCATAGCACGCCACGAACAGGCCGAATGGAATGTGGTGGAAGTGCTTTCTGAGACCGAACGCGGTGCAGGTGGATTCGGACATACCGGAAAAAAATAAAGGGATTACTCAATATTATCTGAAATAGTGCCTATTCGCAGTTTAATTGTCATATTACTTTTCGGTTTACTGCTTTCGGGATGCGGTTCTTCCCGAAAAACTACGAATGCAGTCCGAAAAAGCGCAGGCGTATCGCCACGTAGCGAACGTTTGTCGCCAGAGGCATGTGAACGTTTCGACGAACTCTTCTACGAAGCCATGCGTCAGCATGCTTTGGAGCAATATGATGCTGAATACGAACTGCTCAATGAGGCCTTACTCATAGACAAGAATTCGCCCGAGGCAGTATTTGAGGCGGGAATGTTGAGTTTTGCCCTTTCGCGCGGACAGAAAAACGAATATTTCGAGAAATCCGATTCACTCATCCTGCGTGCCATAACATTGTCGCCCGACAATCTGTTCTATAAGCAGGTGCTTTCGCAGAAATATGCTTCGCAGGGAAAGATGAAAGAGGCTGCCGCACTATTGGAACAGGTGGCTGCCAAGAAGCCCGAGGTTTATTACTTTCAGATGCTGCAACAGATGTATGAGGCGGCTTCTGATGTTCAGGGAGCTATAGCATCCGTGCAGCATATCCAGAAAATACGTGGCATAGAGGAAGCAAGTAGTGTGGAACTCTATCAGTATTATATCCAGATAGGCGATGAGGAACATGCATTCAAGGCTATTGAAGACCTTTGTGCGGCCTATCCCACCAATCTGCGCTACCGTGTATTGTTAGGTGACTTATACCAGCAGACAGATCACAACTCCATAGCCTTGGCTACGTATAAGGACGTCTTACATAAGGAACCTGACAATGGATATGCCCAGATGTCGCTATTAGCCTATTATAAAAAGCAGGGACAGGAGGGCTTGTATTTCGATTTGCTGCAAACACTCCTGAAAAACAGTAAGGCACCCACCGATATCCGTACCGAAGCCCTGAAAGTATTTGCCATAGACAATTTGAATCACCATGGCGACAGCACAGTTGTGATAAATCTGTTTGAAGAAGCGCTGAAACTGCCGCAGACCGACCGTTCGATTCTGGAACTCTACTCGCAATATCTCACTTCTATCAATGCCGGCGACGATATGATACGGCCGGTGATAGAAAGAATACTCGAAGTGGAGCCCGACCACACGAAATCGCGACTGATCATGCTGGCGTATGTCATCAAAGACCAGGTACGCGAGGAAATACTCGAGACCTGCAAGAAAGGCAGGCAATACGATGCTTCCCAGGCCATCTTCTATCTGTATGAAGGGATGCAACTGAACGAGATGGGGCAGACTGCGGAGGCTTTACAGGTTTTACGCACAGGTACTCGCAATATCAGTCAGAAAACCGACCGCGAAGTGGCTTCAGACCTCTTTGCCGTGATAGGCGATATAGAGCACGAATTAGGTAACTACGATCTGGCTTTTGAAGCCTATGACTCATCACTCGTATATAACTCGGTAAATACGGGTTGCCTGAACAATTATGCCTATTACCTCTCGCTACAGAAGAAGAATCTGGATAAGGCAGAGGAAATGAGTGAGATTACCATTAAGTCTGAGCCTAACAATATCGTTTTTCTCGACACCTACGCCTGGATACTCTTCTGTAACGGAAAATATGAGCAGGCACGCATCTTTATGGACGAGATTTTCAAGTTGTCTGACGAAGGCGATGTGGATTTCACCTATCTGGAACACGCGGGAGACATCTATTTCAAATGCCGCCTTCGCAAAGAGGCATTGGAATACTGGAAACGCGCTGTAGAAAAGGCAGAAAACAATAAAGACAAACGACGCGTGCAGCGAAAGATCCAGCGAAAAAGAATTTAGGGTAATACTTTGTAGAATTTACACGTAACAGATATAGAAATGAAAAGATATAGTTTGATCATCCTCGCCGCCATTGCTGTTTTAATGACAGGATGCCGTTCGACAAAGGGATTGGAAAAGGATAATACCAAGAAAAACGCGGTAGAGTCGGTAACCGGTGCAACTTATGTGCAACAGGTTATGGAAAATGCACAGACCGTTCAGGTATTGACTTCCAAAATAAAAGCCGAAATAGAGTTTAATGGAAAAAGCCTCAGCCTTGGCGGTTCGTTGCGGATGCGCAGAGACGATGTCATCCAACTTTCCCTGACTTTTCTCGGGATAGAAGGAGCGCGCATAGAGTTTTCGCCACAAGATGTATTGATAATAGACCGATTAAACAAGAGATATGTGCGTGCAGACTACATCCAGGTGGATTTTCTGAAGCGTAGCGGATTGAATTTCTACAGCCTGCAATCGCTTTTCTGGAACGAACTGTTTGTTCCCGGGCAGAAAACGGCAGCAGGGTCGGCAGATAAATTCACGGTGTCGGCTTCAGGTAGTCATACCCTGCTTTCGCTCACCGGTTTCCCTAATCTGAACTACGATTTCCTTACCGATACGCAACAGAAAGTGCTGAAACGTCTGACGGTGCAGGGAAAGAAGGTAACCGATAAGGGCGAACTGATTTGGAAGTACGAGAATTTCAGTAATGTCTTCGGCAAGTCTTTTCCCACTGAGATGGAAGCCACGTTTAAGGGTGACAACCGAAAGGGAAGGCTGGCTCTGCAACTCTCACGTTTCTCAAACGATGCAGATTGGGAGGGACATACCACGCCTTCGTCGAAATATCAGAAAGTAGAGGCCAACAGTCTGCTGCGGGCATTGATAAATTTATAAGATTTATTTATAAACTTAAATTTTAAGATCAACCCTAAATATAGATATGCGGATTTCAAGATTATTTATTACCATATTCGTTTTTTCGGCACTGCCTTTCTTCGGTTTTTCCCAGACAACCAAGGAAATCAAGAAGTTGCAGTCTGAGAGTTCTGCCCTGAAGAAGAATATTGAAGAGCAGGAAAAACTTCTCAAAAGCACCAAGAAGGATGTGAAGTCGCAACTTAACAATCTGATGCTCATCAATTCACAGATTACGGAGCAACAGAAATATGTGGACCGCATATCTGTTGAGGTAAACGATATGGCAACGAATATCTCGCAACTGGAGAAAGAGCGCAATATACTTAATGCCGATTTAGAGAAATGTAAGGCACGTTACAGGAAGGCTCTGGCCTATTTATACCGCAATCGCACCCCGCAAAACAATGTTAGAATCATCTTGCTCTCGAAATCATATACACAGATGCGTCGTCGCATGAGATATGTGCAGCAATTCTCAAAAATACAACGGGCACAGGGCGAGGAAATCAAGCATAAAGAAGCTTTGCTGCACGAAAAAGAAAACGAATTGCGCACGGCAAAATCAGAGAAGGATGTTTTGCTCAATGAAGGCAGGGTGCAGCAAACGAAATTGGAAGGTCAGAAAAAAGAACGGCAGAACACTGTGGCGCAACTCAACAAAAAGGAAAAAGAGTTGAACAATACCATTCGCCAGCAGCGACAAAAACAGGCCAATCTCGATGCAAAAATCGATCGCCTCATCAAGATAGAAATAGAAAAAGCCGAAAAACGCCGTCGTGAGGAGGCTGCCCGCAAAGAAAGGGAACGTAAGCAACGGGAACGTCTGGCTGCAAAGAATAAGGCCGCCGCGAAAAACTCCAAGTCGGGTACTACTACCAAATCTCCTGAACCTTCAAAACCCACCTACCGCGCTGCCGACGATGCTGACTACAAACTGACCGGAAGTTTCGCTGCCAATCGCGGACGTCTGCCGGTTCCTATCACAGGAGGCTACATGATTACACGTCACTTCGGACAAAACTATGTGGGTGGACTGAAAAACGTGCAGATAGACAACAAAGGAATCAATATTACCGGACAGAGAGGTGCACAGGCACGATGTGTCTTTGAAGGAGAGGTGACTGCCATTTTCGATGTTGGCGGTATGTGGAATATCATCGTGCGCCATGGTACTTATATGTCGGTATATTGCAATTTGAAGAGTGTCAGTGTGAAAAAAGGCCAGAAAGTTTCGGCCAGACAGACACTTGGCGCTGTGGCAACCGACGCAAGCGGCAACTGCACGCTGCATTTCCAGTTGCGTGACAGTAAAACAAATAAGTTAAATCCCGAACAATGGATTTCCAGGTGATAGATCCTCAGCAGTCTGTCAGTCTATATTTCAGAAAAATCTTGAAAACCTGATTATTCGGATAATTAAATAATAGTGTAACTAACAAAAAAGAAAATAGTATGAAACATTTTTTCAAAACCATGCTTTTCGTGCTGGCTATTGGCAGCATGATATCATGTAGCAGCAGCGACGAAACCGATAACGAACGCTGGGATGAAGATAATGAGTATGCTTCGGTTCGTGTCTCGCACGAAGGTACGACAGTCCGTCTGAAACAGCCTGGACAGTTGCACCAAGTGATTTCACTCAAAAACAAAAAACACTACGACCGCCTGATAGTACGCGGACAACTCAACGGAACGGACATTCTGACGTTGCGCGAACTGAGTGGTACGAACGTAACGGGCGACAGCGTGAAGTGTTTTATCGATACCTTGGATCTATCAAAATCTATGATCGTTTCAGGTGGAGATATATACTATACCAATAACAGTTCTGCCTTTGGACGTACTTCCGACAACGTGATAGGACCAAATATGTTCTATCGCTGCGGATTTTCCAAGTTGGTTCTGCCGTATGGTGTCGTGCGTATCGAAGAAAGTGGCTTGATGAACTGCTATAACCTCAAGGAGGTAGAAATGTCTGACAATGTAACAACTTTTGGCATCAGTGCATTTGCTAATTGCACGAAGTTGGAGAAACTCAATCTGAGTAAAGCTCTCAGTACCATCGGAGCCTATTGTTTTACCAACACGCAATCGCTGAAAAGCCTGACACTTCCCGAGAGTATGAGCATCATTCCTGAATATGCCTTCACACTTAGTGGACTGGAAGTCTTCGATTGCGGCAACGGAGTGACGGATATCCGTGTGGGAGCCTTTTCTAACTGTAAGGAACTCCGTTCTTTCACTTTTGGCAACAAATTAGCTTTCATCAACAGCCGTGCTTTCTATAATTGTACTGCTCTGCGCGACATCTATGCCAACGCTATGACACCGCCCGAGATAAGTGAAAATTCTTTTGAGGGAGTGCAGAAAGAAACGGTCATCGTTCACGTCAATTCATACACCATTGCCGATGCCTATAACAACAATATGCTTTGGGGACGCTTCGGTACTATTACTTATCAGTAAATAAACCGCAACAGCCGCTAAATACGTCATAGTTGATATTACTCCAATTTAGAATATAATGAAGAGATTATTGATTTTCATCCTGTTGGTTGTAGTGTTGTTGGTAGCCTTGAGATATCTGCCCCCTTTGGTGATAGGCGATTTCGAGACGAAGCCTACGGATATGCTCAGCGAGTTGTTTGAAGAGCAGGATACGGTTTCGGAGTCCGTACCGACAGTGGTGGATAGCGCACAACAAACTGCTAAGGCCGATTCTGTGATACTGAATATGCCTACGGGTATGACACCCATCGAGGATTTCGGTCAGCAGACGGCACATGGTATGCAGGCTTTCTGGAATATGCTCGATCAGGTGGGAAGTCTGAATCGTCCGGTGCGCATAGCCTATATAGGCGACTCATTTATCGAGGGTGATATCATTACAAACGATTTGCGCATGCTGCTTCAGAAACGTTTTGGCGGAGCAGGTGCCGGATTTGTCGATATGGCAAGCGATTTCGTCAAATATCGTTTACCGGTAGATCAGACTTTCAATGGATGGGACGCCTTTGCCGGAATAAACCCTAAGAGTGTGGACTGGCAGAAGATGACTCTCAATATGCGCTACGCCATTCCTAAAACGGGTGCGGCAACGGCTACTTTCTATGACGGACGTGGTAAATGTGATACCGTAGAAAATGCCGTTTTATACCTGCGTTCCAACAGTCCGCTCAGCATTTCCGTATGCCAGAACAAGGGTGAAGCCATTCAGCAGACGACATCAGGAACAGGTCAGATAGAAAGCCTTGTGACAACGGGACGTACGGGTTGTATCTCCTATACTTTCGGTGGAAGTGCTGTAGGCAACGGAACAGTAGTCTATGGTATATCGTTTGAAAACCCACGCGGCATCGTTCTCGACAACATTTCCTTGCGTGGAACAGGCGGAAATATCATCGCCTCCGTACCCGTAGAAAACTTACGCCAGTTTAATGCCGTCCGTCCCTACGATCTTATTATTCTGCAGTTCGGTCTGAATGTGGCAGAGAAGAAACGCACGAATTACGACAGTTATATTGCCCAAATGAAGAAGGTTGTCACAAACTTGCAAGAAGGTTTTCCGCAGGCTTCCATAATGATTGTCAGCGTGGGCGACAGGGAAAACAAAATCAACGGCACTTTACAGACTTTGCCTGGAATCAAAGCCTTGGTTCAGGCACAACGCGGACTGGCTCAGCAGACTAACGTGGCCTTCTGGAATATGTATGAAGGAATGGGTGGAGAAGGTTCTATGCAGCGCATGGTTGAGGCAAATCCGTCCGAAGCAAACAAAGACTATACGCACATCAACCGTCGCGGAGGCAAGCGTATTGCTGACATCATCTACAAAACTCTGATGTATTTCTATGAGAATAAATAAAGCATTACTGTCTATTGCATTTTTGTGGGGCTTATCCTTGCAGTTCACGGCTTTTGCACAGGTCGAGGACACGACTTTCGTGACGAAGCCCGTGCAAAATTCGCTGCCCAAGCACTTTCTGGGAAAACAACCCAATCATATCAATAATCCGCAGTATATGGATGCTTTTTTCCAATTGCTAAGGGCGAAAAATCGTCCGGTCAGGGTGATGCACCTTGGCGATTCGCATGTAGCTGGCAAAGGATTTCCAAGAAGTGTGGAGGCTACGTTGCAGGCTGCCTATGGTGCTGCAAACGACTCCCTGGCTACCAGCGGAATCGTGATGGATTTCATGGCACGCAACGGTGCTATGGCTATAGACTTTGCCACTATGGAACGTGTGCAGCGCATCAGGGCTTTCAATCCCGACCTTATCATCGTTTCGTTCGGCACTAATGAATGTCATGGGCGCGGTTATCAGGAAAGTGAGCATCGTCAGGGTGTGGAAGCCTTACTGGATTTATTACAGAAGTATTGTTCTCAATCTACAATCCTTATTACCACTCCGCCAGGCGACTATTTGCGACAGTCGCACGTAAAATATATCAGCGGAGGCCGAGGTCGCGGCAAGAAAGGCCGTTTGCGCAAACGCAAGGTCTATACTTACAGTTATTCGCCTAACGAAATGGTGGAACGTGGTTGCCGTTTACTGAATACCGTTGCCGCAGAGCGCCATTTAGCCGTGTGGGATATTCACGCCATCTGCGGCGGCGATAAGGCGGTGCGCAACTATGTGGCAAATAATATGATGCGTCCTGATCGTGTCCACTTCCAACCGGAGACATACGCGCTTTTCGGACGTTTACTGGGCGAAGCTATCATTCAGGAAGCCGCGAAATAATCGTTTGGTAACATAAAATTTGGAAAAGAATAGACAAACAAAGTTTTTTAGAGCAACTCATCATAATGTTCGATAAGATACTACAGTTTTTAGCATATAATCCGCATGAACCCTTGCTGTTCAACACAAGTCTGTTCTGCTTTCTCTTCGCAGCCTTCGTCTTAGGATACGTGGCGCTCTCGAATCATCGCACTACCCTACTGCGATTGACCTATGTCACGCTCTTTTCCTACTTTTTCTACTACAAAAATGCGGGGAGCTACTGTGTATTGCTGCTGATTATTACGGTAGTGAATTTCTTCTCGGCCATATTCATCGATAGGTCGGAACGACAGTGGGTTCGCAGGCTTTGGCTCACATTGGCCGTAGTCTTTATGGTGGGCCAACTGGCGTTTTTCAAATATACCAACTTCCTTTTGGCTTCTTGGGCCGAAATTTCAGGACAAAGCGAAGCGCTACATCTCGAAATCGTTCAACTTTTAGGAATTTCCTTCTTCACATTCCAATCACTCAGTTATATCATCGATGTTTATAGGCGGGATATGAAGGCCACATACAGGTTCCTGGATTTTGCCTTCTTCGTATCGTTCTTTCCCACGCTGCTCAGCGGTCCTATCCTTAGGGCGCGTCAGTTTTTACCGCAGTTGCGCCAGCCTTTACAGGTGTCACGCGAAATGTTCGGCACAGGACTGTGGCTTATCGTCATGGGATTGATAAAAAAGGGCGTGATATCCGATTTTATCGGCGAGAATTTCGTTAATCGCATCTTCGATAATCCTACCCTCTATACAGGTCTTGAAAATCTCATGGCCGTTTATGGTTATGCCCTCAAGCTTTACTGCGATTTCTCCGGCTATAGCGACATCGCCATCGGCATTGCCTTATGGTTGGGTTTCAAAATCCCTGAAAATTTCGACACCCCCTATAAGTCGGGCAGCGTAACGGAATTTTGGCATCGGTGGCACATTTCGCTCTCCACATGGCTTAGGGATTATCTCTATATTCCCCTTGGCGGTAACCGCAAAGGAAAACTGCGTATGTACCTTAATCAGATGATCACCATGCTTATCGGCGGTTTGTGGCATGGTGCATCATGGAATTTCGTCATCTGGGGCGGCATACACGGCACGGCACTTTGCACGCACAAGGCTTGGCGCGAAATGCTGCACCACGATAAACATTATGTGTCACACGGCATCCGTCGCTTCTTCGCTGTCGTGATAACCTTCCACGTGGTTTGCCTGGCATGGATATTCTTTGCCAACACCTCCTTTGAATATGCCTGGTTGATGCTCCAGAAGATTTTCACCGACTTCCATGGCGAACTTTTCATGGGCTTCCTCGAAGGCTATCCCATCGTTACCGCCATTATGGTCGTAGGCTTCATTCTTCACTTCCTGCCTAAAGGCGTCAATCAGTGGGCAACACGCGTGGTAGTCCGCACTCCCCTCATCTTACAGGTACTCCTCTTCGTCCTCACCGTCTTCATCCTGATGCAGGTACGCGGAAGCGAAGTCCAACCCTTCATCTACCTCCAATTTTAGGTAGCAGCTTTTTCATTCCTTTGCGGTATTTTTAGGGTTATTCAAAAATTACTATATTAGCCCATATTATTGAAGTTTTGTTGTAAAAACAAAAATAACAAATAGGTCGGAATCTAATCAAGGAACCCGACCTTAATTTTTTTCCTACCAAAAAGTTTTACTGAACAGTAATATATTCTTTTATTGCCTATTATCACCACTTTAACGGGACAGTGGTGTTCTACTAATAATTATCATCACAACCCCAAGCGTTTGCTGATTTCAAGCATACGGTTGATGGGGCGGAGGGCTTTTTCGGCTGTTTCCTGGGGTACATCCACCTGCGGCCATTCGTATTTCAGGGTGTTATATACCTTTTCCAGGGTGTTGAGCTTCATAAAGTTACATTCGTTGCAGGCACAGGTGCTGTCATCGGGCGGAACGGGGATAAACTCCTTGTCGGGACATGATTTCTGCATCTGGTGCAGGATGCCGCTCTCGGTTACTACGAGGAACTGTTTTACTTCGCTTTCCTGAGCATACTTCAACAGACGGGCGGTGCTGCCTACTACATCGGCTAACTTCACTATGGCACCGCGGCACTCGGGATGCACCAGAACCTTGGCTTTGGGATATTGCTTGCGCAGGGCTATGAGTTTCTCAACGGAGAAACGCTCGTGTACATGACAGCCACCATTCCACAGCAGCATATTCCTTCCTGTTACGGAGTTGATATATGCGCCTAAGTTCTTGTCGGGACCGAATATCAGGGGTTGGTTTTCCGGAAACGACTCTACAATCTGTCGTGCATTACCGCTTGTCACCACTACATCGGTCACAGCCTTCGTTGCAGCCGAGGTATTAACGTAGGATATCACCTTATGATCCGGATGTGCCTTTACAAACGCCTCAAACTCCGCAGCAGGACAACTCTCGGCCAGTGAACACGAGGCGTTCAGGTCGGGAATGAGCACTACCTTGTCGGGACACAGTATTTTATTGGTTTCGGCCATGAAATGCACGCCACACATCACGATGATAGCCGCATCGGTAGTAGCCGCCTTCTGAGCAAGTGCCAGACTGTCGCCCACAAAGTCGGCTATGTCCTGCAAACTGCCGTCGGTATAATAATGCGCCATGATGATCGCATTCTTTTCCTTACACATCCGACGTATTTCAGCCTTTAAGTCCACACCCTGGGGCACAGGCTCGTCTATATAACCCTTCTCTTTCCAAGATTCTTTTACAGATGTCATAATCTAATTGTTTTTATTGCCTGCAAATTTAAGGAAAATACTTCAAATGTGGATAACCCTGTGGAAAAATCTGTGGATTTGGTGTGAAAAACAAATCAGCCTTTTCATCACATTTTCTTAATAATTTATCCATATAGTTTCCACACCTTTTTATCGTTTTTCAACACCACTTTACACCATTATCACCACCCAAAAAGTAAAAAAATCACCACATTTTTTTTATCCACACCTATGTGGAAAAACAAGTATTCTATCATTCATCTTTAATTTATATAAATATCCTTTTCCCTACTTCCACCATGTGTATAAAAGTGTGTATAATTTTCTCTCTCATGTGGATAACTCCAAATGCAAGTTTTACCTCAAATTTTTTTCAACAGTTTCCACATTATATCATCATATACATAGAGTAATTCCTTCTTTCAATTTAAAAAGATAATACTTAAAATATTATATTTTTATTGTGGGTGTGGATAAGTGGAAAAAAGGTAATGTAATGTGGATATTCTCGTACATATATTAGAATTAATTTATATTTTCTTTTCCGAAATTGTGTATTTGCTTGGAGTTATTTCAAAATTTCTCGACACTATTTCAAATTTATTAGGATATAATTTATTTAAGTGGCGAGCAAATAAATTCTATTGTTCTTACCTTTTTTCTGGTATAGTTACTATGTTTGCAGGCGCTAACGATAAGATAAGACACATAGGATACCGC
>CAMVJO010000029.1 GCA_947167835.1 uncultured Prevotellaceae bacterium
GATATTATTCTCTATATTCTCAAATTCTCGAAGAGAAAAAGTCAAGAATGGATAGAATTATAGAATTATTTTCGCTTTCGCGCATAGACTCTCGTATTTCTATTCTCTAATTCTTTAATTCTCTAAAATTCGAGACCAGAAAAAATAGTCAAGATAGGACAAAAAGAAAAATAGTCAAGAATGGAGAGAATTTAAGAATTTTTCGCTTTCGCGCATAGTCTCTCATATTTCAATTCTCTAATTCTCAAATTCTCTAATTCGAGACCAGAAAAAATAGTCAAGAATGGAGAGAATTTAAGAATTTTCCGCTTTCGCGCATAGTCTCTCGTATTTCTATTCTCTAATTCTTTAATTCTTTGCAGAGCAAAGCGGCAAAGCCGAGCGCTCTAATTCGAGTCAGAAAAAAATTTGATGATGAAGGATTATCCGTTTATAATTCAATCCCGAATCCATCCTCATATTCCGAAAAAATTCACCAAAATTTTGCAGAAAATCTCAAAAAGGTGTAAAATCAAGCTTTCAAAAATCTCAAAAAGGTGCAAACAGTATTCTTTTGGGGTTTATTTTAGTGTTTGCAAACATCTTTTTTGGTATAATTTTGATGTTTCCAAACATTTTTTTATTTATCTCCGCTTTAATATATCCCCACCCTGATTATTCTCGAGCAAGGACAAGGCGAAGGCCGAGGCGTGGAACGGCGATTTCGGGGTGGAAGTAGTTACGGTCGGAGACTCGCTGTCCGGGTGCGCCATCTTGAAAAGAACCGCCGCGGGCTACATAGGCATTTCCTATCTCGGGGCCTTTGGGATTGTAGGATTCGAGGTTTCCATAGTAATTCTGATAGCGGTCGAAGCAGAATTCCCATACGTTGCCGCTCATATCGTAAAGACTGAGTTCGTTAGGATTCTTTGTGGCTACGTTATGGGGCTGTTGCACGCCATCAAGGGCACTGTTGTTCCTATACCACGACACTTCGTCCACGTTATCGGAACCGCTGAACAGACGTCCTTGTGCATTTCGGCCACCACGCGCGGCAAACTCCCATTCTGCTTCGGTTGGCATACGGAAACGATATTGTTGCAGGGTTTCCGGCAAAATGGTGTCCAAATGTTTATTAAGGGAATCTATGAAGGCAAGTGCCTGGAAGCGGGTAATATTGTTTACAGGCAACTCAGCACCAGCAAAGGCCGAGGGATTGGTTTCCATGAAGGTCAGCCATTGTGCTTGAGTGACTTCTGTGCGTCCTATATAGTAATCGCTGACGATTACTTTCCTTGCAGGCAGTTCGTCGTTCTCGCAAGAGTCTTTTTGCTCGGCTGTGGCGCCCATCATGTAAGCACCGCCTTGCACATATACCATAGAGAGGGGACACTTGTCGGACAACATGAGGGTTAGCATCGTGACTTCTGTAGGATCTCCCAGGTTGATGGTGGGACTATCGAAGGTATCGCCATCATTACCCAAGCCTTTCCACGATAACACCCATACAACAATACCGATGAGGAACAAAAGCAGCACAAGCGAGACGATATATACTTTGTTCTTAGGAACAGAGCGCCCTACTGTCCCTACATTCAATGTGTTAAGGAAGCCGGAAGGCACTTCTGCCATACCATTTTCGAGTTTGGGGAGCAGAATACGGTCTGAGGGGGTGGCACGTTCCAACAACGCCAAGGCTTCTTCGGCCGTTTGCGGACGGTTTTTGAAAAAAGGACTTAGACAGGCATTGATGAAAGTCATCACGCCCTTGTCGGCTCCTTTTATCTTGAGTGAACGACCAAAAAGGCTGTGCAGGCCTCCCATTATCGGGGGTGGTGTCCCCGTAAGCAGACAGTAGAGCGTTGCACCTACCGCATATATATCTGTCCATGGACCGATATGACGGATATCGCGCCTCAGTTGCTCTTCAGGTGCAAAACCCGGAGAGAAAAACAATTCTGTCCTGGCAGATTTATCATCAGAATTAAGAAGAATGCTTGCGCCAAAGTCTGTAAGCACGGCTTTCCCATCTGTATCAAGCAGTATATTCGACGGTTTCACATCAAGATGACAGATTCCGGCACGATGCACGGCGCTCAAAGCCTTAAGCACCTGCTTGATGTAATCCACTGCCTGCCGCTCGGTGAGTTTCCCTTTTTGCGAAGAGAGTGTGCCGTAATTCAGAAAATCGACCACGAAGCATACTGTGCCATGATCGTTGAATAAGTCCGTCACCTTGACTATATTCGGATGCGAAATGCCATGCATAAACTCAGCCTCGCTACGAAATCGCTCGGACAGATGAGCAAGGGCAGGCTTCAGTTCTTTTACCACC
Organism: uncultured Prevotellaceae bacterium; assembly: GCA_947167835.1. GTDB lineage: Bacteria > Bacteroidota > Bacteroidia > Bacteroidales > Bacteroidaceae > Alloprevotella. The sequence continues at coordinate 2,315 of CAMVJO010000029.1, forward strand.
ACTATCCTACTGTTGTTTTCAAAATGTGTATCGATAGCAAGGTATGTATTGGCAAAACTCCCGCTGCCAAGGTAACGCAGCAAACGGTAGCGCGAAGCAAGAACGGTATTTATCTGGATGATATCTGACATAGACTATAGTTTGATTCTAAAAAACAGGTAAAACGTGACTGAAAGAGGTTTATCGCTCTACTCCGGAGCCAGCACGAGGCGCAGGCCAACAAAGTTTTTTCGCGTACCGCGAACCCAACCAAAACGAATACAAAGTGCTGACTCCTGTTCTGATTGAAGGAAAGATGTGCTGCGTACAGAGTAATATTCATGCACGGGCGTGTTGCAGGGATTGTCGGTCGGAGAAATATGATAATAGGACACTGCGTAGTAATCCCTGCAACCCTCAAGCACATTGCCACTCATATCGTATAAACCCAAGGCATTAGGTTTGAGACCGGCCACAGGATGAGTATGCCCGCCACCGTTTTCCTTATGCCACGCCACCTCGTTTATATTATTGCTCCCACTAAAGCGAAAACCCTCTTGATACGGCCCTCCTCTGGCTGCATATTCCCATTCGGCCTCTGTGGGCAAACGGAATACCCAGTCAGAATATCGACCGAGCCCCATTGTTTTGCGCTTGGCATTAAGAGCCTTCAGAAAATCCTCTATTTCCGTCATGAGTACCGACTCTACAGGATGATTCCACCCTTTTGTCCAAGAGGGATTGTCGTGCATCACAACATTCCACAATCTTTGCGTCACCTCGCATTGGCCTATGAAGAAGTCTCCGACAAAAACCTTATGAACAGGCTTAACATAGGAAAACTCCTCGGATTGTTGTTCAGGCGTAGCACCCATTTGGAAAGTTCCGCCCCGAACGGGAATCATATTAAAGTGTATGCTATCGTTTAAAACCACACGCAAACTTGACTGCCCCGCCACAAGTTGTCCTTCCCTATCGGTTATGAAAAAGAGCAAAAGGAGAAGCAACAGACTGATGACGAGAAGGTGGTATTTCTTCTTGACCAAAAACCGCGGAATTGCTTCATCCTCGCCAGTAACCTCCGTCACCATATATTCCGTACCGCGTTCACTGAAGCAATCTATGGCGCGCATCTCGCCATGTCCATTGACAATGCTCAAACGTTCGGCCTCTTCTCTGAAAGATCTTTGGTAATCCTTGAAACGTTCCTTCGCATTTTCACCAACTGTCTGCACAACGCCGCTATGTGCATCGCGAATGTTCAAATCGGGGATAAAGAGTTCCCTGACTATCAGTTCGTTTGCCGAAGCACGGAACTTTGTGTCTTCCGCTCTGTAAAAGTTACAACAACCGTCGTGCCCAAGCGGAACTACTATACGATAGCGCTCAGCCAGCAAGGAGTCCTCGACAAGAGGGCTGATTGCAGCAGAGATTTTCCCGTAAGGATTGTTTTTCTTAGACATACTTGATGTAGGAGTGGAAGACTAACGTTTTTATTTCAAAATGCAAAAATACAATTTTGAAAGGAAACAACCGTATCTTTTTGATATAATCTTTCATTAGGAGGAATGAGAAGGAAAGGAAGAGGACTTGGAAATGACATTCAGAATCCGAAAAAGCAGGATACCGACACAAGAAAAGCTTATCCTAAATAGATGGCGCTTCTCTGCGGTAAAAAAGTAATAAGAAGCTCTGATAAATGCACGTTACTTGCGTGTTTGTGCAGATTATCACATGGATTAGAAGCAGCTTGCTATAAAAAATGCTAAAAATTTTGCACTTTTTTTTAGTTGGTGTAACTTTGCACGGATTTTAAGAAACGAAAAATTATCTAATTTCAATATATGGAGAATTTAGACTGGAAGAACTTGCCTTTTGGCTATGTTCCCACGAAATACAACGTGAGATGCTACTATCGCAATGGCGAATGGGGCGAATTAGAGGTATATGACACCCCAATGTTCAACCTTCATATAGCAGCCACGTGCTTACACTACAGCCAGCAGGCCTTTGAAGGACAAAAAGCCTTTAAGTGCCCCGACGGAAAGGTACGCGTATTCCGCATAGAGGAAAATGCCCGCAGAATGCAGGCCACTTGCCGCGGATTGATCATGCCGGAATTTCCTACAGACCGCTTCGTCGAAATGGCTTGCAAGGTAGTGAAACTCAATAGCGAATATCTCCCGCCCTACGAAAGCGGTGCTTCCTTATACATCCGTCCGCTGATGATAGGTATCAGTCCACAGGTGGGTGTAAGTCCTGCAACGGAATATATGCTCGTTATGTTTGTTACACCCGTAGGACCATACTTCAAAGGAGGTTTCAGTACCAACGACTATGCCATAGTACGCGATTACGACCGTGCTGCTCCCCTTGGAACAGGTACCTATAAAACGGGAGGAAACTACGCTGCCTCGCTTTTGGCCAACAAAATGGCACGCGAAGCTGGATATACCTGCGAATTCTATCTGGATGCCAAAGAAAAGAAATACATAGACGAATGTGGTGCAGCCAATTTCTTTGCTATCAAGAACAATACCTACATCACTCCAAAATCTACCTCCATTCTGCCCAGCATTACCAATCGCAGCATGCAGCAGTTGGCAAAAGATATGGGCATGAAAGTGGAATGTCGCGACATACCCGTTGAGGAACTCGAGACATTGGAAGAAGCCGGAGCAGTAGGCACAGCCGCTGTCATCAGTCCTATAGGAAAGATCAAAGACTTGGGAACAGGAGTCGAATATGTCATCTCGAAAGACGGCAAACCCGGCCCGATATGCACTAAACTCTATGAGAAGTTCAGAGGCATACAATACGGTACGGAGCCGGACATCTACAACTGGATGACTGTGATAGAATAAAGGAGCACAATACTTCAATCGAGCGGAATAAAAAAGCGAATCATCTAAGGATTGTTCCAATAATCAGGCTTTATCTAAGAGGCATCCACTTTAGAACAATCCAGAATAAATACAATTACAAAGAAAGAAATGATACGATTCACAAAAGCATCGTTATTGTTTGTCCTTGCCTGCATTGCAGTAAGCATGGGCGTAAGTTGTTCGTCAGACAAGAAGAAGTTGGAAGAGAAAGAAAAGGAACTTGAAGAACTTCGTCAGTTGGCCGAGCTCGACAAGCGCGAAATGGAAAACCAATATGCACAATATGCAGCGCAATATGACGAAATGAAGCGCAGCATCAAGGACGATTCTCTTGTGACACGCCTTGACGCAGAACAGAAGCGTGCAGAAGCCCTGCTGCAAGAACTTAAACAGGTGAAAAGCAATAGTTCTGCTGAAATACTGCGACTGAAAAAAGAATTGGCCACAGTACGTGCCGTATTGCAGGACTATATCCGTCAAGTTGATTCGCTTATGGTAGCCAACCAGACGCTTACCAGCGAACGCGACGAAGCACGTCGCCAAGTGCAGGATGCTACAGACCTCATTTCCGATCTTAATACAGAAAAAGAGAAGCTGACGGAGAAAGTAGCCATAGCCTCGCAACTGGATGCTACGGCAATCTCTATCACACCACTGAAGAAAAATGGCAAAGAAGCCAAGAAGAGCAAGGATATCGTACGCTTTGCAGTAAGTTTCACGATTGCAAAGAACGTTACCACACAGACCGGAAACAAAACTATCTACGTCAGACTGATGAAGCCGAACCAAACTATTATCGGCAACTCAGGAACATTTACTTACGAGAACCGCAATCTGGAATATTCGGCAGCAAAAATGATAGAATACACGGGACAGGAAACGCGCTCGACAATCTATATCAATACCAACGAGTATCTGAGCGGAGGAAACTACACAGCGTATATCTTTGCCGGAGGACAGATGATTGGTTCGGCCACCGTTAATATTAAATAAAGCTGACGTTTGCCTCTGTCCGCGAAAAATACATTTCTTCCAATTTTACCCCAATATACTAAAGAATAAACAATGAAAAAGTTTATCCTACTCTGCTGTATGCTTTCCTTTATCATCGGTGTAAACGCACAGACGATGACAAAGGTAGCACTACCAAAGACTTACAAGTATCGCGTCTATCTGAAAGACAAAAAACACAACGACTACTCAGTAAAGAAACCCGAAAAGTTCCTTTCGGAGAAATCCCTGCAACGTCGCAAGAAATACGGAATAGCAGTTGATAACATAGACCTGCCCGTAACATCTTCCTACCTTGACAAACTGCGTAAGTCGGGGCTTAAAGTGTGCCATACAAGCAAGTGGAACAACACCGTTGTCGTAGAAACTTCCAATAAAAGCCTTATGCAAGGCGTTAAGGCACTACCTTTTGTAGATTCCGTCCGTCTGGTATATGTTAGTCCCGACAGCATCGAGATTGTTACAGAACGTAGTGTAGTAGAAAGCAGCGCATGGAAAACCACCAAGAACTTCCACGGAGTAGGACATAAGCAAGCCGTGATGATTGGGGCAGACAAACTGCATCAGGCCGGTTTCAGGGGAAAAGGTGTCACGATAGCAGTCATCGACGGCGGTTTCCACAACGCAGACGTGATACCCGCTATGAAAAAACTGCACATACTCGGTACGCGCAACTTTGTAAATCCAGGCCGCTCGGTTTATCAAGAACAGGAGCACGGACTCATGGTACTTTCCTGCATCGGAACCAACGAACCCGGCGCAATGGTGGGTACTGCTCCCGAGGCATCTTTCTATCTACTCCTGAGCGAAGACGGAGCATCCGAGTTTCCTGTAGAAGAAGACAACTGGTGTGCAGCAGTTGAGTATGCTGATAGTTTAGGTTGCGACATTATCACCAGTTCTTTGGGCTATCATCAGTTTGACGACAAGAGTATGTCTCATAAATACTACGAACTCAACGGTCATACTGCCATAAACAGCCGTTCTGCTTCTCTTGCAGCCAGTCGTGGCATCCTTCTGCTCAACAGTGCTGGCAACAGCGGCACTTCTCCCTGGAAAAAGATTGGATGTCCCGCAGATGCCGAGAATATTCTGGCAGTAGGTGCTGTTCGTGGCGATAGTCTTAACACGAACTTCTCGTCATTGGGAAATAGTGCCGACGGACGCGTGAAACCCGACGTAATGGCTATGGGATATGCCAGCCGACTTGTAATGTCCGACGGTACACTTGGTCAGGCCAACGGAACATCTTTCGCTTGTCCCATTATGTGCGGTGGAGTAGCCTGCCTGCTGCAAGCATTTCCCGACCGCCGTCCTGAGGAAATCATGAAATCCGTGCGTCAGTCAGGAAATAATGCAACACACCCCGACAATGTTTTCGGATATGGTATTCCTAATCTTTGGAAAGCCTACGAAAAACTGAGCGGCAAGAAGAAATAACTGGCTTTATATATTATTTATAGGAGCATTAGGAAGATTTACAATTTCCTATATGTCCATAATCTTTTTATTCTTCGAGAAAGCCTTTTGAAACCGTCATCCATTACATTATACGAACTGAACAATATGATACGCGAGTTGCTCGAAACGCAACTCGCGCATCGCTATTGGGTAACAGCCGAGATAAGTGAGATGAGAACGGCGAGCAATCATCATTGTTATCTGACGCTGATAGAAAATTCCGAAGACGGAAATGATATTGTAGCACGGGCAAGCGCTCATATCTGGCGAACAAACTATATGATGATTGCGCAAAAATTTCATCGCGCCACAGGAGAAGTACTGACCAACGGCATAAAAGTTCTTGTAGAAGTAGAAATCAACTTTCACGAGGTTTATGGCTACTCGCTCAACATTACAGATTTAGATCCCTCCTATACTTTAGGCAATATATTGAAGAGAAGGCAGGAAATACTCCGGCAACTGGAGGGCGAAGGCATCATAGACCTCAACAAGTCCTTGTCTCTTCCACGTCCCTTGCTGAGAATAGCGGTTATATCAAGCGAAACGGCAGCTGGCTACGGCGATTTCCTGCATCAGATGACACAAACAGGATATCCCTTCGTTTGCCAACTGTTTCCCGCCATCATGCAAGGACCTAAGACTGAGGATTCTATTATCGAGACACTGAATATCATTCATAGCCAGCAGGAAAAATGGGATGCCGTAGTCATCATTCGAGGTGGCGGCGCTTCTTCCGACCTCTGGGCCTTCGACAGTTATCTTTTGGCGGCAAATGTAGCACAATTCCCCTTGCCTATCATTACAGGCATCGGGCATGAACGCGATAAAAGCATCTTAGATGATGTTGCCCACACAGCACTAAAAACTCCTACGGCAGTAGCAGCATTTATCATCGACTGCTACGAACAAGAGTATGCGCTTATAGAAGACTTGGAGCAGCAACTGCACCAGAGTGTCACGCGAATCATACAACGTGAGCAGCAACGCATAGAAGTGACAGGACACCGGTTGCATACCGCAGCGCTACAGATAGGTCGCACACAGGAAGAACGGCTCCTGCGACTGAAATCCAGAATCAGCCTCCTGGCACAACAGAATATCACGAAAGCCCACAAATATCTTGAGCAGATACCATTTCGATTGAGGTATCAAGCGCAAGATTGCTTGCAAAAGAATAAAATAAGGTTGGACGAATTCAGCAGGGCACTCTCACTACTCGACCCAAAGAACGTACTGAAGCGTGGTTTCAGCATTACCACCCTAAACGGCAAGGCTGTAAAGAGTGCTGACGTCCTGCAAACGGGACAAACCATCGTCACACATTTTGCATCGGGCAAGGCAGAGAGCCGTATTGAACACATACACATAGAAAAAGAATAATCGAGAAATAATAGATGGAGAAGAAACTAACATACGAAACAGCCGTCACAAAACTGGCAAACATCGTTTCGGAACTCGAAAAGAACACGCTTGACATCGACCAAGTCAGCAAACAGTTGCAGGAAGCCCAGAAACTTCTGAAGTTTTGCAAGGAGAGACTGGGAAAGGTGGAACAGGATATCAACAAAATCTTAGAAGATGAGTAAAGGCAAACTTGAGAAATTTGCTGACATGGCATCTTTCCCGCATGTCGTAGAATTACCGTTCCCTGGCTTTGATGCCCCACCCTTTCACTTGCGGGGAAAATGGGCTGAGACCTTCTTCGGTAACAACAACCCTATTGTTTTGGAACTGGGCTGCGGCAAAGGAGAATATACCGTCGGACTGGGAAAACTCTTCCCTGAGAAAAACTTCATAGGCGTTGATGTAAAAGGTTCTCGCATGTGGACAGGAGCATCGCAGTCGCTTAAAGACGGCATGAAGAACGTAGGCTTTCTGCGCACCCACATCGAATTTCTCGAATACTTCTTCGAACCCGACGAAATCAGCGAGATATGGCTCACGTTCAGCGACCCGCAGATGAAGAAGGTGCGGAAACGCCTCACTTCTACCTACTTCATGCAGCGATATCAGAACTTCTTGGTAAACGATGGATATGTTCATCTGAAGACTGACAGCAATTTCCTGTTTACCTATACTCGATACATGACAGAGCACAACAATCTGCCTGTAGAGGTTTGTACAGATGATTTATACCATGCCGAAAAAAACTTGTTCGATGCCGAGACACAACGCATCCTTGCCATTCAGACATATTACGAACAGCAATGGATCAGTCGCGGTCTCAATATCAAATACATGAAGTTTCGTCTGCCTCACAGGGACGAATTCATCGAACCCGACGTAGAAATCCCTATGGATGATTACCGCAGTTACAATCGCAGCAAGCGTTCTGAAAGCGAAACCAGTAAATAATTTGAAATACCCACTCCTTATATAAAATATATATAGGAGGCCACAAAATAATATAAGGATTACCCTAATCATAGGTAAACAATCTATTAACAGAACGGGAAACGTTTCTTCATCACTACCCATAGTTTCCTCAAAATACAAGAAAGAAAATGACTCTATACCCCAATCTCATTATTGATGCCCTACGAACGGTGCGTTATCCCGGCACAAAGAAGGATATCATCGCCTCCGAAATGCTTTGGGACGACATTCGCATCGACGGCATGAACGTTGCCTTTTCCCTGCTTTTCGACAAATCCACAGACCCCTTTCTGAAATCTACCGTCAAGGCTGCCGAAGCCGCCATTCACGCTCTCATCAGTCCGGATGTCAATGTTGCCATTAGCGTAAAGACACGTCAGGCCGACAGGCCCGAACCTGGTCACATGATTTCTGGAGTGAAAAACGTGATTGCCGTGAGTTCCGGAAAAGGTGGTGTGGGAAAAAGTACGGTAGCCGCCAATCTTGCCGTTTCGCTGGCTGCATTGGGTTATGAGGTAGGACTTCTCGATGCCGATATCTTCGGTCCCAGCGTTCCGAAGATGTTTCATTTGGAAAACGAGCAGGTCTTTGCCGAAGAAGTGGAAGGTCGCCAACTCATGATTCCCGCATTGAAATATGGAGTCAAGATATTAAGCATCGGATTCTTCATCAATCCTGATAGTGCTGCCCTCTGGCGTGGCGGAATGGCGTCAAATGCGCTCAAACAACTGATTGCCGACACAAGATGGGGCACTTTGGATTATCTTATTATAGACACCCCTCCAGGAACGAGCGACATCCATCTCACACTCCTGCAGACACTTTCCATTACGGGCGCTGTCATCGTTTCTACTCCCCAGCAAGTGGCTCTGGCCGACGCGAGAAAGGGTATAGATATGTACCGAAACGAAAAAGTAAACGTTCCCATTCTCGGATTGGTGGAGAATATGGCCTGGTTCACGCCGGCCGAACTCCCTAAGAACAAGTATTTCATCTTCGGGCGCGAAGGTGTCTGCCGATTGGCCGAGGAAATGAATGTTCCCCTGCTGGGACAGATTCCCATTGTCCAGTCTATCTGCGAAAGTGGCGACGAAGGCGAACCCGTTGCTACGGATTCCGACAATCCGCTCTCCACATTCTTTAGAAAATTGGCACAAAGCGTAGTGACTGCCGTAGAAAAGCGCAATCAGGAGCAACCTCCCACCGAGATTGTAGGGGTAAAATAAGGAGACACCCTTCTGAATAGACATTTTATCGGGATGTATCAGGAAAATTCCCCAGACAAACGAAAGTTTACCCGATTCCTACCACAAAAAGCCAGCACTATATCACAGAAACAAGGCTAACAGACAGATTATCCGCCCAAAAATATAAAAAAAGAAGGGTAATATTTTGCAGGAAAGGAAAAAGTTTATAAATTTGCCGTCCGAAAGTGCAAAAGAGAAAATAATAAAAAAGAAAGAATAAATATGAAAAGGACTTTTCAACCACACAATCGCAAGAGAAACAACAAGCACGGTTTCCGTCAGCGTATGCTTACAGCAAATGGCCGCCGCGTTTTGGCTGCTCGTCGCGCTAAAGGTCGCAAAAAGCTGACTGTATCAGACGAGGTTCACGGCAAACGCTGGGACAAGTAAGACGGAGTTATTCGGTGCTGCGACGTGATGTCGCCTTAGACCCGTTTCTGAAAGAAAAAAGCGGGAGGAATGAAATTTTCGCACAGAAGATTCATTTCTCTCGCTTTTTTATTGTATTTTTGCCCTAAATAGCAAGAAAATAAGGGGATTATGTCTGTAAAGCCTTACGACAAACCTCCTGAAACATACTGAAACAAGATGAAAAAACCTTCAGTTCTGAAAGATCATCCCTACCTCTATCTCACGGGCAACTGCTTAGGAATGATAATCATAGCATGTGTATTGGTGCTGGCCGCATATTTCTTTGCCGACTGGTACACCAAGCATGGCGAAGTCGTTGAAGTGCCCGATATCACAGGCAAATCCTTCGACGAAGCCGAGGAGTTGATAGACGATGCCGACCTTGAGATAGAAGTCATCGACACGGGCTATAACAAAGCGCTTGCAGCAGGCATTATCCTCGAGCAGGACATCGACGGCGGCACGCGCGTAAAACCAGGCCGCGTCATCCGTGTCAAGATAAACTCCGGACAGGCTCGTTTAGTAGCCCTCCCCGATCTTGCCGACAACTGCTCGTTGCGCGAAGCGATGGTAAGATTAAAGAACGTGGGCTTCACACAAATCCGCACGGAGCAGACGATGGGCGACAAGGACTGGGTATATGGTATCAAGGTGGGAGGCAAAACCGTAGCCGCCGGAACGCGCGTTTCGGTAGATACCCCGATTACGATTGTCGTGGGCGATGGCCTCAACGAGGAGGTATTCAACGGAAACGACAGCCTCTACTATGAAATCAACGGCTTTGAGGAAGAAGAAGACGAGATAGACGAAAGTATCGGCGAGGAAACGGACGAACCCTCGAAGACGGTTGAAGAAAGCGAAATGTTTGAATAGTTTTGCTTGGGTATCGCCTGACAGAATAGAGGCATCTTCCGAAAGACTACGGACATCCTCGGGAAAACTACAGACATCTTCCGAAAGACTACGGACATCCTCAAAAAGACAAGCCACATCTGCAAAAAGATGTCGGACTTCTTTTGAACGAAGCCTGTCATTCAAAAATGCAGGGCTTTGATCTTGGGCAAAGGACAGACTTTTCACACACACCTTAGAATATTTAACAGACAGCATGGACAAAAATTCACATATCACGACAGCAAAGACACCCAACGCGCCTTTCGATGCCGACGAGCCCATGCTCTCTGATCTTTCCGAAGCAGCGGATTCAGCAACTACCGAACTTCCCAACGAAAGTGCCGAACTTCCCAACGAAGATGACGACACCGATGAAGAAGAAGGCAACGCGCTCTACGAACACTTCCGCATCGTTGCCGACAAAGGGCAGGATCTTTTGCGTGTTGATAAATTTCTGATGAACCTGCTGCCGAATGTTTCGCGCAATCGCATACAGAATGCAGCCAAAGCCGGATTCATACACGTAAACGACCGTCCCGTCAAGAGCAACTACCGCGTAAAACCGTTAGATGCCGTCACGATGTTGCTCGACCGCCCGCCTTTCGACGACAAGATAGAACCCGAGGATATTCCGCTCGACATTGTTTACGAAGACGAGGCACTTATGGTCATCAATAAGCCAGCCGGAATGGTGGTTCACCCGGGTTGCGGAAATTTCCACGGCACATTGGTTCACGCCATCGCCTGGCATTTGCGCAACAACCCGCAATACGATCCCAACGACCCGAGTGTCGGATTGGTACACCGCATTGACAAAGACACCAGCGGACTTCTGGTAGTGGCAAAGACACCTGAGGCAAAATCCAGCTTGGGAGTGCAGTTTTTCAACAAGACTACGCGCCGCCGCTACAACGCTCTGGTATGGGGAATGCCCGATGGCGAAAACGGACGCATAGAAGGCAACATAGGTCGCGATCCTAAAGACCGTCTCCGCATGGCTGTCTTTCCTCCCGACTCAGGTATCGGGAAACCTGCCGTCACCCATTGGCACGTGCTGGAACGTTTCAATCACGTCACCCTCGTAGAATGTATTCTAGAGACAGGACGCACACACCAGATACGAGCACACATGACGCACATCGGACATCCGCTCTTCAGCGACGCACGTTATGGTGGCGACAAGGTACTTCGCGGAAATAATTCCAGCACCTATCAGGCTTTCATACGCAATTGTTTCGCACTCTGTCCGCGACAAGCGCTTCATGCCCGCACTTTGGGATTCAGACATCCCACAACGGGCGAGGAAATGGACTTCTCCACACCATTACCTGCCGATATGGAAGCACTACTCGCGAAATGGCGCTCATTATCCAACTGAAATAGAAAAATATCAACAAATAAAATATAAAAAGATGAAACGCAATATAGCCATTGTAGCAGGAGGCGACTCCTCCGAACACGATGTTTCGCTGCGCAGCGCAGCCGGACTGATGTCCTTCATGGATCACGAGAAATATAACTGCCTCGTTGTAGAAATGAAGGGAACAGACTGGAATGTTTCCTACGAAAACAGGAAATATCCCATAGACAAAAACGATTTCTCCTTTACATCTGAAGACGGACGTCACACATTCGACTTCGCATATATCACTATTCATGGCACACCTGGCGAGAACGGATTATTGCAAGGCTATTTCGATATGATAGGTATGCCCTACAGCACGGGAGGTGTGCTGCAAGAATCAATGACGTTCAACAAATATGCGCTAAACAACTTCCTACGCGCTTACGACTGCCTGCACTTGAGCGATTCCTTGCTGCTGCGTCGCGGGATGTCGCGCCCCTCAAACGAGAGCATCGTCGAACGCGTTGGCCTGCCCTGCTTTGTCAAACCTAACGCGGGCGGAAGCAGTTTTGGAGTGACTAAAGTAAAGACTGTTGACGAGATGACGGCTGCTATAGACCGTGCTATGGACGAGAGTAGCGAGGTCATGATAGAGCGCTTGATGGTAGGCACAGAAGTAACCTGCGGATGCTATCTTAAAGGCGGCGACGAAATCGTGACATTCCCTATCACGGAGGTGGTAACCGATCAGGAGTTTTTTGACTACGATGCAAAATACAACGGCAAGGTAGATGAAATCACTCCCGCCCGCATTGCTCCCGAAACTGCCAAGCGCGTGAGCGAGACAACGGAGTTCATCTATCGTCTCTTAGACTGCTACGGCATTATCCGAGTGGATTATATCCTTAGTGGCGAACGCGGAAAAGAAACCATCAACATTCTCGAAGTTAATACCACACCTGGCATGACGGCCACCAGTTTTATTCCACAACAGGTACGTGCCGCCGGTCTGGATATCAAGGATGTGCTCAGCGATATCATCGAAGGACGTTTCAAAGCCTGAGCAATATTCCGCTTTCTACTTTTAACCACTTTAATCATCAGACATTATGAAAACTCCCGCCGAATTTGACGAAATACGCCCCTACGATCCTGAAGACTTGCAGGGCATTTATGACGAATTGATGGAAGACGAAAGTTTTCTGGCCGTTGTACAGGCCATTATGCCTGGCGCTCTCTCCAGAGGCAAGGAAGGATTGCGCGCTATGTTGGGGCATTGCACCACAAACTTGGACTTCCAGCGCACTTTCATCTATCCGATGATTGAAAAAATCGTCAGCGAGAAATCTACCTCGACCACTCTGGATGCTTCCGCCCTTACCGACCGCGAACAGCCGTATGTATATATCTCAAACCACCGCGATATTGTTCTCGACTCGGCTCTCTTGTGCATGCTCCTTATCAGAAATGGATTTAAGGACACGGTTGAAATCGCTATCGGCGACAACTTGTTGGCTTATCCCTGGATCAAGAAAATTGTGCGCATCAACAAGGCATTTATCGTGCAGCGCTCACTTTCTATGCGCGAGATGTTGGCCAGTAGCAAGCGCATGAGCGAATATATGCAGTATGCTTTGACACAGAAGCGCCAGAGCATTTGGATTGCGCAGCGCGAAGGACGTGCAAAAGACTCGGATGACAGGACACAGGAGGCACTTATCAAAATGATGCTCATGGGTGGCGAAGGCGATATCCTCGAAAAGCTCAAACGCCTCCACATTGTGCCGCTCAGCATCTCGTATGAATACGATCCGTGCGACTTCCTCAAAGCACAGGAGTTCCAAATGAAACGCGATGTCGAAGGTTTCAAGAAATCCAAGCAGGACGATTTAATCAATATGCAGACCGGCATCTACGGCTTCAAAGGTCAGATACATTACCACATGGCTCCGTGCATCAATCCCTGGCTTGACACATTAGAAGGCCTGCCTAAGGCTGAAATTCTCGCACAGGTGGTGCAACACATCGACCATGAAATTCATGCCAACTACAGAATCTTTGCAAATAACTACATTGCGCTCGACATGCTGGAACATACCGACCACAGCGACCATTATACGCCGGAACAGCGCCTGCATTTCGAGAAATACCTGCAAGAACGCCTGCAAATGATCCGAGTGCCGCAAGGACGCGACGACGATTTCCTCATGGAGCGCATGCTTACCATGTATGCCAACCCACTTCGCAACCATTTGAAGGCCACGGAATCCTGATTAAGGCGGAGTAGCCCGCACTATGTTGAGCTTTTTCTCAAAAAGTGGGGATTTCCTTGAAGATATAATAGAGTTACCCAAAAGAACAAGCGACTTCCCCGAAAAGATAAGCGACATCTCTGAAAAGACAAGGCACTTCTCTGAAGAGATAAGGCACATCTCCTACAACACTTCACAACTTGTTGTTATGAAACGTTACTTACTGAAATATTGCAGCCCCATCCTTATTATTCTGTCACTTTTTTTCGCCTCTTGCGCCGATGACGAGCACGAGACGTTGGACAATCTGATTGCTGCCTTGGCAGAAGTTTCGACAAACAGCGATGGGAGAATCGTTTCGCTCGACCTCGACAACGGTGTTTCGTATAAAGTGACGAATACTATCTCGAAACTCACGCCCGACTCGGCATATCGCGTCTCTTTGCTCTACGTCCTCGGACCGGACAAGCGGGCTACGATGTACAACCTCCATTCTGTCATTTCGCCAAAGGCAAAAGACTTGAAAGGAGCGCCGAATCCTCATACCAATCCCTTGGATTTGGTTTCTATTTGGCCAACAAAGAAATATTTGAACCTTACCGTAGATTATCAGTCGGGAGACGAAAATCATCTGTGGGGTTTTGCGCAGACGGGGCTCGACCTTTTTGCCGACGGCCACCAAGTTCTCAATCTGGAACTCGTACATAGTCAGAACGGAGACGAACTTTATTACACACGCCGCCGCATTCTCTCGTGCCCCATCTATCCTTTTGCAGACTTGCTCACCACCGGGCGCGATTCCATACGCTTTACGCTGAACACCTTCAAGGGCGTACGTTCCTACACCTTTGCTGCACCATGAGAAACCCGGATTTTTCCGTTTCATCTCGGAGCATGAAAAGCATTGCCCTGACTTTGCTTTTCCTTCTTCCGCTCCTATCCATGCAGGCTCAGTCGTTGAAAATCCTTAGTCAGCAGAAGATGAAGCGCTGGCAGGTTCCGCCAGCAAATTACAGCGGCATCACACCGCTTGGAGGCGACCTCTATGCCGTTTGCGACGACAAGGCTAAGAACGATGGCTACTACCTCTTCCGTATCGCGACAGATTCCGTCAAAGGTCGCGTGAAAAGCATGGAAATCATTCAGCAACCGCTCACCAAACCCGAACAAAAATCTGCACACGATGCAGAAGGCATCTGCTATGTGCCCGATACCCGCACCCTCTTCGTGAGTAGCGAAGACGATCAGCGCATCCGCGAATATGATATGCAGGGAAAAGCCACGGGGCGCGAACTTCTGATTCCGAAAGCCTTTGCCAAAGACAGCATACGCGCCAATATGGGGTTTGAAGCCCTATGTTTCGACACCTTGCGCCACCTTTTCGTCACCACCTCCGAGGCTCCTTTGCTACACGACGAAGCAACGGGCATAGATCGCCTACAGACCTTCGATTTAAGCCTACATCCGCGCGAACAGTTCCTTTATAAGATGGATGCACCCGAACTTACCGGAAATTCGCGCCAACATATTCAGGGCATTGCCGCCATTACAGCCACTTCCGACGGCAGTTGGCTCATTCTGGAGCGCGAAATCAACATCAAGAGCAAGTATATCGGTAGCAAAGCCGTAACAAAAATCTATCGCATCAGGCCAAACATCCAACAGCATCCACTGAACAAAGAATTAGTCTGCCGTTTCACCTCGCGCATCGCACCTCTTGCTAAACGCTTCGCCAACTACGAAGGAATGTGCTTAGGTCCGAAACTCCAGAACGGACAACAAACCCTTTTGCTCCTCTCCGATTCCCAGGCCGGAGCAGGTAACAGCCTTTATCGCCTGCAAGACTACCTTCGCGTCGTCATTCTGCCTTGATTAGTCGGCAACAACGTCTGCTTCATCATACTTATTTTAGCATATCGCTTTCCTATAAAGAACTATAGCAGAACAATTAATGATAATTCATCGTTTAGTTTAATTAAAAGCATAGATTTAACACATTTTTCACTCTGCTTTCATCGTTATTCTGATTTTTTTGTATTTTTGCTGTGAATTAAACATTTAAGCCTATGGATATATAAATTTTATTAAGACATATAGAAATTGAAGCGTTAGCTTTTTTCTTGTATTCCTAAATCGCCAAAAATTATGAATGCACAAGAATAGAAGTCTAATGCTCATGCCAATTAGGCGTGGGCTTTTATTCGTATAAGTGCATTAGGTGTTTGGCGATACCTTGGAATACGTAGACGAAATAAAAGGTCCACGTTTTCTTTTTCTGTCTAAAAAAAAGCGAAGTTTCGGACTAAATGATAGTATATCAAATTATTATTAATCTAATAACTAACACAAAATGAAGAAAGTATTACCTTTCCTCTTTGCTTTTCTCAGCGTATGCGGAGTAAAGGCTATTGATGTGACAATTGCTGATCATTGGTCGGGTGTGCTCCAGAGTACATATGGAAGCATCACAAGCAACGTATTTACATCAAGTGAAGCATCCGGTGTAGCTGGCCTGACGATTACCAGTAGTACGGCTACTTTCGGTACCACTGACTTTGAATTTCGCATGGGCAATAACTATAGGTCATGCTTTAGTGTAACTACGCCTGATGCAAGAGAACACACTGTGACTATTACAGCTCCGAGCGGATATCTTATCACAGGGTATTCTATGTACATGAAGGCTTACTCTCGAGCTTATCCTCACACTGTGACTCCAGCCGAAGGCGGTAGCGCTGTGTCAAATATTGGCCCTGATGTGAATGGAAGCGGAACTCAATTGGTAGTTACAGACATTGCCAAAAGTTCTACATCTTTCACTATTAAGTCATCTTATGGTGGTAGTGCCCTTTACTTCACCATTTTCACAGTGACTTTGGCTGATGTAGAAGTTACTTATGTCCTTACAGAAGAAGGTGAAGAAGTAGATCGCGTTGTTAAGTATCAGGACTCCAATAGTGCTGTATCTTTCCCAACTGCTTGGGATACTTCAGTATATGACTACAACACGTCTGATGTTATCGGAAGCACAGACTGCACCATAAACGTAGTGCGCACAGTTAAGCCTAGATATGTAGAGACAAGTCTTATTCGTCAATCATCTGTAGTAGCAGGTGAGACTTATGCTATCTTTAATACAACTGAAAACCGTTATGGTTTCTACTATGCTGCAAGTTCTTCAAAACTTTCAAGCCAGCCGACGACACCTCTCTCTCTTGAAACAAGCACTGAGAGACTTAACGATGATACTTACTGGTGGATTGTCGAAGATGCAGGTGATGATAAACTCTATTTCAAGAACAAATCATTTGGAACATATATCAATGGTGGTAGCAATGCTAATCTGAGAACATTGTCTTCTTCAGATAAGGTAGCTTGGACTGTTCAGCCTTGGATGACATCTACAGAAGCGAAGGCAGGTGTAAACTCTCTCAATCACGATGGCACCATATGTGACAACACAAATATCACAGCTGATAACAAATTATTCACTGTCTGTGATGAAACCCAAAACAAAGGCGATAACACAAGATGCTGGAATGGTAACGATTACAGTATGGGTGGCGATAATGCTATTGCTCTTTGGGCAAGAGCTCACCCGTATGCTTTCTATCAGGTACAGGAAGTTACTTATGTATTCAACACATACGTATTGAAAGAAAGCGATGGTACTATAGTTGAAAAGACTGTTATTAAGCAATTTGCAAACGACGATTTGTCTATACCTGCTGCTTGGACTGCAAATACAGGCTATGACTATGTGACAGAAGGTACACTGGGGGACGACAATGCTACCATTACAGTAACTCGTACAATCAAGACTGGTATCGTAACAAGTCTCACAGATCTCAACATAACCGAAGGCGCTATCTACGACCTCAGCGGTCGCCGCGTAGAAAAGGCTCAGAAGGGTATCTATATCGTAAATGGTAAGAAAGTTCTCGATAATTAATCAAGCAAAAACAATAAACATTATAAAAAAGAATTATATTGCCCCCGAACTCTATTTTGAAGGAATGGAACATGCTTCCATGCTTTGCGCAAGTGTAGTATTACGTGACACAGAAATGGACGGTAGCAACGCCCTGACACGTCAAAACCTCTGGGGTGACGACGAAGAAAACGAATAAGATTCGTAATACTTACATCTTCATTTGTGAAGGCCGCAGGAAATATAAATCCTGCGGCCTTTTATTCCGATTAGTCTTTTACATGAAATGATATTTAAGGGTTTTCCTTTTTTAGCAGACACCAAATAATAATAAAAGGTGAGAGCATTTTGGTGTATATTTCAAAACTTTTCATATATTTGCAGTCAAGAAACAATGTAACGATAATAAATATGCCAGAGATTTGCAAGTTCTACGGAATTATCATCTATATGTATATCGATGACCATAACCCTCCACATTTTCATGTGTGGTATGATGATTACCAAGCCGAGATAACCATCAAAGATGGCGTTGTTACGGGTTCGTTGCCCCGTCGTGCCTTGCGTCTCGTCTATGAATGGCTCGACTTGCATCGCGATGAACTGATGGAGAACTGGGAGCGTCTGTCAAACTACGAAGCCGCCAAAAAGATTGACCCTTTAAAGTAAAAGGAGGACAGAAATATGACAACAAACAATCCGTTACTCAAAGTTGTAGCCGCAGAATACGTGCACGACTACACACTACGCCTAACGTTTAACACAGGTGAAGTGCGATTGGTGGACTTTACGCCGCTCATGCAGAAGGGTATCTGCCGTAAGTTGCAAGACCTTGAATACTTCAAGTCGTTTCGCCTTGATCCCTTCACGGTTGATTGGAATGACGAGATAGGTTTTGCTCCGCGATACCTTTATGAGAGGGGAAATATAGCATAAAA
Source organism: uncultured Prevotellaceae bacterium (assembly GCA_947167835.1). Taxonomy (GTDB): domain Bacteria; phylum Bacteroidota; class Bacteroidia; order Bacteroidales; family Bacteroidaceae; genus Alloprevotella. The sequence continues at coordinate 21,048 of CAMVJO010000029.1, forward strand.
GTTAAACGAAAAGTGAAATCGGGAGAATGTACGACTGACAAATAGCAGAAGGCATCCTCCCGATTTTATTTATTTTCGCTTTTTTCGGACATCCCGTAGTTGTACCCCCAATTACCTCGGACATACCATTTTTTAGCTCCGAGAAAAAATAAATTATCTCGACACTAATTAAAAATAGCTCGGAGCAAAAAATTTTTAGTTCCGAGCTATTTACACTTATTTTGGGGGTAATAAATCGCTCTTCTTAAAAACGTGTCAAGACCGATGAATAAAGGGCTCACGGCTATGGGCAAATTTCTGCTACTAAATACTAATTGGGAGATAAATCAAATTAGTTCCGAGATACTTATTTTTTTCTCGGATTTATTTTCTTTTTCCATTTGCGAGACACTTCTCGAATTTCCTCCATTATAGACAGAATAAAAAATAGATAAAAGGAATACGCCTCGAAGAGGCAACAAGTAAATAGCCTGGGGCAACGCCCTAGGAAATTTGCGCCACCAATTTTTGCCGTCCTGAAGGGACAAAAGAAAATGTATTTGTTTTTATATGTGATATTTGATTAATAATAACTCTTTTGCGCTTTCAGCGCGCATATTGGGTGGATTTATTCATTCCACAGGGCGTTGCCCTGGGCTATGCTCTTGCTGCCCATTCTGGGCGCTTAGTCTTGAAAATGTAATGATGCGCAACGGCGAAAAATAGGCGAAAAAGCATAAAAAAGTCCGGGGAAATAAAAAGTTTCCCCGAACTTATACTATTTCTCTATGGGTGCCAGACTTCGTTTCTCGGCAGAATTGTTGCGAAGTGGGTTGAGTATCTATTGAAAACAAAGGTCAATAATACTTTAGGGAATGTCGTTTAATTCAAAGAATTTGATATCAGTTGGCGAGGGTATACC
>CAMVJO010000030.1 GCA_947167835.1 uncultured Prevotellaceae bacterium
GCGGGTTGCAGGAACAAACGTATAGAGAGTGTAAGCAACTCAAAACAGCCTAATTATTAGAACAACCCTAAAAGGAGTGCATGTATGAAAACTAAAGCTTTACTCTGTTCTGAATAGAGCGCCCCAGAGTGATTTCGTCTGTATAGTCTAATTCATTACCTACGCTTATGCCTCGAGCAAGTGTCGTCAGCAGGATGTTATATGGCTCCAGTTTCTTTGAGATATAGTAGTTTGTGGTATCGCCCTCCATATCCGGATTCAGGGCGAAGATTACTTCTTTGATTCCTCCCTTTGCCACGCGTTCCACAAGGGAGTCTATTTCGAGTTGCGCAGGTCCTATGCCATCGATGGGGGATATTATGCCGCCAAGCACGTGGTAAAGTCCTTTGTACTGCCCTGTATTTTCAATGGAAAGCACTCCGCTGATATTTTCCACCACACATATCGTGTCGCGTTCGCGGAGAGGATTTGAACAGATGTCACATGTCTGCGAATCGCTGATATTATGGCACAAATGGCAGTACATTACGTTTTGTTTCAACTGAACTATACTCTCGGCAAGGGCAATACTCGTCTCGTCAGACTGTTTCAGCAGATGCAAAGCCAGTCTTAGTGCTGTTTTGCGGCCAACGCCCGGCAGTTTGGCGATTTCTCCTACTGCGCGTTCCAGATATTTCGATGGATATTGCTCTATCATTGTGCGAGTTCTCGGTTTATGCTTTCGATATAATTCAGCACGTCTTCGCGACCTAAGCCTGTTTGACTGCTGGTTACGAAATGGGGCGGGAGGGATTCCCAGGTTTTCAGCAGTTCTTCGAGAAAAGCCTCCACGTTTCCCTGCACTTTCGATTTACTTATCTTGTCTGATTTCGTAAATATGATGGAAAACGGAATACCCAGCTCTCCAAGATGATTGATAAAGTCTATATCAATTTTCTGCGGGGTAAGTCTGGAATCAACCAGGACGAAAAGGCAGGTAAGTTGTTCTCTGTGAGTAACGTAGTCGTCTATTATTTTCCCGAGTTTGGCAATTTCCTTTTTTGGCAACTTGGCATATCCGTAACCTGGTAAATCTACCAAATACCATTCGTCGTTGATGTCGAAATGATTGATGAGCATCGTTTTACCTGGCGTTGCCGAAGTCATAGCCAGACCTTTGCGGGCAGTAAGACAGTTTATCAGACTGCTTTTTCCCACATTGCTACGCCCAATAAAGGCATATTCCGGCTTATTATCCGTTGGTCCTTTCAAAGGATTGGTATTGCTTATAACGAATTTGGCAGATTTTATAATCATTGGCTTATCGTGCTATGTTTTTCTATTGACTTTTACTTTGGGAAACATCTTTTCTGAAAGAACCCGTACATCTTGCGAAAGATGTCCCTTATCTTTTCAGAGATGTATATATATCTTTTCGGAGATGTGCCTTATCTTTTTTGCTATCTCAATTCACTTTCAACACAAGTCCTTTCAGGTATTCGCCTTCGGGGTGGAAAATGTTGATAGGATGGTCGGCAGGTTGATGAAGTTGGTAGAGAATTTTGACATCTCGCTTGGCCTGTGCAGCAGCCGTGAAGACAGCCTGACGGAATTGCTCCTTGTTGATGGCCTGTGAGCAACTGAAGGTAAAGACTATGCCGCCTTTTTCAATCTTACTGAATGCCGCAGCATTAAGTCGGGTATATCCCTTGATAGCATTGGGAATGGCTCCGCGATGTTTGGCAAAAGCGGGCGGATCAAGTATCATCAGGTCGTAGGGTACGTCTGTCTTATCGAGATATTTGAAAGCATCGGCCACAATCTCCTTATGCTGTTTGTTTTCGGGGAAATTCAGGTTCATATTTGCCGTAGCCAAATCAATGGCTTTGCCGCTGCTATCAACAGAATGTACGTATTCTGCTCCGCCTCGCATGGCATAGACAGAGAATCCGCCAGTATAGCAAAAGAGATTGAGCACTCGTTTACCCTTAGAGAGCAATTCGAGCAGTTGTCTGTTCTCACGTTGATCTACAAAGAAGCCTGTCTTCTGACCTTTGAGCCAGTCGATGTGGAAACGCAGTCCGTTTTCTATAGCTACGTTGTCTGATGTCTGCCCTATGAGAAAACCATTCTCGGGCACGTCTCCGTTTTTGAAGGGCAGGGTAGTCTCCGATTTATAATAGACGGCATAAATAAAGTCGCCACACTTCTGCATAAGCGCCTGGGCTATCTCTGTTCTGCAAAGGTGCATTCCATAACTATGTGACTGCATTACGGCTGTATGGTCGAAGATATCCACAATCAGTCCGGGCAAATTGTCGCCCTCTCCGTGAATCAGCCTGAAAGTGTTGTTGTCCTTTCTTTTAAGATTCAGGTCTTTTCTCAACGCCAAGGCCTTTTCTATGGCATCATTCCAGAATTCGGAATCAATCTCCACATCTTCAAACGAAAGAATCCTGACAGCAATCGAACCGCCTTGGAAATGTCCTGTGCAAAGGTACGTACCTTCGGCATCAAGCACCCTGACAATATCTCCCTCCTGTATATCGGGAGAGACCTGGGCTAATGCTCCCGAGAAAATCCAAGGATGAAATCTTCGGATGCTCTCCGTCTTTCCTTTACGTAATATTACGTTTTTATAATGCGTCATCTGTAGTTATTTGTTCTTCTTCAATAAGCTCAAAATCACGAGTTTGCAATAATTCGTTAATCTTTTCGTATAAAAGTATGCAACTCTGTGCATCCGTAGCCGCGTAGGTTTTCTGTGCTGGCGTCAAAACATCGCTTTCCCAGTTTGAGAGTTGTGCCGATTTCGATATCCTCTGGCTGAAAAGGTTTGCAAAAATCTTTTGCAGACTCATATCCGTCACGCCAAGCTTCTTAACTTCGTTTTGCAGGTCTATCCAGTTCGCGGGCTGTATCTTTGCCCGTTTGTTGAGCATTTGCAAATCATCTTTAAGGGAGAGACCTACTTTGATAATATCGGGATTACAGAGGAAGTCTATAATTTCGTTTGTGAGCCCCGTCATATTGAGGCGGAAAAGGAAGCAGACATCTTTTGTGGCTATTTGCAGCAAAGCGACCTTATGCGTAATGCCTTTGCGGAACGAAGGGCGAGTTTCTGTGTCTATGCCCACAATCCTTTGCTTGCTCAGCATGTGAATGGCGGGAGGAACTTCGCGCTTCGACTGTATCACAACGATTTTTCCCTCAAAGCGATAGATGGGGAGGTCTGATAAAACAGACTTGGGAGTGCTGATATATAAGGATGTCATCGATATCTCTACTCTTCTTCTGCCGGAGCACCCTGCAAATCGTGAAGCGCCCGTAGCGCATTAAGGAGTTTCTGTCCCCAACTCTGACGAAATTCGTAAACAGTCTCCCACAACGCTACGCTCATGGCATCTTCATCTTCTTCCTGGTAGGTTGCTACCATATTTCTCAGTTGCTGGTAAATATCTGCCAGGTTCTCGCTAATAGTACAAAGGATGGGCTGATCGGAATACTTGAAATCTTCAACAAAGACGTCAAGGAAATCGTCGTGCTCTCCGAGTATGGCAGCAACATTTCCGCGAATGTAGTTGTAATCGTCCTCGCTAACCATATCATATCCGAATCCGTCGGCTTCTTCGGGAACATCCTGAATGAGATGTGCCTTCAAGTATAGCATAGGTAGCAGACCGCAACCTACTCGAACGAAGTTCTGCAAACTTTCATTCTGACAATTCTCCAGATATTTGCAGTATTCCGTACTTACCCTGACGAAATCCAAGACAGATTCGCTATAAAGATATTCCATGTTGATATATTGCTAATGACTTGCCTTAAAATCAAATTGATATAAGTTGATAACTACATTTAAGCCTGCATCCTCATTATTTTAGCGTTCAACGACACGTCCCATCTGCATAACGAATTGCAGATTCTGGTCTTTGTCGTAGATAACGATGTCAGCATCCTTGCCAACTTCGAGAGAACCCTTACGGTCGTAGATATTCATAATCTTTGCAGGGGTTTCAGAAGTCATACGATAGACATCTGCAGCAGGAATGTGGGCTTGCTGAATAGCAGTCTTCACCAAACGATCCATAGTGGCGATACTACCGGCAAGAGCTGAGCGGTCGGCCAGTTTACATACGCCATCTTCAATGATAACGCGCGGATCGAATGCTTCCTGACAGTCACTTGCTGCAACGGCAAGGGCATCTGTGATAAGAGCCATGTGCTCTACGCCTTTTATCTTATATATCATCGAAAGGACAGGCGCTGGAACGTGTATGCCGTCGGCAATAACCTCAACGGTAAAGCCTTCGATTTCATAACCGGCCTCTACTACGCCAGCATGCTTGAACTCGCGTTGTTTGTGAAGCGTGCTCATGGCGTTGGTAAAGTGAGTGAGATGTGTAAATCCGGCTTCAAAAGCGCGTTTAGCGTCTTCGTATGTTCCTTTGGTGTGTGCTATTGCAGGAAGACAGCCATGTTGTTTGCAAAATCTGCCGAACTCTTCTGTTCCGGGCAGTTCGGGTGCTTCGTCCCAACGTTTAATCACATTCGATTCCGTAAGTAACGGCTCATAGTCGGCAGGAATGGGCGGAGTGATGTATTCCGGCATCTGAGCACCGGCCATTGCAGGATTAAAGTACGGACCTTCCAGATGCAATCCCATAACGGGTGTGTTTTCGTCCTTCATAATTTCTTCGCACACCTCAACGGCTGCCTTAATCATGGGAACAGATGATGAAGACAGGGTAGGGAATATGGCCGTTGTGCCATGTTTCAAGTGAGCATTAACGGCAACATCGAAAGCATCGCGCTTACCTTCCATAAAGTCGCGACCACCTCCACCATGAACGTGGAGTTCTATACCGCCAGGTACGATGTCGCCACCTTTGGCATCGATAACTTCAGCACCTTCTACGTGCAAATCGTTGTTGGCTACGGCAATAATCTTATTGCCTTCTACGATTACGGAACCATGTTCCAACCAACCCTGCGGGGTCAGTATTCTTCCGTTCAAAAACTGTTTCATAGTGTATATTGTTGAGATTAAATATTACAATGGTACGTGCTGAAAATGGCAATTAAGCACACCAGCACAAAGTTTTGCAAGCAAATTTAAGAATAAAATAGGAGGCAGCCAAATCATCTTCCTCTTTCGTTGTGTTTTGTAAGACAACTCATTCTGCAAAAGCCATATTCTTCCAAAAAATTGCCCGGTATTGATAAAGAGCCGTTATGACTAAAGGGATGTTCTATAAATTACGTTTTTAAGAAACTGGTTTCTATTTTATTCTGCTTGTTTTTGAAATCTTTTTGCCGTCTTTAGCTTTAATTCCTTGAACCGTAGCTCGCTACGCTCCTTCGTCATTAAAGCGAAGCTTCGCAAGCACTCTGTTTGTCGTCAGCCCCGAAGGGCGTAGTTCTGAGGTTGGCTGGAACAAACAAGAAAAGGGTGCGCGCAAATCCAATCAAAATCTAAACAAAAACAATGCAGCCTAATTTATAGAACATCCCTAAAAATTATCTCTTCCTAAGTCGCATACCAAAGATGAGCTGAGCTTGCCATTTTATGTTGTGTATGGCAAGACTATGCTCCTTACCGATATTAGTGAAGTTATACACCATTGTCAAACCGACGAATTTATTTTTCCATTGGCGAATTACTGCGCCTCGTCCTGTGATAATCGTCTCCGGGAAGTTGTAGCGAAGGGGAACGTTGCTTCCTCTGAATTTCATTGAGGTATGACTATAGAAAATGAACGTGGGCAAGGCAGAAATATGCAGCAACCAGGATTTTGAGGGCACATAGTTGTAGCCATAACCAACGCCTATGCCGATATTCGTCATTTTCAGATGCAAATCTTGCGTATAGTCAAGGAAAGCATGCTGCCCTTGTGCCGAGAAAGCCATGAGCAAACTACCTGCCGAGCGCTTCTGAATGTAATTCTGCGAGAAGGCAGCAGGATATGAGAAGCGACGGCTATTAAGAATGTAGAAAGCATTCAGATTGAGCATTTTCACGCTAAGTATACCGTCTGGCAAATCAAGTTGTGTCATGCCGTCATGCTTGTGCCAGCCGTTAAAACTATTTGCATCCTGATATACTAAATCAAAACCGAAGCGTCGTCCGTAACTTTTCAGACTGAATTCATAGTCGTTATACTTTCCCATCAGTTTGGCCGGATTGATTGCAGCACTTAGGGTTACTCCAAGATAACTCACGCCCAGACAAAAGGTAGTCTTGTAGTCTGACCTCATTTCCGACTTGAAATGTGAACCATGGTCTATACCTTCTGCTTCTATCCTCGTTCCCGAAGTTTTTGTACGTGCGGTAATCGTCCATTTCGTGTCAGGACGTTTAACGTAGGCGGTATCTATGTTGCCCCTTGCGTATCTTAGCGACAAGAGACTATCCATACGCAGAAAGATGTTCTGCGAAAAACCCTCGTTAAAGAAGATTATCTGGGCAATTACGACTATAAAAATGGTTTTCTTTATCATCCTGTTCATGTTATGGATGCAAATATACAAAAAAGGGCGGAGGCAGCAATACATCTTGTCTTTTTCAACAAGAAATATCAAAATTGTCTGTAATGATTGCGACTAATTTGAATTATAATCGTTAATTTTGCAGAGAAACACGAGGAGACAATCTAATTAAACCTAACTAAATAATTATTGAGTATATGTATAGTAGCGAACATGGCTTATATATAGCACATAGCACGAAGGGTGCTTTGAGTATTTCGGGAAAGATGGCAAATCGTCACGGCTTGATAGCAGGAGCTACGGGAACGGGTAAGACGGTAACCTTGCAAGTGATGGCAGAGACGTTTTCGCAAGCCGGTGTGCCTTGCTTCATGGCAGATATGAAGGGAGACCTTTCGGGTATTAGCCAAGCTGGAAAAATGAGTGGCTTTATTGAGAAGCGTTTGCCAGAATTTGGATTAGACACTCCCGAGTTTCAGGCCTGTCCTGTGCGTTTCTTCGATGTATTTGGCGAACAAGGACATCCTATGCGTGCCACTATCTCGCAAATGGGGCCGGAACTTTTGGCGCGCCTCATGCAACTCAACGAAACGCAGGCAGGAGTCCTGAATATCGTCTTTCGTATTGCAGACGAGCGCGGGCTTCTGCTGATAGATGTCAAAGATCTTCGTTCCATGCTGGACTATGTAGCCAAAAATGCCAGTCAGTTCACCACTAAATACGGAAACATATCCTCAGCAAGCGTTGGTGCCATACAACGTGCCATACTTACACTCGAAAATCAAGGAGCAGCACATTTCTTCGGCGAACCTTCCTTCGATATTTCCGACCTGCTGCAATGTGAAGACGGTAAAGGTATTATGAATGTCTTGGCTGCCGACAAATTGATGCAACAACCCAAACTCTATTCCACCTTCCTGCTGTGGTTGCTTTCCGAACTCTATTCTACCCTGCCCGAAGTGGGGGATAACGACCTGCCCAAACTCGTTTTCTTCTTTGACGAAGCACACATGCTCTTCGATGGCACGTCAAAAGCCCTGGTAGATAAGATAGAGCAGGTAATTCGCCTGATACGAAGCAAAGGTGTCGGTATCTACTTCATTACCCAAAGTCCTACTGACTTACCCGAAAATATTTTAGGCCAGTTAGGTAATCGTGTGCAACATGCTCTTCGTGCATATACTCCCAAAGATCAGAAAGCAGTCAAGACCGCAGCAGAAACATTCCGTAGCAATCCCGATTTTAATACCTATGATGCCATAACAAACTTGGAGACGGGTGAGGCTCTGGTGTCTTTCCTTGACGAGAAGGGCGCTCCACAGGTTGTAGAACGTGCAAAGATACTATTCCCCCTGAGTCAAATTGGAGCTATTACCGAAGGCCAGAGACTGGACCTCGTCAAAGGTTCGGATATATACGGCAAATATGACGAAGCTATAGATCGCGAGAGTGCCTTTGAGGTTCTTCTTGCAGAAAGCGAACAGCAAGCTATCGTTGTTCAGGAGCAAGCAGAATTGCAAAAGAAGGAGGAAGAGGAGAAGGACTTGCAAAAGAAGAAAAGCAAGGAGAAGCCATCTTTCTTCAGCAAAGTCATCAAAGCCGTCTTCACAGCAATTACGGCAACCCTGGCCACCATACTCGGAAACATTGCAGCCGAGAAAGTTACTGGCAAGAAAACGCGCAAATCTTCTACCACTACAACAGGACGCGTAGTGAAAAATGCCACAAGTGCCGCCACTCGCACCATTACCCGAGAAATCACACGCGACATCCTTGGCAATCTGGTGAAATAGGGCAGGCGAACAAGGTTTTTCGTAGGCAAATTCGTATTTAGTTCGTATGACAGACATAAATCCCATAGCCTATTGTCTGTATTACAAGGGAGAAGAGCACAATCCCTTTGAAGAAATTGCAGAAGAGTGCGAGAAATATCACCTTGATGTTTCCCTGCTCCATATAGCTGCTATGTTTTGGTCATACGAACGGATTTGGCACGAAGAAATGTTGCAAGGTGGCGAAAAACTGCAACGATGTGTTGAGGATTATTACAGAACAGGATTAGAAGACTTTAATATAAAGGACAGAATCCCTCTCGAACTAAAAGCTCTGCTCTACAATCGTTTTATGCATTGGCAGGAAGCAGGAGTAGAGGACTTCAAAAAATGGTATAAGGAGCAGTATCTGGAAACCATCCGCAGAATCTATTATCCGCTACCTCCCATACCCGCTTCATACCGTCCCTCTACGAAAGAAGTGGCGCATTATATCGCTAAATGGAACAGTCTTGAAAACTATGTCAATCAGGAGCATGCACTCGACCGACTTTTCTTTGAACTCTGTCCTGAAAACAAGCGCATTGAGGATATACTCGTAAAATGCGCAGCCCTAAACGATTTCTACAGCACCAATATTTTTGATATTCACTCCGTAGCCCAACACATTCTGGCACTCGATATAGACGAAAGACTTGAAAGCGGAGATTTAACTTTAGTAAATGACATTTCCCTTTGCAGAGTGGGCTATAATCACGAACTACATTTCTTCTATTCCTTTGCCACCAAATATTGTAGCCATCACAAACCCGAGAGTTATGCCATTTTCGATAATTATGTAGAAAAGATACTCCTTTATTTCCAGCATAGAGATCATTTCGGGCATTTCAGGCGAACGAATCTCAGAGACTACAAGGTATATATGCAGGCCATACAAGATTTCCGCACATTCTATGGCCTTGAAAAGTACACCATCAAACAATTAGACCAATATATGTGGCAATTGGGCAAACATCACTTTATGAAAAGGAAATATCGCGCCTGAAATCGTTTGGAATGGGGTTAATGGGTTTAATGGGGCTAATGGACAAATACCCATAAACGCCCAATCAGCCCATTAAACCCATTAGCCCCATCATCTATAAATCAGAAATAGTAGCAAGTGGAGTTGCTAATTTGCAGGAATCTGGTGGGGAGATGCTTGAGTTTTTGGCCTAAATCAGACTTTGAAGTTCATTTTTGAAGTCATTTTCTATATATTATTATAGGTATTCGTATCTTTGCAGACGAAAGAAAATAATAATAAAACAATACTTACAGAAAATGGAAATTCGCAATGAATGGCGCGGCTTCAAGGGCGTGAAATGGCTCGACGAAGTTAATGTGCGCGACTTTATTCAGAACAACTACACACCGTATGACGGTGACGAAAGTTTCTTGACAGGTCCTACCGAGGCTACGAATATCCTCTGGGGAAAACTGCAAAAGCTGCAGAAGGCTGAACGCGAAAAGGGTGGTGTGCTTGATATGGAGACCGAAATCGTTTCGAGCATGACGGCATACGGCCCTGGCTATATAGACCCTGAGACAAAAGACTTGGAGAAGGTCGTGGGTTTGCAGACGGACAAACCTCTGAAACGTGCATTTATGCCATACGGTGGCATTAAAATGGCTGAACAGGCTTGCACTACCTATGGTTATCAGCCATCGGAAAAACTTCACGAGATTTTTACCAAGTATTGCAAGACGCATAACGATGGTGTGTTTGATGCCTATACAGACGAAATGAAACGTGTGCGCCACAATCATATACTTACGGGTCTGCCCGACACATACGGTCGTGGACGTATCGTGGGTGACTATCGTCGTGTGGCACTTTATGGTATAGACTTCCTGATTGAGCAGAAGGAAATAGACAAATACAACTGCGGAAAGCGTCAGATGAGCGAGGACATCATCCGTCTGCGCGAGGAAATCTCTATGCAGATCAAGGCGCTGAAGGAAATGAAGAAAATGGCCGATATATATGGCTACGACATCAGTCAGCCTGCCAAGAATGCCCGAGAAGCTGTTCAATGGCTCTACTTCGGCTATCTGGCTGCTATCAAGACACAGAACGGAGCCGCCATGTCTGTAGGACGTGTCTCTACTTTCCTTGATATCTATATCACCCGCGATTTGCAGGAAGGTACTCTTACCGAACAGGAGGCACAGGAACTCATAGACCACCTTGTATTGAAATTCCGTATGGTGAAGTTTGCCCGTATTCCTGCCTACAACGAAGTATTCTCAGGCGACCCTGTTTGGGCTACGCTCGAAGTGGCTGGTATCGGTCAGGACGGACGCCATCAGGTTACCAAGAACTGCTATCGTTTCCTGCATACGTTGGAAAACATGGGACCTTCGCCCGAGCCGAACCTCACCGTGCTTTATTCTCCGCGTCTGCCTGAAACATTCAAGCGCTATGCTGCATGGATTAGCGTAAAGACCAGTTCTGTGCAGTATGAAAACGACGAAGTGATGCGTCCTATCTGGGGCGATGACTACAGCATCTGCTGCTGCGTGAGCGCTACACAGACCGGTAAGGAAATGCAGTTCTTCGGAGCACGTGCTAATATGGCCAAGACCTTGCTTTATGCTATAAACGGAGGCGTGGATGCCAAGACTCGCGAACAATGCGGTCCTAAGTTCCGTCCTATCACCAGCGAATACCTCACATGGGAAGAACTCGAGCCACGTTTCCGCGATATGCTGGAATGGCTGGCCGATGTCTATGTGAATACGCTCAACCTTATCCACTATATGCACGACAAGTACTTCTATGAAGCTGCTGAAATGGCTCTTATCGACACAGACGTGCGTCGCACCTTTGCAACAGGTATAGCAGGTTTCAGCCATGTGATAGACAGTATCTGTGCCGTGAAATATGCCAAGGTGAAAATCATTCGCGATGAGACAGGCTTCAACGTAGATTATGTAACCGAGGGCGATTACCCACGTTATGGTAATGATGACGACCGTGCCGACGAAGTTGCATTGTGGGTGCTCAAGACTTTCCTGGCAAAAATCAAGCGTCACCACACTTATCGTAATGCAGAGCCTACCACATCCATACTTACCATTACTTCAAACGTGGTTTATGGTAAATATACAGGTAATCTGCCTGACGGACGTCGTGCCGGTGCACCTCTCTCGCCAGGAGCCAATCCAAGTTATGGCGCAGAGAAGAACGGTCTGCTTGCCTCATTGAACAGTGTGGCCAAGATTCCTTATGAATACGCTCTTGACGGCATTTCCAACACACAGACTATTGCTCCCAGCACACTTGGACGTACCGACGAGGAACGTGCCAATACACTCGTAGGAGTAATGGACGGATACTTCAGCAAAGGCGCTCACCACCTAAATGTAAATGTATTCGGAGTGGATAAACTGCTTGATGCTATGGAGCATCCTGAAAAGCCCGAATACGCAAACTTCACAATTCGTGTGAGCGGATATGCCGTGAAGTTCATAGACCTCACCCGTGAGCAGCAAGAAGACGTGATTGCCCGTTCTGCACACGAGTTCCTTTAATCTTTATAAGAATAAATAGAAACACTTATGGAGCAGCAAGAACTCCGAGTGCATAGTTTTGAATCCTTCGGCTCAGTTGATGGGCCGGGGATTCGTTTTATTGTATTCCTGCAAGGTTGCCAGATGCGTTGTGCCTATTGCCACAATCCAGATACATGGAATCAGCATGGGGGAGAAATTTGGACGCCGGCAGCCATTCTTGACCGAGCAGAACGATATCGTAGCTACTGGGGAGAAAAGGGTGGCATCACGGTAAGTGGGGGAGAAGCACTCCTGCAGGCTTCTGCCGTTGCAGCACTCTTTGAACAGGCACACATGCGCGGCATCAACACCTGTCTTGATTCAAGTGGGTTCAGACTACCTCCGGCAAATACTGAAGAAGCAAATGCCACAGGTAAACTTGCTGACGATATTGAGCGACTTCTTTCTGTTACCGACATGGTATTGCTCGATATCAAGCACATAGACCCCGTTAGGCATAAGGCTTTAACCGGACAGGACAATGCCGGCATTATTGCTTTGGCAAGAAGGCTCTCGGAACTCGGCATAAGAACATGGATTCGCCACGTACTTGTCCCAGGCTATACAGATGACGAAACCTCCTTGCGTGCTCTTAACAGTTTTTTGCGAACCCTCGAAAATATTGAGCGCATAGAGATTCTTCCATACCACACTATGGGAATTTATAAATGGCAGAAACTTGGTATTCCTTATCGTCTTGAAGGTGTAGAACCTCCAACGCATCATGCTGTCCTGGAAGCAGAACGCATATTGCACGAGGGTGTAGTTTTCCTTTCAAGTAACAATCCTTAATAGGAATATCTGTCTGCTAAATTCGCATTATTTTAGAAATTATTTCTACCTTTGTTTGCCGAAATTCCAGTTAAGCATCGGAACAAACGAAAGTAATTCTCTTTAATTCCCTCATCTAACCATATCTAACACATGAACTACCAAGACGTCTTGAGCAAGATTTACGAAGAGATAAAGCCCTTTGCAAATGAAGGGCAGCAGGCTACGTATATTCCTGCCCTTGCTTCCGTTAATCCCAATCAGTTTGGTATCTGCATAGAACCGCTTGACGATTCCCCAGTTTCTTCATTCGGGGCTGCCGATGTGAGATTTTCCATGCAGAGTATCTCTAAAGTTTTCATGCTTGCCGCCTGCCTAAGTCTGGAGGGCGATAATCTTTGGAAACGAATGGGAAAAGAGCCCTCGGGTACAGCATTTAATTCGCTGGTGCAATTGGAATTTGAGAAGGGAAAACCTCGCAATCCGTTTATCAACGCTGGAGCCTTGGTAATGTCCGACATTCTGATAAGCAGGATGAAGGATGTAGAGCAGACATTCCTGAACTTCGTACGCGAGATTTCCGGAAGTCATGTGGATTACAATCGCGTTGTGGCGCAGTCGGAGGAAGAGCAGGCGTATCTGAATACGGCCATAGCCAATCTGCTGAAATATCATGGGAATATTGAGAACAAGATAGACGATGTGCTTCATTTCTACATCCTTTGTTGTTCTATAGAGATGAATTGTTGCGAATTGGCACACGCATTCCGTCCCTTTGCCGACCATCGTCATCCCTTCTGCTTTGCCGGCATCAGTTTGACAACCTCTCAGGTAAAACGCATCAACGCCATTATGCAAACGTGTGGATTCTATGACGAAGCCGGAGAGTTTTCCTATCTTGTTGGCCTACCGGGAAAGAGTGGCGTGGGAGGAGGTATTGCTGCCATTCATCCTTCACAATATTCCGTGGCAGTATGGAGTCCTCGCCTGAACAGCAAAGGAAATTCCGTGATGGGACTTAAAGCTCTTGAGCTGCTAACGACAGAAACAGAGGAATCCATTTTCTAAGAAGGCAAGCAAGTCGTCAATATGTGATGTCTATCTCGAAGGAGAATAGTAATTCTGAGACCTTGATTCAAGACTTCTTTCTTTTACCACACACAATATTGATATAACAAGCGTTGTTACGATATTTTGCTGGACGTTTCCAAATTCTCTTCGCGATGATAAAAGATTCTCTTCGCGATGATAAAAGATTCTCTTCGCGTTGAGAAAGTTTTCTCTACACGATGAGACAATAAAAACAGACCGGCATAATAATATAAAAACAGGTCTGGAAGTAAAACACTTTCCAAACCTGTTTTTTTGTATCCGGAATACTACGAAGTATTCTTACGAAATGTTCCTGTAATCAGAAATCTCTTGTCATTTCATCAACGATACGGTTGATTTCATCGGCAAAGGCTTCGACAGTCGTGCTGCCCTTGTCGCCTTCTCCTTGCTTTCTAACAGATATTAGGCCTTCGTTTGCCTCTTTCTCGCCAACAATGATGAGATAGGGGATATGTTTCATTTCGTTGTCGCGAATCTTTCGGCCTATCTTCTCACTACGATCGTCAATAGAGGTTCTGACGCCCTTCATCTCGAGGTCGTGCTGCACCTGCTTGGCATATTCGTTGAATTTGTCGGAGATAGGAAGCACTACAGCCTGTTCGGGTGTGAGCCAAAGCGGGAAATGTCCGGCAGTATGCTCAATAAGTACGGCTACGAAGCGTTCCATAGAACCGAATGGCGCACGATGTATCATTACCGGACGATGCTTTTGGTTGTCTGTGCCAGTATATTCAAGTTGGAAGCGTTCCGGCAGATTATAGTCCACCTGAATCGTACCAAGTTGCCAACGACGTCCCAAAGCATCCTTCACCATGAAGTCAAGTTTAGGACCATAGAAAGCAGCCTCGCCATATTCTACATGTGCAGGCAGACCTTTTTCTTCACAGGCTTCGATAATAGAGCGTTCTGCCTTTTCCCAGTTTTCTTCCGAACCGATATACTTCTCGCGGTTCACCTTGTCGCGCAAGGAAATCTGGGCTTCGTAATTTTGGAAGTTGAGTGCGCGGAAAATGATGAGGATAATATCCATTACGCGCAAGAACTCGTCTTTTACCTGGTCGGGACGGCAGAAGATGTGGGCATCATCCTGGGTAAATCCGCGGACACGTGTCAATCCATGCAACTCACCACTCTGTTCGTAACGATAAACCGTACCGAACTCAGCCAGACGCAAAGGAAGGTCTTTGTATGAACGCGGTTTCCAAGCATAGATAGCGCAATGGTGAGGGCAGTTCATGGGTTTCAGCATGTATTCCTCGCCTTCCTCGGGTGTGTGAATGGGTTGGAAGGAATCCTTGCCGTATTTTGCGTAGTGACCGCTGGTAACATAAAGGTTCTTAGAACCGATATGGGGAGTCATTACCTGCTGATAGCCGAAATTCTTCTGAATCTTCTTCAGGAAATCTTCAAGGCGCAGGCGCAATTGTGTACCTTTAGGCAACCACATGGGAAGTCCTTTACCAACAAGATCAGAGAACATGAACAATTCCATTTCCTTGCCAATCTTGCGATGGTCGCGACGCTTGGCTTCTTCAATCATCTGGAGGTATTCATCCAAAAGCTTCTTCTTTGGGAAGGTAATACCGTAAACGCGTGTCATCTGCGGACGTTTCTCGTCACCACGCCAGTATGCAGAACTTACGGCCAGCACTTTAATGGCTTTGATAGGAGCCGTTGTCATAAGGTGCGGACCACGGCAGAGGTCTGTGTAGTTTCCTTGAGTATAGGTCGTGATATGTCCGTCTTCCAGGTCTTCAATCAATTCGTTCTTGTAGAACTGTCCTCTTTCTGCAAAGAATTTGAGCGCTTCGTCCTTGGCAATATCCTGACGCACGAGGGCTTCTTTCTTTTGGAGAAGTTCCTGCATCTTTTTCTCAATCTTCTCGAAATCACTCTCGGTGATACGTACGCCTTCGGGCGGCATCACATCATAATAGAAACCGTTTTCTATGGCAGGACCGATACCAAACTGTGTGCCAGGCCAAAGTTCTTGCATGGCCTCAGCCATAAGGTGGGCAGAAGTGTGCCAAAAAGCATGTTTACCTTCTGCATCTTCCCATTTATAGAGTTGGATTTGTGCATCCTCCTCAATAGGGCGGTTCAGTTCGACAGTCTCTCCGTTGATACCGCAGGCAATCACATCTTGCGCCAGGCGCTGAGATATGCTTTCTGCTATTTGCAATCCAGTCACGCCTTTTTCGTATTCGCGTACCGAATTGTCGGGAAATGTAATCTTAATCATATCGTGTTGTCTTTGTTTTATTCAAAATTGCTCTGCAAAATTAACTTAAACGTTTCAGTTAGACAAACTTTTGCAGAAGATGTTTTAGGATTCTGTCTTATTTTATCTTTATTCCTCGTC
Organism: uncultured Prevotellaceae bacterium; assembly: GCA_947167835.1. Classification (GTDB taxonomy): domain Bacteria; phylum Bacteroidota; class Bacteroidia; order Bacteroidales; family Bacteroidaceae; genus Alloprevotella. The sequence goes on from CAMVJO010000030.1 coordinate 16,084, forward strand.
TTCCTTGCCTTTTTCTTTCAGAATAATTGTCGATGCGCCAAGGTTTATGATATCGCCATGCGCGACATTTGCCTTTTCTGTATCGCCTAATATTTTATTGTTAAGGAATGTGCCGGTATTAGATGGGGCATCGCTCAGACTGAATACGTAGTTTCCCTGTTTATTCCTGATAACATTGATTTTACAATGGAAGGAGTCAATACTGGGATCGACAGTAAGGATAGGAGAGGTGAGATCTGTTCCTTTTACCTTGCGCCCAATCGTATTCAGTCCTTCATATAAAGGGAGAACCTGCTTTAACTGAAAGGAATTCTCGAGCACTACCAATTCGCCCACCACATCTTTCTCTTCTTCTGCCTGTTCGCTCGGTTCATTCTTGGACGGCATTCTGATTTTGAACTGCTTCTTACAACTCGGACATTCAAAAACGAGCGTACGTCCGCCTTCAAATCTCTTTTCGTCAAAGATGATTGTTTCGTCACACTTGGGACAACGAATTTTCTTCATTTCAAATTATGATAAAAAAAACATCCCAATAAATATCGGGATGCCATTTGTTATTTTACCTCCATTACCCACGCTTGCCTGAATGATTTATTGTTTTTGCAGGCACTCAGGGCAGCATAGGCTTGACCTATATCCTCGTAAGAGCCATAAATCACACGAAGCATGTGCTTATCATGGAATATTTGTGCTTCATTATATCCATCCGCACGCAGATTCTCAATAAAGACCTCAGCATTCTTCTCAGGAATGGCGCTTGCCAAAACAATAGTGAAGCCCTTTTCAGGTATTGCGGGCTGAACATTCTCGGCAGGAGCGGACTCTTCTTGATTCTTGGCCGAAGAAGATGTTCTTAACATGCTCAGGAAAAGATGCTCAACGTCTGCATTTTCTTTTGCTTCGTTCTTTATAACTTCCTTGGGCATTTCTTTCTTTTCAAACATGAACTTCGAGAGCACGCTGGCCTGATTCATGTTCAAACCTCCGCCATTGTTAGAAAGGGGAGTGGCCCAAACGAAATACAAAAGGAGAGCCAGAACTGCTGCCGTAAGATAATTCACCAGTTCACGGTTTACGCTGAAAGTATAGTTGCGTTTAGAGCTCTGTTTAACCGAGAAGGCAGATGCACTTGCCAGACTATTGTCAAGAAGCGTGGTAGTAAATGATTTCAATCCATAGAACTCGGGGGAACATACGTCAGTCTTTGAAGCGGCAAAGACCATTTTTCCTTCATGGTTGCGCGAAAGTCTTCCAATACCGGTAAAATCATAAAAACCTGTATTATTAAGCGTTTGTTGTATGTCCTTTACAGAGTTTTCTATCTCATTCACGCTCTCAGGATAGTCCAAATCGTAGGTTTGCATGTACGACTGAACAAGAAGTCCGTCGTTAATCGTAAGTTGTGGATTAAAACCGATACAACGCATGGGGGGATAAAACGTATTTGTCTCATCCACGAACTTTGCTGGAACATTTTGTGTAATAAAACCGCCTAAGTTGGGAATTATCACGCAATTATGCTTCAGTATAAGCTTATTTATATGTACCGATAACTTATTCACGTCAGCAAATTTACGAGTTTTTTTCAATTAAGAGGGTGTTTTTAGCCTTAATTTTGAGAAAAAATTGAATAAAACGGATAAAGAATTGGAAAATATGACATTTCAAAAATATGGTAATCATTTATAAATGAAATGTATAGTTATTTTTATCTAAATCTTTGGTGTAATTATTTTTACCTCAAAATAAATATTTGGATTACGGGATATAAAAATATCATCCTAAAAGATTTGAAAAATCCTTAGGGTGATAAAATGATTTATCTGCATATGGATTGTTGTATCAACCCATATATAATATATATAAGGAGTGTTATCCTTGGAAAAGTTGGTCTATGGTTTCGTTAGGAACGACTTGTAGCGTCTTTGTTCCGTCAGGAAGTATGTTAGGCATGGGCAAAGCGAAGAGTTGTTGCATCAGATTGTCGATTTCCATGCGATTGAGTACCTGTCCTACGGGAATGGCAGATTTTTGTGCCAGAGTGAGGGCAAGAGTGTGGTGTAAAGTTTCGGAAAGTGCCTGATCGCCACGCTCTTCGAGGAAACTGGCAGTTTCAAGTAGGTTTTGTATCAATTGTATCGGGTCTAATCCCTGGGTTTCTTCGGGAAGTCCTTTGATGATCAGTTCTAATCCTGCGCTATCGCCATTCTGATTATTTTCCTCTATGTCGAATCCCAGGTATTTCAGGGAATCCTTGATTTGATTCCAGACAATGATTTGCGAAGGTTCCAGATAGAGTTCGTAAGGGAAGAGCAATCCTTGTGCGTGTCCGCATTTTTGTGCCAGAGCCTGCTGGTAATGATGGTAAAGTACGTTTACGTGTGCTTTATGTTGGTCCACAACGAGCAGTCCTGTGCTGATAGTGGTAACAATATAGCGTCCTGCAAGCTGAAGGTAGGCATCATCAGAAGATTCTCCGTAGGTATTATTCGGATGTGACGTATTGTCAAAGGGAAGTTGCTCGGAATTGAGGTCTGTCTCGGTATTTCCTACATTTCCCGCCTGCTCATCATTATGTAGTACGGCATCTTTATAGAGTTCCTGCCAGTTCTTCAGGTTTGCGTCGTTACCACGTTTCTTTCCGCCATCATCATAGAAAGGATTGTAGTTCCGGTCTATCGTAATATTGGGCGGAGCGATGTTTCTGCCGCCAGAAGGTTGGAATACCGGGATATCAGGTTTGTTTTCCGTGTCGAAGTCTATGGCAGGTGTGGCTCCGAAACGTCCAAGTGCCTCACGAATGGCAGCCAAGAGGATTTGCCAGATAGTACTTTCGTCCTGGAACTTGATTTCCGTCTTTGTGGGATGAATATTGACGTCAATAGTAGCGGGCTCTACCTCAAATTGCAGGAAGAAAGAGGGTTGGAATCCTTCGGGTATGAGGCGTTCGTAGGCAGTAAGGACAGCTTTAGCGAAATAGGGGTGGCGCATAAAGCGATGATTGACTATGAAATACTGCCTTGGTGACTTTTTCTTAGCACCATCGGGTTGCGAAACGAAACCTTTTATCTTTATCAAATCGGTATCGACTTCAACAGGAATTAAGGACTTGGAAAATTTCGTACCGAAGAGTCCTTGAATACGTTGCAGGAAAGTTCCGGCAGGAAGGTCGAGTAATTGCATACCATCGCGGAAGAGTTTGAAGGAAACGTCGGTATGTGACATCGCCATTCGCTCTACTTCACTCATAATGGCAGCCATTTCTGCATTATCGCTTTTCAGAAATCTGCGACGTGCCGGAATGTTGAAGAAAAGATTTGAAATAGAGAAACTTGCTCCGACAGGGGTGCTGATAGGTTGTTCTGACTTGAAAATACCCCCTTCGATATTCACTTGATGCCCGATGCTTTCTTCTGCTGTACGTGTTTTCAATTCCACCTGTGCCACAGCAGCAATACTTGCAAGGGCTTCTCCACGAAATCCCATGGTTTGCAGACTGAAAAGGTCGGATGCCTGCGAAATCTTCGAGGTGGAATGACGCTCAAAGGCCAGACGAGCATCGGTAGCACTCATTCCCTTGCCGTTATCCGTCACTTGTATGCAACTCTTTCCGGCATCGGTAATATAAATCTGTATGACAGAGGCTCCGGCATCTACGGCATTTTCCACAAGTTCCTTGATAACGGAAGCCGGACGCTGTATAACTTCGCCTGCTGCTATCTGATTTGCAACGGTGTCGGGAAGAAGGTGTATGATATCCACGTTTATGCTCTTTTAATAGGTATTCTTTTGTAGATGTTGGAAGAAAACAGAAAACAAGTGTTAGGCAATCCTGCTTTACATCGCGATATTTTTCAGTTTGAAGCCATTCATGATGCGACTCTTATCCACATTTCCACGGATTCCCGAGAAACGTCCTTTTGCCGAGTACTGCCACATTTCGCACTTCTTTCCATCGCTCAAATATGGCTCTTCTGCTTCATTATACTTGGCTATCATCCAAACATAATCCTTGAAAGTGCCGCTTAGGTATTTGTTATAGAAATTCTGTCCGGTATAAAGCACAGGTTTCTTGCCGTAATGCTTGGTAACTTTCTTGATAAATTGTTTCAGGTCGGAGATGAATTTATCAAGACTCACTTTTCCTCTGTCTTCTATGTCGATAATCGGCACTAGGTCCTGGTCTTTTGCCTGTACCACGTTTGCCATGTTATTAAACTGGTCTTCCCAATTCACGTTAGGGCGGTAGAAATGATAGGCCCCCACGCTAAGTCCTGCCTCGTGCGCTTCGCGTATATTATAGGCGTAGTATTCATCCGTAAGGTTCGAGCCTTCTGTAGCTTTAACGTAGGCATACGAAATCTGGTGGTTGGCAACTAAAGTTTTCCAGTTTATCGCATTTTGATAGTGGCTCACGTCTATGCCTTCGGTAAACTTATCGTTCACTACTCCATGATGCGTTGTGATTTCCGACTGGCGCTGATGCACTTTGTCCTTGAATGCTTTCGGGGCAATGGCATCCGGCTCCGTTAGTTCCACGGCATTATCAGACGCTCCGTTCTTTGGCTTCTTTCGTGCCTCGACAGGAAGAGCCAGGAGTGAGGAAATAATCAGTAGGGTAGTTATCTTGAATATTGTTTGCACAGTATTTCGCATTAGTGGTTTGTAATATATCTATAATCGGTTTATCCGTGCAAATATACGCATTATTTCTGGAATTATCCCTAACAATAAACCTCTTTTATACTGCATTACTGTTTTTTAACAACCTGAAAAGATAGAAGATTCGCAGTATGTCTTGAAAACATCCATTTTCTGCTGAATAATGTCCCTTATCTTTCAAAAGACAAGGCACTTCTTCATAAAGATGTCTGACAACTCAAAAGACTCGTGCCTTGATTTAAATTGAGTTCCGAATAATAAAACAATCTTACGCCTGATTATCTATTTTCCTGATTTCCCTTTCGTTGATAATCTGCAATCTTTCAGCATCCTTGAGCATTTCCTCGAGCTTTTGCTGTTCTATGTAATGAATCTTCAGGGCAGAAGAATTGGGATATTGCTCCAAAATGGGATGTTTGGCCAGAAAAAGGTCGATATGCGATACTTCAGGCGATTTGCGTACCAGTATGTAATATCTATATATGCGTTGTGTGATACGCGGCAGGACTTTGATACCCATACGTCCGTCATTCATGCTGACAGCTGCCACAACGTGCCATTTTACCGGCTTACCTGTGATGCTTTCCGTACAATCCGGAATATTCTTGTGCGAGATGGTGATATGCCTGTGGTATGTATGATTGATTTCGTACATCATCCTGCGGAATACCTTGCCGTGCGATGCAGAGTCCCTCATGCCTTTGTAACCGATGTAGTAGTGTATCATTTCGTGAATGATGACATCATCTATTTCGTCGGGAGTAAGGTTCAGGATGCGGTTGATTCTCAGGCAGAAATCCTCACGCCTGACTTTTCCAAACAGGTTCCGGCGAATCTTGTACGTACATTTAGCCAGAAATGTCTTGGCAGTAGTCAGTTTTACCTCAATCGGAGGGAGTTCTTCGGCAAATATGCTCTGGTTAAAGTAGGCAATTCTTTCTTTTACGTAAGGTATGGTGAGTTCCATGCTGTATAATAAAACGAATTCGGGATACAAATAAAATTTCAGGCTGCAAATTTACATATAATCAGGTACTTCACAAACAAAAGGTGCTTTTATATCGTGTCTCATCGCGTTGAGAAAGTTTTATCATCACGAAGAGAAAGTTTTCTCATCGCGTTGAGAAAGTTTTATCATTGTAGTTTAACGATTTTAGTTGACTACTTTGGGTCTTATTTGTAAGATACGTT
>CAMVJO010000031.1 GCA_947167835.1 uncultured Prevotellaceae bacterium
ACTCAAAAATCTTTGAAAAATCAAAACAGCCTAATTTTTAGAACAACCCTAAAAGGACTATTTCGATTTATCAAAGGATTAATATCTGACGAAAAGCATTATCCAATAATAATGTCAGCGCCTCGCCTATTTTAAGGTGAGGCGTTCACGCTTTTGAACAAACATTTTAGAACAGATATGGACAAATCGCGTTTTTTTAACGAAATACTTCCAGAATACGAGGAATCCTTGCGTGAAGGACGCAAGTGTTTTCTTGAACCCGACGATTATCTTGACATTTATTACTATTATCAAGATAATCGCAAGGATTTGGATGCCGCTATCTGTCTGAAAAATGCACTTTGCCTGTACCCTAATCATACGAATCTGCTAATTACAAAAGCATACGAACTACTTGATCAGCGAAAAGTGAACGAGGCCTTGATGATTGTCAAGAATATTGATGATCAGGACGCCAACGATGTCTTAATGTTCAATTTTGAATTGAGTTTGCTGAGGGGAGATTTTGATACGAGCAAGGAATATTTAGAACGTCTCAAGCAGAATATTCCGTATAACGAAGATTTCGTTTTGGAAATAGCAGAAGTCTATTTAGACTGCTCGTATTACCATATGGCATTAAGGTGGCTGAAAGAAAATGATAGGAATTTTGAGAATAAATCAAAACAATATTTTCAATTTTATGCGGAGGCTTTCTTTCAAATACGCAACTTTTCCAAAGCAGAGCGTTTTGTAAACAAAGCTATCGACATAGATCCATACGATGAAGCACTTTGGCTCCTTTTATGTGAGACACAATTAAAAGAAGGTTTTTACGAAAAAGCAATTGAAAGTAGCGATTATGCTTTAACGATAAATGCAGAATCCATTCCTGCTATTCGTTTTAAAATAGAGGCACTTCAAGCAATTGGAACTCCTGAAGAAATTAGCAAGATTATTGAAGAATGTCCATTTAAGGCAGATTTCGATTATACCATCTACCGTTGGGCTACACTTTCCTATTTCAAACACAAACGTAGAAAGGAGCCTTTGGAATATGCTTCCAAAGCATTTTTGCTTTGTCCTAAGGGATCTGCAGAATATGACGATGTTACTTTTTGCTATGCCATATGTTTATATGAGCAGGACCGTTATGATGAAGCAATAGACGTTGCTTTTACACTTTTGGAAGACCCCAGATATACTGCGTCGAGCATTATAGATACGATGTTAATGTTTGCTATTGAAGGACACGACTGCATTTTGCAATTATTGCTTATCGATGAATTATTGATGACAGCTGATTACAATGTCAAGGAGTATGGACATAAAATATTGCAGATGCTTTCTCCGTTATCCTACTTTCCTGAAATTTATTTCTTTGGTGTATTATACAAGAAGACACCTAATGAAGTTTGGAACCATTTTCTTGATGACAAATACGACCCCGATGATCTGAATATGGCAAAAATTTGTCATAAAGCCTGGGAATTAAAGCACAGGAACTTCCAAAAGATTTTTCAGCAGGCATTTGTAGTGAATGCAGAAGCAGTATTAGATTATTTCAGGGAAGAATTTCCAGATTTTACTGATAGGGAAATTTTAGATTACCTAATACATTTTGGAAATGAATGTTGAAACAAGTTTTTTCTTGAATATTGCAAAACGGAAAAGGAACTTATCAAAAATTATAGACAAATTATCAGAATAAACCATAGAAAAATGGATGCAGTAAACCGACATATTCGTTTAGACTTGCAGAGTTATCTTTCTCTCTTTGAGGAAAGCAACGTCGAACGCACAGAAATCAAGAGCGATGTCTATATTGACAGACACGAGAACCCCAATAATTTTCCTAATAACAGATGTTTCTCGGAAGATGAGGCAGAACTCCTACGTTCCGTCTCAAAGTATTTTCAACAACCTGAAGAAAACATCCTTTTCGGGCAAGGTATTGACGGTTTGTTTGATTTAATTCTGCGCGCCACCTGTGCTCCTCACCACGACAGCATAGCCATTGTGCTTCCTGTGGGTAATAACGTTCTGAATGTGGCACGCCTGAATCATGTTGAGGTACGCAACGTGATGACTGACGACACTTTTGAATTACAGCCCAAGGAAATTCTGCAAGTAATCAGCAAATCCACGAAAATAGTCTATTTTGATCAACCCGGCATCCCAACAGGTCGTCTGCATAGCCTTGAAAAAATCAAAGAAGTCCTGGATCATTACGAAGGTCTCGTAGTAATCAACGAAAGTTCCTTGCCTTTCTGTCAGCAGCCCTCACTTCGTGCTGCAATAAACCGTTATCCCAATCTGATAGTCCTACAATCTCTTGCAGGCTACTGGGCTTCTGATGCTTTAGGCCTTGCTTTTGCTTTCTTAAACAAGGATTTGGCAAAAGCACTACGAAATATCAATCATTTGTTCCCACAACCGCTCACTACTTTCCGACAGGCTAACGAATTTCTCAACAAACAGGGATTTGATGCCAACAAATGGCGCATCAATATCCTTGAAGAACGTGCAAAAGTCATGGGTGCGTTTGCACAGATGCCCATTGTTTTGAAAGTATTCCCTTCGGCCACAAATTTCTTCCTGGCTACTTTTTCAGATGCCGAAAGTATTCATCGTTTCCTCTTGGAACAAGGCATCCATACAGAACTTGTCAAAAGCAGTCACCCATTATGCCAGAATTGCATCTGCTTTACCATTGGACTGCCGCACGAAAACACCCGTTTAATTTCTGCTCTCAGAAATTATAAACCATGAAACGATTTCCTTATATATATATTATAGGAGTGTTCTTGCTGGTTTGTTGTCAGAAGATAGACTTACCTGAAAAGAACTCGGGCAAAATCTTAGACGATGCCGAGCAAATCGTTGCAGATACGCTTACAGTTGCAGAATGTCTGAAGGTTAAAACAGATTCAACGGTCTTTGTACGTGGTTTCTACGTTGGCTATATTTCCGGAACGTCGCTTACAAATGCCACATTCGGAATACCTGACGAAAAGGACAACACAAATTTGCTTTTAGCCGACAATCCTTTTGAGACCGACTACAAATCGTGTTTGCCTGTCGCTATCAGCCAAGATTTAAGGAACGAAATAGGATTGTTCTCACATCCTGAGTTTTTTAGAATGCCTATCCTTATTTATGGCACGATAGAAACCTATTTTCAGGTAAATGGAATTAGAGATATCAAGCATTATCGATTGCTTCATAACGAAGAGCTCAACCCCGACAACCGACGCATTACTATAGATATCCTGCATACTTCTCCTGCTCCCTTTGAAGGAAGATAAGATGACTTGTTAAACTTCCTGACTTCCTGTCATTAATAACGATTTCTCAGTTATCCCTTTTTAATTCAGGCTTCTGTTGTCTAACAGCAAATAGAAAGCAGCAATTTCCTCGAACCTCTTCTATAAAATAAAGCCCTTTCGCGTCAAGAGCAGACGACTCGAAAGGGCTTTCCTGTATTTAAAAGGATTTATAAGGAAGGATAACGATTATTTAAGCGTCTCCAGTTTATTTTCCTTCTCGTTATATTTCACACGTTCTGCGAAAGAAATGGAATCGTCGCAGGCAATTGCAGAAATGTCTATTCCACGATGCCTGAACTCGTCGATCAGAGCCTGATCTCGGTAGGCACGCGCATCAGTCCACGCAGTTTTTCCAACTGCATCATTAAAAGTTTCAACTAAGTCTTGGATTGTAGCAGCACGGAAAGAGGCTGCAAACTCTTTGTAAGAAGATTTGTTTGTCATAATTAGGATAATTTTGAATTACACATGTTATTCCACATCGTACCTTGACCACCGCGGCATCCTAATGCTCGGTTGGTGAGTAAGTTCTGAGAACTTCTGCTCTTGATGCGATGCAAAATTACAAAGATTTTCGTTTTCAGCCAAAAAACCCGCCATTTTTCTAATCAAAGTGAGCAAAAACAATAGCATGACATGCGCAATCCAACTTTTTTGCCTTCAAAATTGAGTAGAGCAGTAATATTTGACTGATTCTTACGGAATAATTGCAAATAGATAAGAAAAAAATGTTAAATTTGCGGATTGAAAAAGGGCTGTCTGGGAGATTGTTACCAAAGTGTGGCAATATAGATTTACAAGCCCTGATATAATTATCACAAAGAAGAAAATAAAGAAAACGAATAGTATGGGATTTTTTAATTTCTTTTCCAAAAAAGAAAAAAAGGAAGTTCTTGATGAAGGACTGAAGAAGACAAAAACTGGCGTGTTTGAGAAAATCGCCGTTGCCATAGCCGGAAAATCAAAGGTGGACGAGGAAGTGCTCGACAACCTTGAGGCTGCATTAGTGAGCTCCGACGTTGGCGTAGATACGACTATTGAAATCATCAAGCGCATCGAGGAACGCGTAGCCAGAGACAAGTACATTGGCACGGACGCGCTTTATACAATACTGAAAGAGGAAATTTCAGGTCTGTTTGCCGGTAATCCGGAAGAGACAGAAGGCTTTGTCATTCCTGAAGGCAAGAAACCATTTGTTGTAATGGTCGTTGGCGTAAATGGCGTAGGCAAAACCACTACTATCGGGAAGTTAGCTTATCAGTTCCAGAAGGCAGGTTTGAAAGTTGTGCTTGGAGCTGCCGATACCTTCCGTGCAGCCGCCGTTGAACAGCTTTGCATTTGGGGCGAACGCGTGAATGTTCCCGTTGTGAAGCAGCAAATGGGAAGCGACCCCGCCAGCGTTGCTTTTGATACGCTCAGTTCTGCAAAGGCCAACGATGCAGATATCGTTTTGATTGACACGGCTGGTCGTCTGCACAACAAAGTGGGACTGATGAACGAGCTCACGAAGATTAAGAACGTGATGAAGAAAGTGGTGCCCGATGCACCACACGAAGTCTTACTTGTACTCGATGGCTCTACGGGCCAAAATGCTTTTGAGCAGGCTAAACAATTCATCAAGGCTACGGAAGTTTCGTCATTAGCCATTACAAAACTTGACGGAACGGCCAAAGGCGGTGTAGTTATCGGCATTTCACACGAACTGAACGTTCCCGTGAGATATATCGGCCTTGGAGAGCGCATGGAAGACCTGCAACCTTTCAACAGCAGGGAGTTTGTTGATAGTCTCTTCGACGGTATCAAACTTTGAACTATCATTTCAACAAAACAGACGGTTAGCACATGAAAACACGCACCATTGATGTAATCACGATGGGATGTTCCAAGAATTTGGTGGATTCCGAAATGCTGATGTCCCGTTTTCTTCAACAGGGCATCCGCTTCTTCCACAATCCCGACCGTCTGCACGGCGATATAGCCGTAGTAAACACCTGCGGATTCATAGGCGATGCCAAAGAAGAGAGCATCAATATGATTCTTTCGCTTTGTCAGCAGAAAGAAGAGGGTTACTTGAACAAAATAATCGTAATGGGTTGTCTTTCCGAGCGTTATCGCCAGGAATTAGCCGAGGAGATTCCGCAAGTAGATTGCTTCTATGGAAAATTTGACTGGAGCAAAATGCTGGAAGATCTGACTTCTGAAAATCTTGCTTCGTTGGCTTCAGAGAAATCTCAGACATCTCCAAAAAGAGCAGGGACATCTCTGAAAAGTTCTCTGACTTCTCCGGAGAGATGTCAGACATCTCTACCCGAGTCTCTGACGAAACGATATATCTCTACCCCGCCCCATTATGCTTACGTCAAGATAGCCGAGGGATGCGACCGCAAATGCGCCTATTGTGCCATTCCGATCATTACGGGAAAGCACAAAAGTCGCAAGATAGAGGACATCCTGCAAGAGGTGTCCGACCTTGTCAAACAAGGTGTCAGGGAATTTCAGATTATTGCCCAGGAACTCACATATTATGGCGTAGATCTCTATGGCGAACAGCGACTTCCCGAATTGATAGACCGCATGGCTCAGATAGAGGGCGTAGAATGGATTCGTTTGCACTACGCCTATCCCAATCACTTCCCGCTCAGTCTGCTCGATGTGATGAATAAGCACGAGAATGTGTGCAAATATCTCGACATTGCCCTGCAACACATCAGCGATGGCGTACTCAACCGTATGCAACGTCATACATCTAAGCAGGAAACCCTGACATTACTGAAAACTATTCGGAGCAAAGTTCCGGGAATCTGCATCAGAACAACTTTAATGGTGGGCTTCTGTGGAGAGACCGAGGAGGAATTTCAGGAACTCCTGGACTTTACGAAGAAAGCACGGTTCGAGAAGATGGGCGCTTTTGCTTATTGCGAAGAAGAAGGCACTTTTGCAGCCGAGAACTTTGAGGACGATGTGTCCGAAGCCGTCAAACAGCAACGCCTTGACGAACTGATGAATGTGCAGCAGCAGATTTCGGCAGAGATATGCGCGGAGAGAATAGGCCGAACCTACAAAACCATTATCGATCGGCAGGAAGGTGAATACTTCATAGGGAGAACAGAATTTGAAACGCCCGAAGTTGATGGCGAAGTGCTTATTAAAGCTGACGGCACGGACATCAGAATCGGAACGTTCTATCAAGTGGAAATTACCGATGCAGACGAATTCGATTTATACGGACAGATTGTAAAATAACCTTATACCATGAATAACAAAGAGTTTATTTCGCGACTTGCGGAGAAGACAAATTTCAACAAGAATGATGTGCAGGAATATGTGAAAGACTTCGCAGATTTTCTGGGCAATGTATTGGAAGACAACGACACGCTCACAATTCCGAACTTCGGTAATTTTGAGATTAAGAAGAAGAAAGAACGTATTGTCGTCAATCCTGCTACAAAACAACGCATGCTTGTTCCGCCAAAACTCTCGCTGAATTTCAAACCCGGCCTTGCTCTCAAGGAAAAACTCAAGTATCACGATCAAAATAACGCCTGAAACAATGAATAACAGATATACTTTGCGCGACTTAATAGAGAAAATCGCACAAGCCAGCGGTATCTCGTCCAGACATGCCGACGCTTTTATGCGCGCCTTTATCGAAACGGTTGTTGAAGGCCTGGAAAGAGAAAATATCGTCAAGATCAAACACGTTGGAACGTTCAAACTTGTTACCGTAAACGAGCGGGCAAGTATTGACGTGAACACGGGCGAAAGTATCCAGATTGAAAGCCACAAGAAGATCTCGTTCACGCCCGACGAACACCTGAAAGAAGTTGTAAACAAGCCGTTTGCACTTTTTCAGACGATTGTTGTGGAAGACGACGTGGACTCCGATGCGCTTAATGCCATTGGCGAGGATGAAACGGAGGACATTCCAGAGGAGACAAACGTAGAAACGGAAGATGCTAACGTAGAAGCAGAAGAAGTAACCGCTGCAACAGAAGTTCCAACTGAGGGAACAGCGAATGAAGCGGAAGAAGCGATAGAGATTTCCGAAGAACCCATAAATACAGCCTTTGTAGCAGAAGATAGTACGGAGCAGGTTGCCGAAGAACCAAAGGAAGAAGTTCCTACATCGGAGGAAACAACCGAAACGGAAGAGAAACCTACCGCTACAGAGGACATACAGACGATTACCTCGCATTTGAAAGAAGAAAAAGTAAAGGTAGTGGAAAAACCTGTCGCTATTGCATCTGAAAGCGTTGAAGAAGAGTCGGAAACAACCGAACCTGCTGACGAGACAGAGGAGAAAGCATCCGTTAATCCCTGGAAGATTGCAACCATCGTGCTTGCAGCCATTCTGATAGCGCTCTTAGGATATTGGGCTGGCTACCATCGCGTGTTCCTGTCTGACAACAATCAAGATACGACTGCTGTAAAAGTGGCCGAAACAGATGTTACGGCAAACGACTCCGTGAACGAAAGCGATTCCTTAGACTCTCTGAATATGATGCCTGTTGTTGATAGTACCGCAAGCGCTACAACAAAGAATGTCTCACCCGAAAAGAAAGTCACTCCTTACAAAAGGCCGGTTACGACTACGCAACGTAGCAAGACATTGGACTTACCAGTCAGGAACCTGCACCAAGTGCAACCAGGAGAGACGCTCTATATGATTGCCGAGCGTGAATACGGTAGAAAAGACTACGCAAAATATATTATTGAGTACAACGGAATTTCCAACCCTGACATCATAGAAAAAGGCAGCATCCTGAAAATTCCAGAGATAGTAAAATAAAAAATTATCTCTACCATTTCCTAAATCAACTGACAGCTCTTACGCATTATGATACTTTTCCTCACAGGCAGTCCTACACGATTCGGCGAACCCTCCTTTACCGAGGATAACGGCTTCCTCGCAGAAGTGAAGAAGTCGTTGCTCTCTGTTACAGGTCCCGACCGCCTGCCACGTGTCTTGCTTGTAAGTGCCGATCCCGACGACGCCGGATATATTTCGTCCGTCACAAAGGGAATGAGCGACTGCATCCATCTTTCCGGCATAGAGACGGAATGGATTATCATGCTGGAAAGAAGCAACGCCTCGCAAGCGGCAAAATTTGTAAGAGATGCCGACTGGATTATCCTTTGCGGCGGACACGTACCAACGCAGAATAAGTTCATACATGAGATACGTCTCAAAGAACTTATCAAGGATTTTCAGGGAGTAGTGATGGGTTGCAGCGCAGGTAGCATGAATTGTGCAGAACGTGTGTATTCCCATCCTGAACTGCCGGGAGAAGTGGCAAATCCTGCCTATAAGCGCTGGCTTAATGGCTTAGGACTGACAAATATCCAGTTGATTCCGCACATGGAGCAGGTGAGAAATGCCACTATCGACGGAGTACGCCTGTTTGAAGACATAGCATTTCCCGACAGTTGGGGACATCGCTTCTATACCTTCCCCGATGGCGGATACGTAAAGGTAGCCAACGGACGCAGCATCCTATATGGCGAAGCATACGAGATAAGTCGCGGAGAAATGCGCCAAGTTTCTGAAGAAAACAAAACATATACATTTATGAATTTAGTATTTATTTCGCCCCACTTCCCACAAACCTATTGGCACTTCTGCGCCGGAGCAAAAGCAAACGGAGTGAATGTGCTGGGTATTGCCGATTGCAACTACGAAGACCTGCCTTGGAATCTTCGTCAGAACCTTACTGATTATTACAAGGTGCAAAACCTTGAAAACTACGACGAAATGTATCGCGCTGTGGCATGGTATGCACAGAAATACGGACAGATTGACTGGATAGAGTCGAATAACGAATATTGGCTCGAACAAGATGCCCGCCTGCGCACAGATTTCAACGTAGATAGCGGCATCAAGAGCGACCGCGTGGCAGCTATTCGCAACAAGAGCGAAATGAAAAAGTATTATGCCCAGGGCGGCATCCCCACAGCCAGACAAATCAAGGCTTCTGAGGGATATGACCGCGTAAAGGACTTCGTTCATATGACTGGCTACCCAATTATTGCAAAACCTGACAGCGGTATGGGAGCTTCGGGCACATTTAAATTGCATAACGACGGAGAACTCGATGCCTGGTTCTGGGAACACGGACACGACTACGGATATTTCGTTATCGAAGAGTTCATTACCGGTCTGCTTGTCAGTTATGATGCCATTTTCAACTCAAAGGGCGAACCTATCTTCGAGAACAATACCATCTTCCCCACTCCAATTATGGAAATTGTCCATAACAATCTCGAAACTTGCTATTGGACCAATATGCATTGCCCTGAAAAACTCTCAGAGATAGGACGTCGCACGGTAAATGCCTTTGGTATCAAGAGCCGTTTCGTACACCTCGAATTTTTCCAGCTTGATCGCGACCGCGAAGGCTTGGGTAAGCAGGGCGACTACGTAGGACTGGAAGTAAATATGCGTCCGCCCGGAGGTTATACCCCCGACATGATGAACTTTGCCCATTCTACTGATGTTTTCCAGATATGGGCCGATATGGTTGCCTTCGATGAGCGCAGAAAACCCCAAGGCGAACAATATTATTGTGCTTACGCCGGACGACGTGACTGGAAGAACTATCGTCATAGCCACGATGAAATCATGCAGCGCTATGGAAATAATATGTGCATGGCAGACAGAGTTCCTCAAGCCTTGGCCGACGACCTTTGCGACTTTGCTTACATCGTACGTCTCAAGAGTGTTGAAGAAATCCAGCCATTCTTCGATTTCGTTACCGAAAACGCGTAAAGAAATAGTAGGAGAAACAGCAGAATCATCCAAGCAGTCATACCGAAAGTCAGACATCGCTGATAATTGGTGTGACTGCGTTCCTTTTTCTACCGTTATTACAAAGACAATCGTCAAGGCCAGAAAATAATACTCGGCAATAGCATTAAACAAACGCGATGATATCGCAACAATCCCGACAAAATTCAATTCTCCTCGCGATGAGAAAACTTTCTCTTCGCCGTGAGAAAACTTTCTCAACGCGATGAGAATATTTTCTCTACGCGTTGAGAATGGAAAAATTTGGGAGTTTTATGGATTTGTCTCTTCAAATAGTTATTATCCAAAAGAAAAGTTCTATATTTGCCGAACATAACAGAAACATGTATCGAGAAAACAAAATATAGTCTTATGAAAAAATACATTACTTGCCTTTTGGCTACTTTAGGTCTGACATCTGCTTGCGGACAACAGCAGTTTGAGAGTGTGGATGTGCAGAAGTTTTCTGAAATAATAGAGAGTCCTGACGTTATATTACTGGACGTTCGCACTTCCGAGGAGTTTGCTGAAGGCCACTTGGAGGGCGCTTTGAATATAGACCAAGGAAAGAGCGATTTCATGCAGCAGGCAAAATCTACCTTGGACACCAGTAAGACGATTGCCGTGTATTGCAGAAGTGGCCGCCGTTCTGCCAACGCTTGCGGGCGACTGACGGACGAAGGGTTCAAGTGCGTTAATCTGAATGGCGGCATAATGGCATGGAAGTCTGCTAAAATGCCAGTTACTACGGATGATTACGAAATCGACGTGTTCAAAACTGCATCAGGAAAGGCCATAAAAATCCACGCCTTGATGCACGCTTGTATTCGCTTGGAGTTTGATGGTAAGGAGTTTGAGATAGATCCTGTTTCGGCTTTGGGGAATCGCAAAATAAACTATCAAACGATGCCGAAAGCCGACTACATACTTGTTACCCACGAGCACCAAGATCATTTTGACGCGAACGCCATCAAGATGCTAACGAAAAATGATACGAAGTTGGTTTTGAACAAACGATGCGCAGACCTCTACGGTAGCGGTACGGCGATGATGAACGGAGAAAGCCTGAAACTGGCAGAAGGTATCGAAATAGAAGCAGTTCCTGCCTACAACACCACAGAAGGACGGCAGCAATTTCACCCCAAAGGCCGCGATAACGGATATATCCTGACGATTGGCGGATTTAGAATCTATATTGCA
Organism: uncultured Prevotellaceae bacterium; assembly: GCA_947167835.1. Classification (GTDB taxonomy): domain Bacteria; phylum Bacteroidota; class Bacteroidia; order Bacteroidales; family Bacteroidaceae; genus Alloprevotella. The sequence continues at coordinate 11,293 of CAMVJO010000031.1, forward strand.
GGCGATACGGAGGACATTCCCGAAATGCAGCAAGTAGAAAATATTGATATTGCCTTTATGCCTTGCAACCAACCCTATACCATGACTGTAAACCAGTTGGTAAAGGCTGCGAAGACCGTCAAACCAAAGGTTTTGTTCCCCTATCATTATGGCCAGACGGATGTAAAGCAGATTCCAGCCCTTCTAAAGGATGAGGGAATAGACGTAAGAATCAGGCATTACGAATAGTCTTTGCTTAAGAACGACAAAACTCCGCTTAATGGCGGAGTTTTTCGTATATAGTCTGTTGCTTTTTGATTTTCTTACCTTGTATTTCTGCAAGTACGGCATCAATCATTTCCTTGGGAAGCGCAACAAGGGAGAAATGTGCGGAGATATGTATTTTTCCAATGTCTTTAGCGTTGATATTGGCGTTGTTGCATAAGAATCCGAGGACATCCTTGCGAGAAATGCCTTCCTTTTTTCCGCGACCTATGTAGAGTGCAGAAAAAGATGCGTTAGCTCTGGAAAGATAAGTGACATCTTTCGGGAGATATGCCTTATCTTTTTTAAGATGTGGCACTTCTCCGACGGGATATTCCTTGATATCCTGAATATACTCGGGCAAACGTTCTGTAGTAGGCAGGAAAAGGACAGAACGTCCGCAATTCTCCCAACGAAGTGTGCGCCCTACCCTATGCTGATACGACTTTTGATCAACAGGCGGGTGGAAATGAATAATCAAATCGACCTGCGGAAAATCAAGTCCCCGAGCCGCAATGTCTGTGGCGATAAGAATGTTGACACAACGGGCTTCAAATCGGAAAATGGCGCGTTCGCGTTGTTCCTGCGTCAGTCCTCCATGATAGGCTGCCACATCGAAACCACCATGTCGCAGGTATTTAGCAATCATTTCGACATCCTCTTTATGAGTGGCGAAGATGATGCAGGAATCAAAGCGTTCTTGACGTAAAAGTTCTGATAAAACGGAAAGTTTTGCGTCATCATCATCCCTAACCGCGACATAATATTGAGAAAGCCTGTTGCTAACATCCTCGGCATAGTCTAAAAACATGACATGCTCGGCATCCAAATGGAATAGTCGCAAGGCTTCGTCATAAAGCGGCGTAGCAGAAGTGAATACGTATTGCAGTTTTTGTTCGGGAAGCGCAGAAACGACAGTTTGCAACTCTGCTTTGAAACCAAGTTCCAGGCATTTATCGTATTCATCCACAATAAAATAGCGTAGATGCTGCAATAAATCAGGAGTCTGCCTCAAATGATCCGTCAAACGCCCTGGAGTGGCAAAGATGACTTGAGGTTTGTTGATTTCGATGCGTCTGCTTTCTTCAATAACGGGACGCCCACCATGAATAACCTCCGAACGAAGTGTTTGCGTGGACTCCTCGAAAACATTACGGCATTGCTGCGCCAGTTCACGCGTGGGCAATAATACAAGGAGGCGAATAAAAGTATCTTCCGGCAATGTCTCTAAAGAATGGATGAGGGGAAGCAAAAAAGCAAGTGTCTTACCGCTTCCAGTCGGGGCGGTAACAAAAACATTATGGCCTTTTTCTATTTCTTCTCCCACAGCCATTTGCATGGGCGAAAGGATTATCGGAAGATTACTCATAGTTCTTGTAAAAAAGATGGGCAAAATGCAAATACTTCTTCGGCATCTGCATCTTGCCCTTCGGTTAAATATGAATTAAGTAAAACTTAATATCAGAACCATCTTACGTAGCAGAAATCCTGACGGTGTGTCAGTTCTTTACGCTTGGGATACATACGGAATGCAGCCTTGAAGGAACCGGCAAGGTCGATAACAGAATTGATTTGGAAGGTATAGAGATTGCCTTCGCGCTTAACGAGATTGAGAGGATAGATCTTGTAAACCTTATCCTGACCTTCTACATTCTGAAGTATGACCATATCTACACCAATTGCGTCATCCAAACCGGCTTCGTCAATAACGTGTGTGATAGTGAACTCACTACCGCTGACAAGTGAACCGGAAGTAAGATTATCGCTATACTCTGAAGAAACCACACGGATGCTGTCCCAACGCTCAGCCACATTTTCCTTCCAAGCAGCAAGTTCCTTAGCAAACTTGTTGTTGTTGGCCGAAAGAAGGTGGAAGCGCTTTGCCTCGCCGTTGTAGAATTTCTCGAAATAATCGTCCAACTGACGTTTCATCGTGTAGTGAGGAGCGATTTGTGCGATAGAATTCTTAATGGTGCGCACCCAGTTCTCGCTATATCCGCGACTGTTACGAGCATAGTAGAGCGGAATGATTTCCTGTTCGAGCATAGAATAGATAGTAGAGGCATCCAGACGATCCTGATGCTCCTGATTCTGATAAGTACGCTTATCTGTGAGTGCCCATCCAGCTCCTTCACGATAACCTTCGTACCACCATCCGTCAAGTACGCTCAAATTGATAACACCATTCATCAAAGCTTTTTCGCCACTGGTACCGCTGGCTTCAAGTGGACGAGTAGGAGTATTCATCCAGATATCTACACCGCTCACAAGGCGACGAGCAAGTTGAATGTCGTAGTTTTCGAGGAAAAGTATCTTACCGATAAACTCAGGACGCTGAGAAATCTCATAGATGCGCTTGATCAAACCCTGACCTGCGCCATCAGCGGGGTGAGCCTTACCAGCAAAGATGAACTGTACGGGATAGTCGGGATTATTGACAATCTTCGAGAGACGATCCAAGTCGCTGAAAAGAAGATGAGCACGCTTGTATGTAGCAAAACGACGTGCAAAACCAATAATCAAGGCATTAGGATTGATTTTGTCCAAGAGAGAAACGACACGTGAAGGATCACCCTGATTCTTGAGCCATGATTCACGGAAACGTCCGCGGATATACTTCACAAGTTTCTCTTTCAGACGGCAACGTGTCTCCCAAACCACACTATCGGGCACACTATAGATAGCCTCCCAGATTTTGGCGTTGCTTTGGTCGGACATGAAATCCTTAGAATAGTATTTGTCATAGACAGCCTTCCACTCTTTTGCACACCATGAAGGGAAGTGAACACCATTGGTGACATATCCTACATGACTTTCGCAGGGGAAATAGCCTTCCCAGATATTGTTGAACATATCACGGCTTACATTTTGGTGTAAGTAGCTCACACCATTCACGTCGTGGCAGGTCTTGCAAAGGAAAGTGGACATACAGAATTTTTCGTTCTTATCGTCCGGATTTGTACGGCCAAGTCCCATGAAATCGTCCCAGCTAATGCCCATACGCTCGGGGAATCCACCCATGTAACGTCCGAAAAGTCCTTCTTCAAAGTAGTCGTGTCCAGCAGGAACAGGAGTATGAACCGTGTAGAGTGAAGAAGCACGAACAAGTTCTATAGCTTCGTTGAAAGAAAGGCCACTTTCTACGTAATCAACCAGACGTTGTACGTTACAAAGGGCAGCATGTCCTTCGTTGCAATGGTAGATTTCTTTCTTAATGCCAAGCTTTTGCAGCATTAGTACGCCACCAATACCGAGAAGATACTCTTGTTTCAGACGGTTTTCCCAGTCACCACCATAAAGTGCGTGGGTAATAGTACGATCTGACTCAGAATTCAACTGATTGTCGGTATCCAAAAGATAAAGCTTCACTCTACCAACGTTTACTACCCATACAGAAGCATGAACATCGCGACCTGGGAAAGGAACATCGACGATAACCTGATTTCCATTGGCATCAAGTACACGTTCAAGGGGCAGACGGTCGAAATCCTGTGCTTCATAATTAGCAATCTGCTGTCCGTCCATAGAAAGTGACTGGGTGAAGTAACCATAACGGTAGAGGAAACCAACACCACACATATCAACGTTAGAGTCGCTGGCTTCTTTCATATAGTCACCGGCCAAAATACCGAGACCGCCAGAGTAAATTTTAAGAATGTGGTTCAAACCATATTCCATGCAGAAATATGCAACGCTGGGACGGTCGGTACGCGGAGCTTCGTCCATATAGGCACGGAAACTCTTGTAGCATTTGTCCATACGTGCGATGAGTTCAGGATCTTTAGAGAGTGTCTTCAGGCGTTCGTAGTCCAAATTACGAAGAAGTTCGATCGGATTGCGATCAACCTTCTCATAAAGCTCTTCATCAATGCTGCTAAACAAGTCTTTACCCTCCTGATTCCAAGTCCACCAAAGATTGTGAGCCATTTCGTCAAGCTTCTTCAGCGCTGTAGGAATGTGAGAGTTCACAGAAACCACCTTCCAATTAGGATGGTTTGCATTACTTACGTTTACGTTCATATAAAAATTTAATAAATGAGTTATTCTATTTTTTAATCAGTTATTTCAAAAGCAATAGGGAACTCTGAAAAAAGATGTTACTACGTATTTTTCGGAATATCCCAAATTGAGTTATTTACTCAAGGCAAACGAAAAGGCTTCTAAGTAGTATTTACCGAAATCAGCCCAACTTGCATGTTGAGCTATGGTTGCAGCCTTTCGTTTCAAGTCAGTTTTCTGTTTATCTGTAAGATTCATAAATTCTATAATGACATCGTCTATATTTGAAACGACTTCATCATAGTTATTGTCGTCGCGATGTAGAACGCATACGCCATCTTCGAGTTTTGCATCCTTGTTGAGGAATTCATTTACCCACAAACCGAAGCCAGCAAGGTCGGTAGTGATACAAGGAATGCGGAAAGCGCAACTTTCGAGCGGAGTATATCCCCAAGGTTCGTAGTATGAGGGATAAACGCATAGGTCGTTGGCAGGCAAAAGGTCGTAATAAGTTTTATTGAAGACGCCATCGCTTCCTTCAAGGTAGGAAGGAATCAAAAGTATCTTGACTTCGCAGCCAGGCTCGTTATTCAAACCTTTTTCCCTAATCATCCTGACGATACGTTCCTCGTTTAGATTATTCAGGTCGTGCGTAATCATTGGCCAGTCCATGGGTTCGTCAGCTTTTGCTGAATTATCAGAAAGCTTGCCAAGCAAATCTACGCGTGGTCTGAACACCCAGCAAGGAACTTCCATCAAAGCCAGAACATGACGGCCTGTTCCGCTCAGTCTTTGCTTTAATTGTGCAACGGCATCGATAAACACATCGTAACCCTTGCAACGGAAATCATTACGTCCGCTTGTAGAAACGATAAGTGTATCTTCAGGAAGCGTTTCACCCATAATCAATGAGGCAACGCGGAGAATCTGTTTACGAGCAGCCTTGCGTTTCGCTGTATATCCGGCAGCCTTGGGCACAAAATCGGATTCAAAACCATTAGGAAGCACCATATCCGGCTCACGTGTCAGGAACTGCTTACATTCCTTGGCTGTGAGATGACTAACCGTCGTGAAACAATCAGCACCTAAGGCAGACTGTTTTTCTATGCTGTGCTTAGCTTCCATATTCAACTCCCAAGCCATCTGGTCGCCGTCATAAGCCTCAAAATATTCGTACAGATTTTTGTTATTGCTGGTAATACTGCGCCCAATGCTGGTGGCGTGTGTAGTAAATACCGTAGCAACTTCAGGACAATCGTACTTTAGGAAAAGCATACCCAAGCCTGACATCCATTCGTGCGCCTGATAAACCACTCGCTTGTCATTCTTGATAATTTCCTTACAGAGAAATTTCACAAAACGACCGGCAGCATACGAGAACATGGAGGCTTCGTCATAGTCTCCGTAACCACGGATACTATCTACGCCGAATCTTTGCCATGCCCAAGTGTAAATCTCATTTTTCAGGTGGTAATAAGTACTGAAGTCTATGAGAACTGCTACGGGATTGCCTGGAACATTCCAGCGCCCTATCCTAACGTTCATTCCATTACGAGCTGCAACGTCTTTCCATTCAGGAAGCAAATGTTTGTCCTCGGTGAAATACGGATTGTTCTTTTTGTTCAAATCAGGGCCGATGAAACAAAGTCTGTCATCAAATGTAGATTTCAGAGTCTTGGCCACAGATGAAAGGACTGTATATATTCCGCCAACTTTATTGCATACTTCCCAACTTACCTCAAAAACGTAATCAGGCTTCGTAATGGTTTTACTCATAAGTTACTATTGTCTTGTAAAAATAAATGAAAGCGATTCAGATATCTCAACGTCATCAATTTTAACGTTTCTCATCTAAATCGCTGCAAATTTACGAAAAAACAATTGGTTATACCTCCTTTGATTATAAACTTTATAACCACTCCTTATTTATAAATATATAGATAAAACAATTTATTTATTATTGTTTCTCTATTTGATATGTCCAGATGATAAAAACTAAAGGGTAGTTCTAAAAATTAGGTTTTAAAATTTTGTGAAGCTTTTTTGGGTCTGTATGCTTTTTCAATCTTTTTGGCGCCATTGTCTTTAATTCCTTGAACCATAGCTTGCTATGCTTCTGCGGCATTAAAAACAAAATCACTCAAAAATCTTTGAATTCTTCGCGCACACTCTGTTTGTTGTCTGCCCCGTAGGGTGAAGCTCTGCGGGTTGCAGGAACAAACGTATAGAGAGTGTAAGCAAATCAAAACAGCCTAATTTTTAGAACAACCCTAAAAGATTTCACTTAATTCTACTTAGTTTATTTCACGTATCCGTGATTTTTCAGCGGACTGGCAAAAATAAAATCATTCAGGCGTTGGTTACCCGAATCCTTGACAATTTCCTTAGTTCCCTCCCACTCTACGCTTCCTTCGTAGATATAGAGAATATGGTCGCCAATACCCATCACAGAGTTCATGTCGTGGGTATTGATAATGGTCGTAATTCCATTTTCCTGGGTGATGCCGTAAATCAATTCGTCTATCACGAGCGAAGTCTTCGGATCTAGACCTGAATTCGGCTCATCACAAAACAAATATTTGGGTTCCAACACAATAGCTCTAGCTATGGCAACACGTTTCTGCATTCCACCGGAAATTTCGCCAGGGAATTTTTCAGCAGCATCCAGCAAGTTTACCCTGTCTAAGCAGAACTCTGCCCTACGCTTACGATCCTTGTAGGATGCTGTGGAAAACATATCCAAAGGGAACATTACATTCTCAAGAACGCTCATGGAATCGAAAAGGGCTGCACTCTGAAAAATCATACCCATCTCGCGTCGCAACAAAGTGCGTTCGCGCATATTCATATTAGTGAAGTCGCGATTATCATAAAAGACTTTGCCTGCCGTAGGTTCAAACAAACCCACAAGACATTTCATCAAAACGGTTTTACCACTGCCGCTCTGACCGATAATCAGATTTGTTTTACCATTTTCAAAGACAGTAGAAATATCATTCAGGACTTTCTTGTCTTCAAATGACTTATACAGATGCGAAACTTCTATCATATTCGTTATGAAAGCAAATGTGTCAGGAATAAATCAGAAAACAATATCAGCATACTGCTCGAAACCACAGCATTGGTGCTGGCTTTTCCCACTTCTACCGAACCTCCCTCTAACGTGTAGCCGAAGAAAGAAGAAACGCTGGAAATAATAAACGCAAAGAAGAGCGATTTGATGATTCCCATCCAGAAAAACCACTGGGTAAAGCTATGTTGCAAACCGCTCGTCAGGTCTGCCGGCGTAATGATATGACCTACATAGGCAGTGGCGTAAGCACCTATAAAACCGCTGGCCGTACTGAAGGTTACAAGCAATGGTATCATCGTCACAAGTCCGGCTATCTTTGGCAAGATAAGGAAAGATGCCGAGTTGATACCCATTATTTCAAGAGCATCTATCTGTTGCGAAGTGCGCATCGTACCTAATTCCGAAGCAATGTTGGAACCTACTTTTCCAGAGAGAATAAGACACATGATAGACGAAGAAAACTCCAGCAACATAATCTCTCTCGTAACAAAGCCCGACGTCCACAACGGCATCCACGCAGTCTGAATGTTCAACTTAATCTGAATACAGATTACGGCTCCGATAAAAAACGAGATAAGCAACACTATTCCTATAGAATCCACACCCAACTGTGCCATCTCTGTCAGATAGCGTTTCAGAAACATACGCATTCGTTCAGGACGGCTGAATACACGCTTCATCAGAAGCAGATAATGAGCAAACGTGATAAGAAATTTCTGAATAAGCATATTGAAAACAGAGGTTAATACTATGTGTTATGGTTTTCCTTCGGGTTATTGCAGTAAATCTGCATAAACGTACTGCAAAAATAATATAAAGTTCGGACATTTTATGCGATGCCCCTAAAAATACGACAGAACAATTCGGATATTTACCCAAAAATGAAACACGTTGTACGCAAAATATACAATAATAGGACTTCTTCTGTTTATAATTGGGGTAAAATCATCAAAAAAACACATTTTTTCAACAAGAATCCTATTCCATATTATTTTTTATATTTTATTTTGCACTAAAATCAGAATTTATAATCAAATGATAGTCGTTACAACAAATGCTGAACTTAACAAAATCGTAGATAGTCAGCGTTCACAGAACAAAATCATAGGACTGGTGCCCACTATGGGCGCACTACATGCAGGACACGCTTCGTTGGTGGAACGTAGCGTCAGAGAAAACGATTTTACCGTCGTTAGTGTGTTTGTCAATCCCACACAGTTTAACGATAAAAACGACCTGAAAAACTATCCGCGCACATTCGATGCCGATTGCGACCTGCTTCGCTCACTTGGTGCCGATGCCGTATATGCTCCCTCGGTTGAAGAAGTATATCCTGAGCCGGATACACGCCAGTTCTCCTATCCGCCCATCGATACCGTCATGGAAGGAGCCAAACGCCCAGGACATTTCAACGGAGTATGCCAGATAGTTAGCAAACTCTTTATGATGGTACGTCCTGACCGCGCATATTTTGGCGAAAAGGACTTCCAGCAAATTGCCGTTGTGCGTGCCATGACAGAAGCCCTGAAACTTCCCGTGGAAATACGCCCCTGCCCCATTGTGCGCGAAGATAGCGGATTGGCACTCAGCAGTCGCAACACATTGCTCACACCCGATGAATTGCAGATAGCACCAAACATCTACAAGACCTTGCGCGAAAGCCTGGTATATGCCCAAAATAACACCGTGGCCGAAACCATCAGTTTCGTCATAACCACTCTGAACGCCATCGACGGCCTTGAAGTGGAATACTACGAAATTGTGGATGGACGCACCCTGCAACCCGTTTCTTCATGGGAAGACAGCAACGATATAGTAGGCTGTATCACAGTCTATTGCGGCCACACACCTATACGATTGATAGATAATATTCGCTATAAAGAATAACCATTTACAGAAAGACTATTTCAAGCTTATTCTTATACTACAAATTATGCTAATCAGTATCTTAAAATCAAAAATACATTGTGCTACAGTAACCGAAGCCAACCTGAATTATATGGGTAGCATCACTATCGACAAAAACCTGATGGATGCAGCAGGACTGATGGCAGGAGAGCACGTACACGTGGTAAACAACAACAACGGCGAACGCATAGAGACCTATGTAATTGAAGGAGAAGCAGGCAAGGGAGACATTTGCCTGAACGGAGCCGCTGCACGCAAGTTCCAACCAGGCGACATCGTCATCATCATGAGCTATGCCATGATGTCGCCCGAAGAAGCAAACACATTCAAACCCCAAATCGTCTTCCCAGACGAACAAAACAGACCATAAAAACGTCAAAGGCTTCCACCTCGGGAAAACAGTTTGGAGCAAAAACCATTATCTCCCATAAAATCCCCATTATCTCCTATAAGCCCATTAGCACCATCAAACGCATTAGCCCCATTTACACCAAGGCTACTAAAGAGAAAGAAATAGTTCGTAGCAAAAATTTTTTAGCTCCGAGCTATTTTCAATTAGTGTCGAGATATTTTCAATTAGTGTCGAGATATTTTTATTTTGCTCGGAGCTAAAAAGTGATACCTCCGAGCCCATTAAACCCATTAAGCCCATATTGCCCATTTGCCCCAGTGACACATATTGTGGTGAGACATTTGTTCCCAAGTCCCTGCCCCAAGCAATAATCTCGCTGCCCATTCTGGCCGCAACACACAAAAAAAAGAAGGGAGTTCCAGAAATCAATCTCTTGGAACTCCCTTCTCTCTGTAAGGAGGCGGCTACCTACTTTCCCGCTTGCGCAGTATCATCGGCGTTACCGGGCTTAACTTCTCTGTTCGGAATGGGAAGAGGTGGAACCCCGGTGCTATAACCACCTGATAATATAACTTATGACTCTATCATACTAACACAACTGAAATAATGAAATCAAAAACGCTATCTTCGTTTTCGTCTTCGTTTTCGTCTTATACAAGCAACCAGCGAAAGTACAACTTTACACTAAGAACCTTCTTTGCATTCTATATTGTTCTGTTCTCAATATTTCTTCACCATACAAGTTTCGGGCAATTAGTAGCACTCGGCTCAACATGTCGCCATGCG
>CAMVJO010000032.1 GCA_947167835.1 uncultured Prevotellaceae bacterium
CAATCAAAATCTAAACAAAAACAATGCAGCCTAATTTATAGAACATCCCTAAAGACAAAAGCGCCAAAAAGATTGAAAAATCATACAGACTTAAATGGACTTCCCAATATTTATAAACTAATTTTTAGAACAACCCTCTAATTATTCAGAGCACATTGTTTCATTTGATGTATGGAAAAAGGGGAACTACCTTCGTGGCGGTTCCCCTTATTTTGTACCTTTATCTTTCAAATGCCGTTCTAAGAATCTTTATCCGGCATTTAGAATTTGTAACCCAAGGTCAGCATCACGTTATGACGGTTCAAATCCACTTTTTCGCTGAGCATTGAATTGACGGCTCCGCTCAAATTCAAAGAAGGGTAGGCAGCAATCATGGCACCGTCGTTAAACTGTGTCTGGAATGGGGTTACTTCACCCTGTTGTCTTTGGTATTGGTAAGCAACGTCGGCATAGAAATTCTTATTGCGGTAACCTATGCCGCAAGTGAAGCGATTGATATCACCCAGATTGACATAATCCGTATTAACTTGGTAGTAATACGAAGGACCGTCGGCCAACTGATTGAGATATGCGTCCTTTTTGAAAGGAGTGCTGACGAAGTTATAACCGGCTCGGAGTGCCCAGTTGGAACTGATGTTCAACTCTGCACCAACGCGGGCTGTTATAGAACTTGTCATGTTATTTCTGATTTCTTCGCGCATACCCAAATCTTTTTGTGAGCCATACGTGCCGCTCCATGGATCGTAATTATCATAATCTGTGTAACTTACGTTGCTTGTGCTGAAGTCTTGATATTCTAATTCGGCATCAAGAGCCAGTTTCTTGCCGATAGTTGTTGCCATTGACAGATTAAATTTCCAAGGGGTGCGCACTTTGTAATCGTGGTTGTCCACTGTTCCGTCAGAGTACGTGCGAGTTGCTCCAGTTACGGGGTCATTGAAAGGAGAATCCATGCTTACGAAAGCATTATACGTGAGTTCGTACCAAGTAGGTGTGCTGATGGCAAAACCAATGCGGAAGGGGCTTTCGAGAATGGGGCGCAAAATTACACCGGCTTGGAAGTCGTAACCAAAACCTTTGAGTGATTCTTCGTTGGTGTTGTAGTAATTGTTAACGACTGCCCCACTTTGCAATTCGTATTCCTCATATCGCAGGCCGCTGTGGAAGTTTACATCGTGATATCCGAATGTGGCACCGACATATATCTGATTGTCGAAATTAAAGGCCATATTGAAATCGTAAACCTGGATGCCGCCCCATTGCACGCGCTTGTAATTATATTCATCGGCATGTGTTCCATCATAATATGGCTTTCCGCTGCCATCATACTGGCAATCCAGCATCTGAGTCTTGTAGCCAAGATAAGTATATGGCGGGATTAAATCAGAAGGATTGCCTTTGGCGTCTTCCATTTCGATGAAACCGCCGGACTGATAGGCTGTATTCTGCATCAGTCGCGTCTGAGACAAACCGTATGTGGGGATATTGGAGAGATCGATGAAGTTCTTGAAATTTTTCACCTTCTGATAATTAAATCCGAAGTTCATAAATTTCAGGCTGCTACCATCAACTTCTGTTTTTATGACAATACCGGCCTGATCAAAGGAGGCTCTGTTTTTATTTACGTCCATGAAATAACCGCCGTTGGGTTGGTGTGTCATACTCAGGGTTAAGGCTGCATCATTACGGCGATACATACCGATACCTGCGGGGTTGGTGCTCATAGTGGAGAGATCTGCGCCAAGAGCGTTCATAGCGCCGCCCATACCTACGTAGCGTGCCGTACCATTTAGGTCGTGGCTGCTCATAGCTTCCACTTTGTAGATGTCCTGTGCGATACTATTGAGAGAGATGAGGACAAATCCTAATCCTAATATGATTCTTTTCATAATATATGTGTGTGATGAATCGTGATGTGCTTACTTATTCTTTTTATCAGGGATATCTCCTGTCGTTTAGCAGGAGATATCTTTCGTTAGCAGACAGGAAGTTTATCTTCCAAAGGAGCGACCTCCGCCGCCTCCGCCACCGCTACGTCCGCCTCCTGAGAAACCTCCGCCGCTACTGCGGGTAGTGCTTCCGCCTCCGCCACCGTATGAACGGGATGTGCTGGAACTGTTGCTGCTGCCGTAGGAACGTCCGCTTGACGAGCTGCTACTGTTGCCGTATGAGCGACTGCTGGAAGAATGTTCGTTGCTATTGCCGTAAGAACGGGTAGTAGTGCGACCGGAACCGGAGTTACCATACGTGCGTGTGTTGGTATTATTATTTGCGTCGTTGCTGCGTGTGGTTGTTCCGTAGGTGCGTGAGGTACCATTGCCGTAAGTGCGCGTTGTCGTGCTACCATTTTGTCCGTTAAAGGAGCGACGTGTGGGTTGTGTGCCGCCGCTGGCAGTAGTGCGCCCATCTCTGCTGAAACTGCGTGAGCCTCCCACAGGACCGCGCTGCGTTACGCCGCCGCCTCGGTGGTGGTAGTTGGCAAGTCCGCCTCCGTAATGATGACCTCCGTGAGGACGTCCGCCACCATGCCAAGCCCAGTTGTTATGCCAGTAGTTGTATCTCCAACTGTAGCCCCAACCGTAATAATACCAGGGATCGTAACCCCAACCGTAGTAGTAATGCCAAGGACGTGAGTACCAACCATACCAAGGTCTGTACCATCTGTCCCAATACCAGTCATCCCAATAATAGGTGTCGTACCAATTATAGTAGGAGTCGTAGTAATATGGACTACTTACGAGCACGGTGACGCGAGGTGAGTGGAAACGCACGAGTCTTGTGGTGCAATCCACGTCATATACCTCATCTTCCACGTAAGTCTGCTCGTCGGGTGTCACTTCCGTGTTATAGTTTTCGCCGCGACGGTTGTATTCGTCAATATTGCGGTTTGAAGTCCTTCCGTCTGCCCAGTTGTCGTAATCTCCACCGGCATTTTCATCTGTAATGTCGGTGTAGGTGGAACGCATGGCGTTTTCCTTTACTTTTACCGACGGTTTCTTTTCATCACTGGGGATGAAATAAACATCGTCGTCTTGTGCGTGAACATAGCTCAGGCTAAGTCCCGTCATCAATAGGAGTACCAGTGATTTTTTCATGATTCTTTAGTTTTTTTATGGTGAGTAAGAAATATATTGTTCGTTTTCAAGGGCAAATTTACGGTTTTGTTTCTTTTGCGCCAAGACAATAAATATTTTTTAAGAAAGAATTACAAGAATTGCGTTAAGATTTCTTACAAACTGATTGATTTCCCACATTCTCTGTCCGAATCAGTCTTACAGATCTTCGAGCTGTTTTGCGTTTAGTCGGATATCCCGCTCGAGATGTGCCATATCTTTCCAAAGATGTCCTTTATCTTTTTCGAGATGTCCTTTATCTCTTCTGAGAAGTGCCGTATTATTAAAGGGTTGTTCTAAAAATTAGTTTATAAATATTGGGAAGTCCATTTAAGTCTGTATGATTTTTCAATCTTTTTGGCGCTTTTGTCTTTTATTCCTTGAACCATAGGTTACTATGCTTCTGCGAAATTAAATACAAAATCACTCAAAAATCTTCGAAAACTCAAAACAGCCTAATTTTTAGAACAACCCTAAAATTTCATGGGCTTTGACGGATTCTCTTCGCGTTGAGAAAACTTTCTCATGGCGTTGAGAAAACTTTCTCTTCGTGATGATAATATTTTCTCATCGCGAGGAGAATTGTTTTTTTTCTTGATTTTTTGCAGATATTCCAACGCAATCTGCTTTTTCCAGTTACGTATGAAACGCTCTGTGGCCGTAAATCTGCTCCTAAAGGCAAAAAAAACTTGTTTTATTTTACTGCTCCATTTTTATTGCTTAATTTTGTAGGGTTATTCTATACTTAAAATAAATTACAATATATAAATATGAAAGGAATAGTCTTGGCGGGAGGCAGCGGTACGCGCCTTTACCCGATAACCAAGGGTGTCAGTAAACAACTGATACCAATTTTCGACAAGCCTATGGTCTATTATCCGATATCCATACTGATGCTTGCCGGAATACGCGAAATATTAATCATATCCACGCCCCAGGATTTGCCGATGTTCAGGCGTTTACTGGGCGACGGCAGCGATTTCGGAATCACCCTTGAGTATGCCGAACAACCCAGCCCCGACGGTTTGGCGCAGGCATTTATCATTGGAGAGAAGTTTATTGGTAAAGATTCTGCCTGCCTTGTTCTCGGCGATAACATATTCCATGGAAGCAATCTCTGCACCATGTTGCATCAGGCCGTAGAAAATGCCGAGCAGAAGGGACTTGCTACGGTTTTCGGCTATCGTGTGAACGATCCGGAGCGATATGGCGTGGTAGAATTCTCGGATGATGGCAAAGCGCTCAGCATTGAGGAAAAACCGGAGCATCCTAAATCGAAATATGCCGTAGTAGGCCTGTATTTCTACCCGAATAAAGTGGTGGAAGTGGCAAAGACTATCAAACCCTCCGCTCGTGGCGAATTGGAAATCACTACGGTTAATCAACGCTTCCTTGAAGACAACGAATTGATGGTGGAAACGCTCGGAAGAGGCTTTGCCTGGTTGGATACAGGTACGCACGACAGTTTGAGTGAGGCGTCAAACTTCATCGAAGTTATCGAGAAACGCACAGGACTCAAGGTCGGCTGTCTGGAAGGTATCGCCTATCGTGCAGGATGGGTGACTGCAGAAAAAATTCGTGAGGTGGCCGAACCAATGAAGAAGAACCAATACGGACAATACCTGCTCCGAATGATAGGGGAGGAGTGATCGTTTCATCCTACTCCTATTATTAAATATATAGGTCGGTTCATTAAGTGCTTAGGTCGCTTTATCAAAAATATTGGTCGCTTCTCGTAAAAAATAGGTAGCATCGTTTCGTATGTCTGTGCGTATTCTCTCCTGTTTGCTGCTGGTGCTGACGGCTTTTCTCGGAAGGTCTCAGTATGTTTGCGGACAAAACCAATGCGTTCGCGTAACAAGTGCGGCAGACATCTACGAAAATGTTGCTTTGCACATAGGTGGCGTTTATCCTGTGGACGATGCTTTCGGTTGGATGCGGAGAAACCTGAAAAAAGGTAAGCTTTGCAGTACGAAAGCCCCGATGCCCGCTCTGGAATGTACGACGGAAAGTACGTTACCCACGTTCTTTCTGCAGAAAGCGCAGGACGGGTATATCATTTGTAGGGACACGCTATTTTTAGCGGTGAAGAATACGAATGATTTGGAGTGGGTAAAATCAAAAAGTAAGGCAACGGTTTGGCTGGTCTCGGAGTTGGACGAAGAAGGTGGCTTTGCGTTTAAGAACAAAAGCGATGAAGATTACGCTCTTGTGCTTAACTATGTAGTATGGGAGGAGAGCGATCCCAAAAACAAAGAGTATTTCTACGGGAACTACAAGAATAAAAATTATCCGATATACCTATATGAAATATTGAAGGAGGGAACTCAGGAGTTCTCTGAGGATGGAAAGGTTTTGTCGCTCTCTGGACGTTGGACTGCGCAGGGAATCAGCAATATCGACTGGCAAAAAGCGCAAGTGTTAGACCTTTCGTCTGCGAAGTTGCCGGAAGATCTTGAAGACTTCCGCTTTAGGCCAAAAGATGTCCACACTATGGTTGTGGTAAACGCCTCGCAAATGCAAAAGATACCGGAATTCTGGGATTGGGTGCTTTTGAAATCCGAAGATGGCCTCAGTCTTTTCCGACAGTCCGTACTGAGCGACGAAAAAGCCTTTGCCAATCTCCTTGATTTCGGATGTAAAGAGGAACAAATCGTTTATCGTCGTCATTTAGTGGGCGATGGTGCATACGAAACCCTATGTCTGCCATTTTCGTGGCGCGTACCTGAAGACTTTCTGGCCTATCAGCCTGAAGAACTCGCAAACGACACCCTCGTGCTGGCACCTATAGAGAAAGTTCCAGCAGGACAGGCCGTCTTGGTTAAGCCAAAAAGTGGCGATATCGAAGAAATCGTGGTGTATTCCGAAGCCTGCATCATACAGAGCAAGGAAATGGCATCAGATATCCTCACGGGTAATATGCAAATGCTTCAAACTTCAGACAAAGATGCCGTTTTCTTCCTGAATCCCGAAGGTCTTCATTTTGTTCCCGCACCCAGCGGAAGCAAACTCAAGCCTTTCCGCGCCTTTCTCAAGGCAAAAGAATAAAGACGCTTAGAAATCCATATATAAGTCAAAGTATAATAGGAATAACACATATATAATAATATGACTATCGCAGTAGATTTCGATGGAACCATAGTAGAACACCGTTATCCCGCCATCGGAAAGGAAAAGCCCTTTGCCGTTGCCGCCATTAAGCAACTTATTGACGAAGGCCACCGCTTTATCCTCTGGTCTGTGCGCGAAGGTGAACTTTTAGAGGAGGCTGTGAAATGGTGTGAGGAACGTGGCATCATGTTTGTTGCCGTAAACCGTGACTATGCCGAAGAAAAAAAGGAGAACAACGAACATTTCAGTCGTAAACTCAAGGTGGATTTGTTTATTGACGACAGAAATGTTGGAGGTTTGCCCGATTGGGGCGTGATTTACGAATGTATTCATCACCGCATAAGCTTTGAGAGATATTATTCCCAGGTGGAGCATCCCGTTCCCGAACCTCGTAGGAAAAAGCATTGGTGGAGTTTCTAAATTAACGCGTAGATTATGCAGATTCTCACGTCTGAACAAATGCATGAGTTGGATAAACTGACAATGCAGCACGAAAATATAACGTCTTTCGAACTTATGGAACGTGCTGCACGGGAAATCTTTCAGTTTATCCAGTCTCACCGTGTTTTCCGGCAAACTAAAATTGTAGTCTTTGCCGGTCCTGGCGGAAATGGCGGCGATGCCCTTGCCGTAAGTCGGATGCTTTTGGAACATGACTACGATGTCAAGACATATCTCTTCAATACCACAGGACATCTGCACGAAGATTGTGCCGTAAACCGCGACCTTCTTCGGAAAGTGGCGACAGAAGAGCAGTTTGTGGAGGTAACTCAGCAGTTTGATACCCCGCAACTGACGAAAGATATGCTGATCATAGATGGTTTGTTCGGCATTGGACTAAACAGGCCCCTTGTTGGCGGTTTTGCTTCGCTTGTAAAAGTGATAAACGCCTCGCCTGCAACAGTTATCTCCATAGATATTCCTTCTGGCTTGATGTCTGAAAATAATTCAAGCAATGTAATGGCGCATATCGTCAAGGCAGATTACACGCTGACGTTCCAAAAACCGAAACTCTGTATGCTACTTGACGATTGTCAGCAGTATTTGGGTAAGATATCGGTGATAGACATCGGTTTGCGGGACGATGCAGAAAGTGGCTTGGTTTCACTATACCATTTGTTGCAGTCGGACGAAGTTGCTTCGTACATCAAGACGCGTATCCCCTTTGGACACAAAGGAACCTTCGGGCACGGAATGCTTATTGCCGGAAAATATGGAATGGCCGGCGCAGTAATTTTTGCTGCAAAGGCGGCATTGCATACAGGTCTGGGAAAACTGACGATTCATACGCCACATCGCAATAACGACATCCTGCAAATCAGTGTTCCTGAGGCCATTATCAGCCATGATGTCAGTGATGATCGTTTTTCGCAGGCCGTTCCCGTAACAGATTTCGATGCTTGCGCCATAGGTCCCGGACTTGGTACGCATTACGACACGGCTCTCGCATTTATTGAGCAGGTTCATCATTGCGATGTCCCCCTTGTGATAGATGCCGACGGGCTTAATATTATCGGAGAGCACCGAGGTTGGTTACGGCAGGTACCTGAAGGAACGATTCTCACACCTCATCCTGTAGAGTTCTTACGTATCGGAAATAATGGCGAGAATAGTTACCAACGTCTCGTAGAGGCCAGAAAATTGGCCATGGAAAATAAATATTATGTCATACTAAAAGGTCATCATACTGCCATTTGTCTGCCGACAGGTGAGGTATATTTCAATACAACCGGCAACTCTGGAATGGCAACTGCGGGTAGTGGCGATGTACTTACCGGCATATTGCTTGGTTTCCTGGCGCAAGGATATTCTCAGGCCGAGGCAAGTCTCTGTAGTGTGTATCTGCACGGCATGGCTGGCGAGCTGGCTTCCGAAGAGCTCACGGAATTCGGCGTTACTGCCTCGGATATCATCCGTTTCCTGCCGAAAGCATTCAAGAAACTGGTTACAAAACAGGACAGTCTTGAGCCTTCAGAAAATATCTTTGAGTTATAATCATAAAGATACAGTTATCATCACAAAGATACGAACTATATGAAAAAAATACTTTTCCTTTTCTCTTTAGTCCTTTCGTCTGCCGTATTTGCCCAGACAGAAGTTACCACATATCGCCCCGGGGTGACGGAAGAAGGCATTACTTATTTCCTTCCTAAGACAGCTTTGCACGTAGTGGTGGAGGCAAAATGCGTAACTCATATTCCTGGAGAATATGCTAAGTATGCCGAGAATTATCTGCGCCGAAAAGATGTACCGCAAACGCGCTATGAAGAATGGAGTGTGGAGAATATTTCCGTTGTTCCCTTTGGAGTGTGCGATACCTCGAAGGTCTATAGCATTAAGTTGCGCCCGAAGACTGCCGCCCCGCTTGTAAATATGACTCCCGACGGCATCTTGCTTGCCGTGAACAACGAATCGGAAATTCCTGAGCGACTTGTGCAACCTTCTGTGCGGATGGCTTCTGTTATGACCGCTGCAAAGGATTTCAAGACCGAGGAAATACTTTCTGCTGGGAGTGTGGCAAAAATGGCAGAGCTGACAGCAAACGAAATCTTTGACATTCGCGAAAACCGTTCCTTGCTGATGAAAGGTCAGGCCGACTATATGCCGAAAGACGGGGAGCAATTGCGATTGATGTTGGAAGGTTTGGATCAGCAAGAGGCAGCTCTTTTGCGTTCTTTCTGCGGCACTACTGAAGAACGCCGACATACTTTTACTATTGACTACGTTCCTGTGGGCAATGTCAAGGATCAGGTGCTTTTCCGCTTTTCAAAACATTTCGGAATGGTGGATGTTGAAGATCCTGTGGGAGAGGCTTATACCCTCAGCTTAGAAAAACGTGATATGATGAAGGCTGCTCCAGTAGATCCCAAGAAGAAAAAAGAAAGTAACGACCTTCGCTATATCGTTCCCGGACGTGCTCAGATCACTATCGACGATGCGCACCACAGGAAGGTATATCAAGCCGAAATGCCCTTAGCTCAGTTTGGATATGTAGAACATTTGGGCGGAGATCTCTTCAATAAGAATTATAATGTCACAGTAACCCTTTCGCCTGTCACGGGTGCTCTTCTGCGCATCAACAATAATGCAGAAAAGGAGTGATGTAATGAAAAATTTGGCGCCTGAAAGGGAAACTATCGAGTTGCTGGCGCCCGCCCGTAACCTGCAATGTGGAATCCGTGCCGTAGATTGCGGTGCAGATGCCGTGTATATAGGCGGTCCCTCCTTTGGAGCGCGGGCTGCTGCAGGGAATTCGGTGGAAGATATCGCGGCTTTGTGCAATTATGCCCATCCTTTCGGCGTTCGTGTCTATGTAACTATCAATACTATCCTTTTTGATGACGAATTGTCCGTGGTCGAGGCGCTTATATGGCAACTTTATAAGGTTGGTGTCGATGCTCTGATTGTGCAAGACCTGGCTTTACTGCGTTTAGACCTACCTCCTATTGCTTTGCACGCTTCTACGCAAATGGACACCCGTACTCCCGAGAAAGCACACCTGCTTGAGACTTTGGGATTCTCACAAATCGTAGTGGCGCGCGAACTTACTTTGGAAAGTATTCGAGAAATTGCGCAAAGTGTCAGCGTTCCTATTGAGGCTTTCGTACATGGTGCACTTTGTGTCAGTTATAGCGGTCGTTGCTACGCCTCTCTGATGTGTTTCGACCGAAGTGCCAATCGCGGAGCCTGTGCTCAGTTCTGCCGCCTGCCATTCGATTTGATTGATGCCCACGGCGAAGTGTTGGAGCACGACAAATTCCTGCTTTCGCTCCGAGATATGAATCGTTCTGCCGATGTAGAGGAAATGATGCTTGCAGGTGTTCGCTCGTTTAAGATAGAAGGAAGATTAAAGGACGAGAATTATGTGGCCAATGTCACGGCATACTATCGTCAAGTGCTAGATGAGGCTATCAATAAGCACGCAGATAGATTTTCTCGCCTCTCGCGTGGCAGAAGCCTCTTGGATTTCACGGCCGATGTCGATGCTACTTTCAACAGAGGCTACACCGATTATTTTTTGCATGGGCGAAAAGCTTCGGTATCTAACTTTAACACGCCGAAGATGCAGGGAAAAGAGGTGGGATGTGTGCAGCAAATTCCGAATAGTCGCACGGTAGTGGCTAGATGTGCGCAGCACGATACCGTTTTCTTGGCAGGCGATGGTATTACCTACTACGACCGTGAGACTGGCCGGCTGGAAGGTTTCCGTGTGAACCGTTCCGAACGAATTGGTGCGGACCTTTGGAAAATTTTCGCCCATCGTGCAGTCACACTCTCGCAGGGACAGCAACTTTTCCGCAACTACGATGCAGCTTTTCAGGAGCAGTTGCGAAAGAGTAGGGCGTTACGCAAACTTTTTGTATATATATATATTAAGGAGTGCGATGAAGGATTCCTGCTTACGATGAAAGATGAAGATGGGCACGAGGTTTCTATCGTAAAGTCGGCACAACACGAAAAAGCCCAGACCTCGCAGCGCAAGAATATTGAGCAACAGTTTTCTAAGTTGGGAACAACCATCTTTAGTGCTGCGGAAGTCGTCGTAGATACCGACTGTTTCATCCCTTCCTCACAACTTTCCATGTGGCGCCGCGAGTTGGCAGATGCTTTTATGCAACTATTGTGCGATAGTTACCAGCGCATGGAACGCAAAGCCGTGAATCTTGATGCTGCCTCCGAACAAGCTCACGAGATATACGGCACTTCGGTGGATTTCACCGAGAATGTGAGCAACAAACTGGCTTGCGATGTGATGCACGACTTAGGAGTAGAACGAATTAGCGAGGCTGCCGAATGTGATGTGCCGGAATCGTCTGTACGCATGATGACTTGTAAACATTGCTTGCGCTATGCTTTCGGTCAGTGCCCTAAACACCAGCATCCGGTTCGACGTTGGAACGAACCCCTCCGTCTGCGCCTTTCCGATGGGCGCACTTTCCCTCTTTCGTTCGATTGTGCGCGTTGCGAAATGTCGGTATGGAGCGAAAATGAACCATCTTCCCTTTAATATCCCTTTGTAATTTACAGAATAAATGAATGTCCTGATTTTTGCTGCCGGTTTAGGCACCCGTTTACGTCCGCTCACCGATCATCGCCCTAAGGCTTTGGTAGAAGTCTGTGGACAACCGTTGCTTTGGCACGTCATACAGAAAGTGGTGCGTGCAGGAGCCTCTGAAATCGTGGTGAATGTACATCATTTCTCCGAACAAGTCATTGACTATCTGGATCAGAATGATTTCGGCGTGCCTGTAAAAGTCTCATACGAGCCACAACTGCTCGATACTGGCGGTGGACTGCGGCAGGCTCTGGCGTTATTCACGGATAAATCGCAACCAGTATTGATACATAATGTCGATATTTTTTCTTCTGGCCTCGATTTAGCCGATTTCTACCGACAACACCAGGATTGCGATGCAGCCCTTGTGGTGAGTCAGCGCGATACACAGCGCTATCTCCTGTTCTCTGATGAAAACCGCCTCAGAGGATGGACCAATATCGTCACCGGTGATGTGCGAAGTCCATATACCGACTTTAATCCGCAGGATTGTCATCGATATGCCTTTTCTGGCATCCATTTATTCTCCCCGCGGAATTCAGAGAGGCTGCAAAACTATCCTGATGTCTTCCCGATTATGGATTTCTACCTGAATGAATGTCAGAATCTCCGTATCATGGGATTTGTGTGTCCTGATCTCAAACTTCTTGACGTAGGAAAACGCGGAACGGTCGAAGCTGCCGAGGAGTTTCTACGACAATTCTGACAAAAGGCCTCCTTTCCCGTTATAAAGCGCAGAATTTCGTCATCACGTTATACCGATATTCCGATATACCGTGGGGGAAATGGGCATTTGGGGCAATATGGGGTTAATGGGCGCCGAGATATCAGAATTTACCTCCGAGCAAAATAAAATTAGCTTGACACTATTTAAAATTATCTCCGAGCAAAAAAAATTTATCTCCGAGCTATTTGCCCTTTTTTTGAGTGTAAAAATTCGTACTTCCAAACAACGCGCAAATGCCGATGAATAATAGGCGCTTGAATAGGAGGCATTTTTCTTTTTCAAAAGCTAATTCGGAGATAAAAGAAATTATCTCGGAGATATTTGAATTTTGCTCGGTGATATTTTCCCGACCGAATTTTTCGTTGCTTAATTAGTTTGTTCTTCTTTGGGGCAATCCGAAAATAAAAGGGGATGTGCTGATTTGACACACCCCCTAATCTTCTCTTGCTACTATTGATTAGTAACTATATCCTCAGTCTTTCTTTTTGCAGAGGTAGATGAAGCCAAAAATCAAGGCTACGTACATCACAAGTGAGAGCCATTCCTGACCAGCGCTGCCTTCCCAACCGGCAACGGGGAACTTCAGATTGATATTAAAGTACTGGAGTCCTACGCTGACGACGCCCATCAAAGCACCACCGGCAATAAAACCACTGGCCATGAGTGTTCCTTTTTCCGTACGCTGCGAATTGACTTTTTCGTCCTTACTGCTATGGCTAACGTAGTGACTAACGAGGCCACCTACGATGAGCGGAAGGTTCAGGCTGAGCGGAATAAACATACCCAAGGCAAACGCCAGGGCGCTTATGCCAAAACGATCGAGAACGATGGCTAATAATCCTCCAATGCCGTAAAGCAGCCAAGGTGCTCCCTGTCCATTCATCAGAGGTTCGATGACTGCGGCCATAGCACGGGCCTGTGGTGCAGCAAGTACGTCTGCATTTTCTTCGGTAAAGCCGTATGTCTGCTGAAGTATAAGAATAACTCCGGCACATGTGGCAGCCGAAACGATAACGCCGAGGAACTTGTATGTTTCCTGCTTGCGAGGTGTGGAACCCAGCCAGTAACCGATTTTTAAGTCCGTAACAAAACTTCCGGCTGTGGAGAGTGCGGTACATACCACGCCACCCATGATGAGTGCTGCCACCATACCGTGCGTTCCGTTCAGACCAACGAGTACCATCACGATACTTGCCAGAATTAATGTCATCAAAGTCATACCGCTCACGGGGTTGCTGCCCACAATTGCGATGGCATTAGCAGCAACCGTAGTGAAAAGGAAAGTGATAATGGCAACAATCAGAATTCCTACGATGGTAAACAGCAGATTGCCGTCCATAGGACCGAAAAAGAAAAAGATAGTCGTGGTGATAATGGCCAAAACAGTTCCTATCGAAATGATTTTGATAGGTAGGTCGGTCTGTGTGCGTTCTACTGCCGTATTCTCATCTTTTCCTGCCTTTGTCATCTTACCAATCAACGCAAAGGCGCTCTTTATGACGGGCCAACTTTTGATGACACCGATGATACCTGCAACTGCTATGCCGCCAATACCAATGCTCTTGGCATAAGTAAACAGTTGCTCGGGAGATGCGTCTTTGCTAAGCAGGGTGGGCTGACCTATAGCGGCGACATTCAAATCGGGGAAGAGCAAAGCCAACAATGGTACGATAATCCACCAAATTGTCACGCTACCGGCGCAAATGATGGCGGCATATTTCAGACCAACTATGTAGCCCATACCCAAAAGTGCGGCACCGGTGTTGATACTGAAGAACAATTTTGCCTTATCTGCCACGACATTTCCGAATTCCGTGATGCGACTGGTGAAATTCTCGGTCCAAATACCGAATGACTGGATGCAAAAATCAAAGAGTCCGCCAATTAGACCTGCAATCATCAGAGGTTTTGCCTGATTACCTCCGCTTTCGCCAGAAACAAGTACCTGAGTAGAAGCCGTAGCCTCGGGGAAAGGATACTTGCCGTGCATGTCTTTCACGAAATACTTGCGGAAGGGTATCAGAAACAGGATGCCAAGTACACCGCCTAAGGTGGAAGCAATGAATACCTGGAGAATGTCTATCGTAATTTCCGGATACTTTGATTGAAGTATGTAGATAGCGGGCAAAGTGAAGATAGCACCGGCCACTATCATGCCGGAACATGCTCCGATACTTTGGATAATGACGTTTTGTCCCAGGGGATTGTTCATTTTTCTGAAACTACTCAATCCTATGGCAATGATAGTGATGGGAATGGCGGCTTCAAAAACCTGTCCCACCTTTAATCCAAGATATGCTGTGGCAGCAGAAAAAACTATCGCCATCAGCACGCCCCAGAGTACAGACCAAAGTGTGATTTCTGTCGGGGTAGTGTTTGCTTTCATCAACGGAACGTATTCTTCTCCGTCTTTAAGTTCCCTGAATGCGTTTTCTGGTAATTTTGTTTGTGACATAATAATCTGTATATGAGAGTTTTTATTAAATTAGTTAGATAAATAGGGGAGTAACTCGGAGCAAATATTTTTTACCTCCGATTTAGTTCATTCTTTTGAGGTAATCCTCAAATTCGTAGCGGCGCAAGAGCTTTTCTGTACCGTCTGAATTTTTCAAAACGAGGTCGGGATGATCGATACCGTTGAACATATTTGTCTTTACTGTGGTGTAGTGAATCATATCCTCGAAGATGATTTCATCTCCCACCTGCAATGGTTTCTTAAAGCCCCAGTATGACATGAAGTCGCCACTCAAACAACTATTTCCTCCTATCCTATATATATATAAGGAGAGGTTCTCCGGAATTTCGTCGAAGTGCTGTGCATTTCTGACGGCAGGAAAGTAGGGCATCTCGAGACAATCGGGCATATGGCAGGTGAAACTCACATTTAGTATCGCGGTTTTCACTCCTTTGTTCTTGACAATGTCCACAACGTATGCTCGTAAGTAGCCCGTCTGCCACGCAAAAGCAGAACCGGGCTCCATAATTATTTTCAAGTGGGGATATTTCTGTCTGAAGGTGCGCAGGGTTTTTACGAGATGTGCGGTATCGTAATCTTTGCGCGTCATCAAATGTCCGCCGCCGAAGTTTATCCAACTGATTTGGTCGAACCATTTGCTGAATTTGGCTTCAACGTGTTGCAAAGAGCGTTCAAAAGCGTAGGAATCGTTCTCACAATGATTATGAACGTGGAATCCTGTGATGTTTTCGGGCAGTTTTTCAGGCATATCGGCGGCTTCTATTCCGAAACGTGTGCCTGGTGCACAGGGATTGTAGAGGTCTGTTTCGATTTCGCTGTATTCTGGATTGATACGTACGCCCAAACTGATTTTATTGCCGCACGTTTTAACGCGAGGCAGGAATCTTTCGTACTGCGAAAGCGAGTTAAATGTGATGTAGTCGCAACATTCCAGAAATGTGTCGAAGGTATTATCTTCATACGCCGGAGAATAGGCATGTGCCTTCGTACCGAATTTTTCAAATGCCAACCGAGCTTCGTAGGGTGACGAGGCAGTGGTATGTTCCACGTACTCCCTGAAAATTGGAAAGGTTTTCCAGTTGGCAAAGGCTTTGAAAGCCAGAATTATTTCGGCACCGCTTTCGGCTGCAACCTCCTTAATGAGTTGCAGGTTTTTCCTAAGTAAAGTTTCCTCAATGACGTATGCGGGTTTCGGCATGATTTCTGATAATTGCGTTTAACTGATAATTAAATATCCCCTCAAGTTATTAGGTTTAGGGGATTCATTTCGATTATCCTTATCTTTATTATTTTATTTGTCAGGACTATAAGCCCTTTTCTCTTTCTCTTGATTCTGTATCTCTGGACTATAAATCCTTTACGATGTCTTTTTGTTTTGTATTTCGGGATTATAAATCCTTGTGGTGGCGAATTTGAAAAATAGGGGCAAGTAGTGTATGCTCGCCCCTATTTTTTTATTTGTTTACTGGAAAGTAGAATTACATAATTCCGCGTTCACGGAGTTTCTTCTGCCAGTTCCAGGCGCTTGTCAGGGCTTCTTCGAGGGTATGTACGGCTTTCCAACCCAATACCTTGTTGGCTTTATCTACATTACCCCATACTTTTTCGATATCACCGGCACGACGTGGAACTACCTTGTAGTTAAGTTTCACTCCTGTGCACTTTTCAAATGTGTTAATCAGTTCAAATACACTTACACCCTTACCTGTTCCTACGTTGTAGATTTCTACGGCTTCTGTGTTCTTACCATTTACGATTCTCTCCATAGCTGCTACGTGAGCCTTCGCCAAATCGACTACATAAATGAAGTCGCGGATGCAAGAACCGTCGGGTGTGTCATAGTCATCGCCGAATACGCTGAGCTGTTCGCGGATTCCGATAGCGGTTTGTGTGAGATATGGAATGAGATTTGCGGGAACTCCGTTAGGCATTTCGCCGATAATGCTTGTTGGGTGCGAACCAATAGGATTGAAGTAGCGGAGAAGAATTGCGCTGATAGGAGCACCACTCTTTACGTAGTCCTGAATAATTTCTTCGTTGATTTGTTTTGTATTTCCGTAGGGGCTTTCAGCTTTTTTGATAGGAGCTTCTTCTGTTACGGGCAGGTTTTCAGGATCGGGCTGGCCGTAAACGGTGCAACTTGAGGAGAAGATGATACCTTTTACGTTGTATTCGGGCATCAGCTTGAGCAAATTGATGAGCGAGAGCAAGTTGTTTTCGTAATACTTCAAGGGTTTTTCCACGCTTTCGCCGACAGCCTTGCTTGCTGCGAAGTGAATGATACCGCAGATGCCGGGATATTTCTTGAATACGCCTTCAAGTTTTGGAAGGTCGCAGCAATCTACTTCTTCAAAGGCAGGACGGATTCCTGTAATCTTTTCTATGCCATCTACAACGTCGGCTTTTGAATTTGAGAGGTTGTCAATAATGACTACATCATAGCCGGCATTTTGTAGTTCGACTGTGGTGTGCGAACCTATGAAGCCCGTACCACCTGTAACGAGAATTGTTTTTTTCATAGTGCTTTGAAATTATTATTTTGTTACGTTAAATTCTAAGAGTGTACAAATTTAATAAGTTTTTTTTCAATAAGATGGATTTTTCGTCCTAAAAATTCAAATTAAGTCCGACAGAGAGGTTTTCCTTGAACTGGAAATAGGAGGCATCGTCGGCTTTTTTCGTTCCATCGTCGAATCTCGGGAAAAGGAACAGTTTTGTCGAAAGGTATCTGTTGATGGAAAGATTGATAGTGTTTTCCCATTCCACCTGTGTCTTCTTGTAATTAGTGAAAAAGTAGAGGCGGCTGGTCCAAGATATGTCTTTCGTAACGTTCCATGCGGCATTCATAGTGATAGTGGAACCGAAGTCGAATTTTGAGTGGTGTCCTTCGTCCAAACCGTAGCTTGTTTCCAATGCACTGCGGGCTACGTATTTGAAGTCGCAGGCCAATGGGGAAATGGTGGCGTTGAACTTGAATTTCTTTGTGTCTAACTTATAATCCATACCGACAGAGGCTACGGATTCAAAGGGTGACATGAAATCGTTGAATACTTTGGGATTGTTACTCTTGTATCCTCTGAAAGATTGTGTCCATGATTGTAGCATAAAGGTGTAATACCAATGCTTTGTAGCCTGTATTCCTAATTTATTCGTCAGTCTGACGAGGTCGGTATTGGTCTTAAATTTATGCAGGCTGTCGCTATGCGAAGTCTGAAAGCCGGTTTTGACTTCGAGTTTGTTATTAAAAGTCACTTTCTGCTTGTTGTTGTAGTTCAGTTCTACAATCAGTTCTCCCAGCATGGCATTATTGCTCTCTCCTCCCTTATACCAATTGTCGGATATGTAGTTTTGCATGAATTGCAGGGAGAAATTGGCAGAGAGTGTCCAGAAATTGGGCTTTTTCACTTCGATATTCCATTCCGGAGTGTCTTCTGTCGGAATGGTGCTCTCGGCTTTCTGGTCTTTTATCTTCTTTGTGAGTTCAACGCCCATATTTTTTGGCGTTTTAATGTCATATTTTATCCCTTTCCCCGATTCTTTCTGCTTTTCGTTATTGACAATGAGCCAGGGTTGCGTGGTATATGTGTTGAGAAGCAGGCGGTCGGTCTGCAAAATGGTGCTTTGTTTTGAAAGCGGTGTCCACAATCCTTCGTTTGTTGGGGTAAAACGACTGTTGCCATAGGGTTGTGCAAACGAACGTCGGAGTGTTCCTTCAAAAAGTGTAGGACTTGAGAACACACTGATGTAGAAAGGATCTGTAAGTATGTTATCTTCGCTATTTACTGACGAGAGAATCACTTTTTGCCGGAGCATATCGAGCGTGTCCGTGTATTGTTTCAGTATGTTTTCCAGCCTTTTTGAGAAGTCGGTGCCGGCAATGTCATTATTATTCTGAGACTGCGCAAACGTAGAGCCAATTCCTGACAGGAAGCAGCACAGAAAGATAATGAAAGCCTGTATTTTGTGAATTTTCATCGCTTTATCTTTGAGTTATGGTTGAGATACACAATATGATATGTGTCTAACTTGCTGCAAATATACAGATTTTATTATTATTCGGCAAGGTTCTTTGTGCGTTTTTACAGGTTTTATGTGATATCGGCATTATTTTCTTTTGTTGTGGCGCGTTTTTCCATTCTCTTCGCGATGATAAAACTTTCTCATCGCGTTGAGAAAACATTCTCTTCGTGTTGAGAAAATTTTCTCACGGCGATGAGACGATTTTTTAATACGGGGTTTTATAAAATGAAGTTGCACTTTTTGCCGTTTCCTGCCATTTTCCAGCAGAAAA
Source organism: uncultured Prevotellaceae bacterium (assembly GCA_947167835.1). Lineage (GTDB taxonomy): Bacteria > Bacteroidota > Bacteroidia > Bacteroidales > Bacteroidaceae > Alloprevotella. Next base: position 18,775 of record CAMVJO010000032.1, read on the forward strand.
CGTACTGTCGTCAGGATTTTGTGAAAGAAAATAGCCTTTTATTGCCCGAAAAGTTGTAATTTTGCGCGAAATTAAAAATAGTACACAGACATGGAATTAGCAACAAAGTACAGTCCGGAACTAGTAGAAAGACGTTGGTACGAATATTGGGAACAACACGAATTGTTCAGTTCAAAACCTGATGGACGTGAGCCATATACCGTAGTGATTCCGCCGCCAAATGTGACGGGAATCCTGCATATGGGACACATGCTCAACGAAACCATACAGGATATCTTGGTGCGTCGTGCACGCATGGAAGGTAAAAATGCGTGCTGGGTACCTGGCACCGACCATGCCTCTATTGCTACGGAGGCAAAGGTGGTAAATCGTTTGGCAGAGCGCGGTATCAGGAAACAAGACCTCACTCGCGAAGAGTTTCTGAAACATGCTTGGGAATGGACCGACGAACACGGCGGCATTATCCTCAAACAGTTGCGCAGGGTAGGAGCCAGTTGTGATTGGAAGCGCACCGCTTTCACGATGGACGAGGAACGCTCGAAGAGTGTCATCAAGGTTTTCGTGGATCTCTACAATAAAGGTTTGATTTACCGAGGCGTTCGCATGGTAAACTGGGATCCGAAGGCACAGACTGCACTTTCGGACGAGGAAGTGATATATAAGGAAGAACATTCTAAGCTCTATTATCTGAGATATAAGGTAGAAGGCGATGCTGAAGGCCGCTATGCCGTGGTAGCTACGACGCGTCCCGAGACAATCATGGGCGATACGGCAATGTGTATCAATCCAAACGATCCAAAGAACCAGTGGTTGAAAGGTAAGCGCGTGATTGTTCCTCTTGTAGGCAGAGTAATCCCTGTTATCGAAGACGAATATGTTGATGTTGAGTTCGGTACCGGATGTTTGAAGGTAACTCCCGCACACGATGTCAATGACTATATGCTGGGAGAGAAACATAATCTGCAAAGCATCGACATCTTCAATGCCGATGGCACACTTTCCGAAGCGGCAGGCCTATATGTCGGAATGGATCGCTTCGCTGTGCGCGAACAGATCGAAAAAGATTTGCTGGAAGCCGGACTAATGGAAAAAGTTGAGGCATATACCAACAACGTAGGTTTCAGCGAAAGAACAAATGTGCCCATCGAACCCAAACTTTCCATGCAGTGGTTCCTGCGTATGCAGCACTTCGCAGATTTGGCGCTGCCCCCTGTGATGAATGATGAGATTAAATTCTATCCAGCCAAGTATAAAAATACCTATCGTCACTGGTTGGAAAATATAAAAGACTGGTGTATCAGCCGACAGCTGTGGTGGGGACACCGTATTCCGGCCTATTATCTGCCACAGGGCGGATTCGTAGTAGCAGAGACGGCAGAAGAGGCTTTACGACTGGCTCAGGAAAAGACAGGTGACAAGAACCTGAAACTTACTGACTTAAAGCAGGACGAAGATGCCCTCGATACATGGTTTTCTTCGTGGCTCTGGCCTATATCTCTGTTCAAAGGAATCAACGAACCCGGAAATGAAGAATTAAAGTACTACTATCCGACGAGTGATCTGGTAACAGGTCCGGATATTATCTTCTTCTGGGTAGCACGTATGATAATGGCAGGATATGAGTACATGAAAGATATGCCTTTCCGCAATGTTTATTTCACAGGTATCGTGCGCGACAAATTAGGTCGTAAGATGTCGAAGCAATTGGGCAACTCTCCCGACCCACTTGAGCTGATTGATAAGTTCGGAGCCGACGGTGTGAGAATGGGTATGATGCTTTGTGCTCCTGCTGGTAACGATATCTTGTTTGATGAGTCACTTTGTGAACAAGGTCGTAACTTCTGCAACAAAATATGGAATGCGTTCAGACTTGTCAGCGGATGGAATGTAGATGGCAGCCTGCAACCGAATGATGCCTCGCAGAAGGCAACGACTTGGATGGCAGCAAAAATACGCCAGAGCGCAGCCGTTGTGGAAGATCACTACCGTAAATATCGCATTAGCGACGCTTTGATGGAAGTGTTCAAACTTTTCCGCGACGAATTCTCGTCTTGGTATCTGGAAATGGTAAAACCTGCTTTCGGAGCGCCCATAGATAAAACAACTTATGACGCAACGCTTCGTTTCTTCGACGACCTGTTGCATTTGCTCCACCCCTTCATGCCGTTTATTACGGAAGAACTTTGGCAACATCTGGTTGAGCGCAAGGAAGGCGAGAGCATTATGGTAAGTCCTCAGAGCATTGAGGCAGTAAGACCTGAAGACGTGCAACTTATTGCCGAAATGGAAGCCGTAAAGGATATTATTAGTAATGTACGCGGCATCCGTAATCAGAAAAATATCGCACAAAAGAATACACTTACGCTCCAAGCTGTAGGAACTGACCGTTACGAAGCATATCGTGCCGTTGTGCAAAAGATGGCTAACGTAGAAAAAGTAGATGTAGTGCCCGAAAAAGCAGAAGGTACGTCATCCTTCCTCGTTGGTACAGCAGAATATGCCGTAGTGCTGGGTGATCTGATAAGCGTGGAGGCAGAAATCCAGAAAGCCGAGGCCGAACTGAAGCATTTGGAAGGATTCCTGATGGGAGTTGAGAAGAAACTTTCTAATGAACGCTTTGTTGCTAATGCACCTGAGCAAGTTGTGGCTTTGGAACGCAAGAAACAAAGTGATGCCAAGACAAAGATTGCGGCTTTGAAGGAAACTTTGGCGCAACTCAGGAAATAATACCCGTTTTGTCGGATAAGGAAATCGATAATCTGCTCCTAATATATTTAAGGGTTGTTCTAAAAATTAGGCTGTTTTGATTTTTCAAAGATTTTTGAGT